>CACVAQ010000102.1 GCA_902727865.1 uncultured Aureispira sp. | reverse complement strand
TTTGGAAACAAAGGGAGTGGCTGCGCTTTTAGTCTGCTGCTACTTATAGCCTTTGGTTAGGAGCGTTTCAGTTATTTTCGTGGTAGCGGGCTAAAGCGAGGATTTTTAAGGAAGATCGCCCGAAAAATCGGCTTAATTTTAAGGTTAATTATTTTTGTCCATCTGCTAAGTTTTAAATATTAACACAGAAGGTGTCAAAGAATCATTTTTTCTGAGTACAGGACAAAAAATAATTAATTACTATTTTACAGCTTAAATCTACCCAAAACTAGGATTAGATCGAGCTTATCTTTTGGTGCACAGCACCAAGCCTGCTCGTTCTCTCCGCTCATGCTTTTAGATCCTAGATCGCTTCGCTGTTAGATTTTAGACCCAATTGAGCCCTAATTGGGTCTAAAATCTAATATCTAAAAGCGGAGCGATCTAACATCTAATAAAATGCTAAGTAGATTCGATATTTTATTAGATAAAAAAACTTTTGTCCTGTACTCAGTCATTTTTTAAAAGAGTAAAAATAAGCACTGATTGTTAACCAGTTAATAGAAGGAATAACAATTTGTAGGGCAGCTCTTTGGGGAGAGAAAATGTACTTATTCAAAATAATTTAAGCTTGTTTTTACTTTTATTCTACTAATGTAACTACATTAGTCCTCGAATTCAACTTCAGTTAGAAGTTTATTACAAAAAAAAACACACAGAACTACTTTGCATTTTGTTGACTATCAGTATTTTAATGTTTTAATTATAAAGGGTGGGTGACCTTAGTAAATACTAAAATACGTTTTTTCAACAAGCTTACATCGTAGTAAGAATTTAAAATTTAAGAATAGAATGTCAATAAAAAAACGTTTAGAAGCACTACGTGTTGCGATGAAATCGGAAGGCATTGATGCCTTTATTATCCCTGCAAATGATCCGCATCAGAGCGAGTATGTGGCAGAACATTGGAAGGTCAGAACTTATTTTTCAGGCTTTACTGGTTCTGCTGGATTATTGGTTGTTTTGGCAGATTATGCTGCTTTGTGGACCGATTTTAGGTACTTCTTACAAGCAGAAACCGAGTTAGAGGGAACTGGAATTGTATTACACAAACAACAGGTACAACATGCTCCAGAGCACGTTGAATGGCTTTGCGATTTATTGCCAGAAAATGCGACGATAGGAATAGAGGGGCGTTTGTTTTCATTAGAACAGGTTGCCTATTTGGAATCTTATTCTAATCCTAAAGGTATTCAAATCAAAGATGTACAACGCATAAGTGGCAGAGTATGGAAAGATCGCCCAGCCTTGCCCGATACGATTGCTTATGAACATGATGTGCAGTACAATGGCATGCATAGAGATGAAAAAATAGCTAATTTACGTGCTGAAATGAAGAAAAAAGGAGCACAGCATTATCTTATTAGCGGTTTGGATGAAATAGCTTGGATGTTAAATATCAGAGCTTGGGATATAGATTATACGCCTGTAGTCTTGTCTTATTTGTTGGTGAGTACCGAAAAAGTGACCTTGTTTATCAAGGATTATAAAGTGCCTCAAGTGTTGAAAGATAAACTAAAAGCATCTGCTGTCTCTTTAAAGGATTACATTGGAGTGAGTACCGCATTAAAAATTATTCCTAAAAGCGAGACTATTTTTGTAGATAAAAACAACTTTAGTTGGTCTTTTGTGCCTTCTATAAAAGCTACCTTAATCAAGGGGATGTCTCTTGTTATGCCTATGATGGCAATTAAGAATGAGACAGAAATTAAGCATTCTCGTTCGGTTATGGTGAAGGACGGTATTGCGTTGACACGCTTCTTTAAGTGGTTGGAAAAAACCATTGAGAATAAAACACTAAAAGAAACCGATGTTTCTAAAAAATTGAGTGGTTTTAGAAGTCAGCAAGATTTGTACAAAGGAGATAGTTTTGCAGCGATTGTTGGCTATAAATCGAATGGAGCAATTGTCCATTATCATGCAGAAGAAGCCACTTGTGCTACAATTGAAAATGAGGGAATGTTGTTGATTGATAGTGGTGGTCAGTATTTGGATGGCACAACAGATATTACAAGAACGATTTGTTTTGGAACGCCTACAGAAGAACAAAAAAGACATTATACCTTAGTCTTAAAAGGGAATATTGCGTTGCAAAACGTACATTTTCCTAAAGGAACGACTGGCGTGCAACTAGATGTTTTAGCGCGAATGAATCTTTGGAACGAAGGCTTAAATTATGGTCATGGAACGGGACATGGTGTTGGCTTCTTTTTGAGAGTACACGAACCGCCTCAAGGTTTTGCAGATAGTATGGTCACGCTACGTGGCTCTACTGCTATGGAGGAAGGAATGATTACCTCGAATGAACCAGGGTTTTATAAAACAGGCGCTTATGGCATTCGGATCGAAAACTTAATGCTTTGTGTGCCTTCTTCTAAAAATAAAGATTTCTTGGCATTTGAGTCGATTACCTTGTTTCCAATAGAAACAAAATTGATTGATTTGTCCTTGATGTCTCCGCTGGATATTGCTTGGTTGAACAAATACCACCAACGGGTTTATGCGGCGCTGTCTCCTTCGTTGAATGGCGAAGAAAAAGCTTGGTTGTGGAGCAAATGTGAAACGATCGGCTAGACTAACTGAATTGAAGTATTAAAAAGGAGACAATTTTCAAAAAATTGTCTCCTTTTTAATTTAAAAACTGATCTGAAAACTCTTTAAAATGCGCTTAATTCATCTGATTCTAAAATATTAAAGCCCGTTCTAGTGGAATGCATGACTGCAATCATTGCTTTGGCAACTTGCTTGCTTTCAATTCCTTTATACTTTTTAGGAACCGCAAAAGAGAAAGCCGTCATGGCTAATTTGCCGACCAATTCGCCCATTCTCAACTCATCTCGTGCCCCCATTAATAAAGAAGGTCGTAGAATATAACAAGCCTCATAATCTAACTTTCGAAGGGCTTCTTCTGTCTCGCCTTTGACTTTATTATAAAAAATACTAGAATCCTTATCTGCTCCGATAGAAGAAATGATGGCTATTTTTTTTGTGCCATTGCCTAAAGCAATTTTAGCAGTTTCCACAATACAATCATAATCCACCTTTCGGAAAGCCGCTTGTGAACCTGCTTTTTTAATGGTCGTTCCCACACAGCAAAAAAGTTCATCCCCGATTGCCAAATCAGCATCAGGCCAATCAAAATCATAGCGAACTTGAATCAATTTTTCGTGTCTAATTTCTAAAGGTGTTCGAACGAGTGCAGTAATTTTTTCGTAGCGTTGGTCTTGTAATAATTGTTGAACCAATTGTTTTCCAACCATGCCAGAAGCACCGATAATTAAAGCTGTTTTTTTAGTCATTTGAAGGTGTGTTTATCTTAAAAGAAACTTGATTTGGTCTTAGGAGGCAAATAATTGCCCCAAAAAAAGCAACATGTTCAGGAACATAAGGACCACGAACAAGATTACAGGCTAGCTTTTATCGGCTCAAGAAATAGGAGCCATAAAAAGCATTTGTTTTAGGTGAAGCATGAAGTCAATTTCACGCTGTTCTGCTGCTTTTGTTTTTGCATTTTTATAACGAACATGACTAATGTTTAAACGTTTGTACTCCTCTAATAATCGTTCTAAACCCAAGTCATATTTTGCTTGATTTTTTTTGTACGTAGCCATGTTTTTAGGATCAATCGTATTGATTTGATACACTTCTTGTATGAATTTCTGAGTGGCGTTAGCTCTTGTTTGTGCTGCTTCCAACAAAGCATCAAATTTAGCTTGATACCGTTCGTGAATTTCAGATTCTTCGACATTCCGCTCGTCAAAAAGTCGGTTTAGAAATTCTTTTTGTTGACGGTACTTTTCTTTTAGAGCTAAAATTTGTGGTTCGTTCCTGTTTCGTAGTGTTTTTAGAATCAAGGCAACTTCTTTTTGAACCGATTCTTTGCGTTTAAGCGTATCTTTTTGAGCCGTATGAAAGGCTGTTTTGAGTTCCTGTTTGTAGTCTAAAAATTGTTTGTCATAACGGTTGTCAATTTGATCTTTTAGCGTTTGACTCAACTCAATATGTTCTAATTTAGCAGACAGCCACCATTCTAACAATTCGTGTATTTGGTAATATTTTAGCGGAGCAATAGAGATTTTTTTCCCATCTTCTAGCGTAAGAATCCCAGGTGTTTGGATGTCTTTGATCTGGTTAATATTTTGGATGTTGTGTTGTTGCAAAAAAGCTTCAATCTCCTCCTTAAATAACGTGATTTTAGTCGCTATATTGTTAGGAATATTTGACAGCTCTTTTTGAATTTGGCGTTGCATTTGAAGAAGGGTTTTATGTTTCTCTTGCTTTTTTGCCTGTGTCATTTTTTTTCTATACTGCCCAATTTTTCGCTGAAGCGAACGCTCTAAGTTTCGAAGAGTGCGCTCCTCTTTTTCAAACAAATGATCGTAATCCAATTGTTTGCTTTTTAGTTCTTTGCCCAATGTTTTTTGCAAATCTTCCATACTTTCTTGCAAGGCAAAGTCAATGGCAGACCGTTCGGCATCTAAAGAAACAGCGGCGACAAAATCAGGGTTTGTTCGCAGCGCACGATTGTATTTATCTTTTAAGCTAGTATACTCAAAAATCTCGGTTTGAATGAGGTCTTTGGCTGTCTTGTCTCGTAGTTTTAAATCTTCTTGGAGTCGATTAGATTCCTCCTGTATGGCTTGTTGAATATTGTTACTTTTGTCTATGGATAGATTCGGAAAGAATTTGCGATGTTCTTTATTGAGTTGTTTCCAGAACTGTTCTAAATGCTCCTTGATACCTTTAAACAAGTGTTGTTGTTGTTGGAAGAATTGGACTGCCTCAGCATATGAAATCTTTTTTAAATAGCGTTTTCGATTCTGTTGACGATTAAAAAAGCTGAACAATAGAATTAAAATAGAACTACAAAAAGCAATTAATAAAACCAAAGATCCTATGGATAGATTCTTACTAAAAAATATATTCGAAAAACCATAGGTAAGCCCAAAAGCTAAAACCGCAAGGTTGATTTTTCGAAGGGTACGCAATAAGTCCAATTCAAACACTTTTGGAGCCGTAGAATCTACGCTTAGAGGCCTTGTCGTTTTTTGATCTAGTGATGCTATTACCGCACTAGGAGAAAGACTGGGTTGATAAAATCCACTGAATAGCCTTTGATGATCGGGCAACTCAATTAACTTAGAAGGAAGGACTCTAAAACGATGAATGTCTAGATGTTGCATAATAGCAGAACACCAAACCTGTGCTGTTGGGCGCAAGGCTGGCTGTAGGCTGCCTTCAACGAAGGCTTCTAAGAATAAATCTTGTAAGCTATTCCCCAACGCATAAAAAGCTTGATGTGGCGGTGGAATACTCTTTTTGTAAGCACTCATATTTTGATTGTGTACAAAAAGGTGCTGTTCTATTTTTTGTGACAAACTATTGGCCAGATCGTAGGGGGCCTTAAAAGAGCCTGCAAAAGGGTGAATGCCCATGAGTAGCTTATAGAAAATAACGGCTAAGCTGAAACGATCCCAAGCTTGTTGCTGTGTCGGGTCGTTTGGATTGTCTTTTTTATAATATTCTGGTGGTGTATATTCTGGCGTTGCAACGGGAGCATCAAAGAGCTTTTGACCATTTTCAACTACTTCAACAGAATCCAGATCAACCAAAGAGACCAAGCCATCTAAGGTAATAATGACATTATCTGGTTTTAAATCAACTAAAATATAGCGTCCAGAAGCATGGATTTGATGGATTGCTGCGGCTAAATTATAACAAACTTTTAATCTTAAATCTAAGGAATCGGCTGCGTCTTTATGAAAACGATACCAAGTGTTGGCTAATTTTTTGGGCAATTTAGACGTACATAAAATTTCTAATTTTTCTCCTTTTATGAAAGGCATGATGAACCCTAAAAAATTGCCTTGCGTATCTCTAACACTATCTTGAACCCAAACAATAGCCGTTTTGTGTGCCTCTTTGGGAGGGTGTTCTAGGAGATATTCAATTTTAGCTTCTCTGGTTGGTGTTAATTTATGAGGGTGATAAATCTTAACCACAGAATTGGTAAAAGCGTATGGGGCAATAATTTTGTATAAATAGCCTTCGCCACCACTAGCAAATGGCTTTTTAGAAAGCAGTAGCTTTTCTTTGCTCTTTTTTGTATAAACACTTAGACTCATGGGGTGGTGTTATCGATTTACGTTGCGAAGGCTTTGCGGTGTTGTCGTTATTTGATACTCGGTACTTAAGTACTCGTCCAAAAATTATCAACAGGCAACTAATTTAATCAATTAATTACATTCTGCCCAATAATTGTGTCATGGATACCTATTTATTTAGGAAGATTAAAATTATCTTGTTCTACATAGTTACTACTTGGTTTTTTAGCATCTTCTGGAGACAAGGGCGGCTTTTTTTTCTTAAAACCCAATTGATCCCTATTCGACAAACTAATTCCCTGAGAATTAGGCTCGTCTCGGATTTGTTCTTTAATTCTATAAACCGCTATATTAACCTCTTTCTCCTTTCGGACCAATTCATATTGGACGTGTAGGTCATAATGACGCATAATAAAATTAGCATACCAATTTAAAAAAGAAGCATTATAGCGATGAATGATGTAGATATTCGTATCTAAATGCACTTCTGTGTGAAGATTCTGAATGCCAAAGTTTTCTAGTTGTTTATAATGATTAGGAGAGTTGGCAAAGTGCCCTAAATCAAGCATATTAAAGTTCAAAAACATAGAATCATTACAGGCCTGATAAGGCGTCATCGTTGCTTGCATATAAAAATCACCTCCGCCAATGTACAAGTGCTCAGGTTGTGGATTCAGACTATCTAAGGCCGCAGACCAATGCATTTTGCTAAAAGCCGTTTTGCTACTTTCTAGTGTCACCATTTTTAGGTTCGAGAGGATCATCAACCCAATAAACATTAAACTGAAGACCTTTGTTTTTCGTTGTAATTCTCGATCATAAGTGATAAATAAAGTGGCTAATGCCATCAGATAAAATGCCATCGGATAACTGACACGAGCGGGGAGATGTTTGTATACAAACAAAGCACAGAGTAAGGAGAAAATCAAGAGAATGCTACTTCCTAGCGATAAATAAAGCCAGCGATTTCCTTTTATTAATATAAAAGACAAGCCCACTAACAAAAAGCCATAAAAGACATAATCTTGAATGGGAAATTCAATCCAGAACTGCCATAAACGCTGCTCTATGTGTTCTTCAGGGTAGGGGCAGTTTTGAAAAGTTTCTTGAAGTGCTTTGAATTGCTGCACACCATAAACGGTCGAATCTGCAAAAAACCAATGCTTAAAAAGCATTAAATCTTCATATTCCCAACCTACTTTATAAAAATAGTCGTCAGCCGTAGAAGGCGTCCATTCGTATTGTGGTTTGTGGTAATCTAAAATATCATGTGCCGATAAAGAGTGTTTGTATTCGTTATAGGCTTCCCAGACAGGGTCTTGGTTTTGAATGAAATAATGACTCTGTTCAACGACCCAAGCGCCAGCAATCATTGCGGTACAAATCAAGAGATTTGCCATCCGCTTTTCTTTTTGCTGAAAAATAGCATAAAGCAACAAAGGCAGGGCTAAAATAACCATCAACTGAAACGAATTCCAACGAATCATTTCTACCAATACGAGCATTAAGAAACTGAATAAAAACCAATATTTTTGACGTTTATCTTCTGGGTTAGAAATAGCCGTAAATAGTAAAAATACAGCTCCGATCCCCAAGACTAAGGCAGAAGAAGTAAATTGTAATTCTTGTAACAAAGCCGTTTCCCCCAAAAGAAAACAAGCCACGAAGACGGCTATTCTAAATAAACTTGATTTTAAAATTAGGATACTATATAGTATCGCAGACATTCCTAGAAGATGGGCAAAAGTTAAATACAAGCCATACCAAGGTAGGCTAGGGAAGAAGGTGTAGAGCTTGGATAAGATTTCGCCAATAAAAATATGCGTCCAGCGTAAATTTGCGGATGCTTCTTGAATAATTCCTGTTCCAGCCAAAACCATTTGCATTTCAATATCGTCTGTCGTTCCAAAACGAGTATAAAAAATACTTAAAAAGGCGATAAAAAGCACCAAGTTGATAAGCAAACTACTTAGGAAAGGCTTGTTTTGTATAAATTGGCGCATAAAATAGATTAAGGCGTGCTTGGACTCTAAAATGTGTGAGATGCTATGCTATTCGTTTGGGAATAGACTACAAATATATAAATTTATTTGGAAAAGCAGCGAGCTACTAATTTTGTCCCTCGACTTACTTAATAGAATTTCAAATGTTCAGCTTATTTTTTTACTGTCCCTTAGAAGCTACCGTACAAAGAATCTTAACCTCTACGCGTCTATTTTTTGCATTTCCTTCAGGAAATAGAGGTTGAAGATCTCCGAGTGCATGGTTCTTGATTCTATTGAAGTTTATTTGATGCTCGACAAACCATTCTTTTAGCTTATTGACCCGTTGTCGAGACAAATCCAAATTTCGTTGAGGCGTACCATAAATATCGGTGTGCCCATACAGCTCAATCGTACTATTGGGATATTGCTGTAGGTAAGTGCGTAAGATAGATAAGGCCCTTTCGGCTTTGATGAGGCTTTGGAATTTGATGGAATTGTCCTGAAAGATAATTTCTCTAAGCTCCAATATTTTATTACACTCAATGTCTTCTATGGCAAGCAAAGAAGGCCGCATTTTGGGTCTTAGCGTAGTGTCTTTGGAGGATAGATTTAAATGGTCTTCTTCTTTTTCTTCTTCAAGATTGGGCGTAGTCGTTTGTGCTTTAGGTTTTGGAACAAGTGTTGGTTTTAGCTGAATGGCGAAAAAATTCCAATGCCCTGCTTTGTATTTATTTCCAACTCCTTCTAGTAATTCAATTGTTTTAAGGTTGTTGGGGAGTTTAGAAAAATGCGCTTTACAGGTGAAAACTTCTTTAGGAATACCTTGAAGCGGCAGTTGAATTTCAATTTTGTCCTTCGGTGATTTTATCCGTGCTTTGATTTCTATCCCATTGCGTGTAATGTTTGTAATTTTTAATAAGTGAACTCGTTTATCGCTTTTAGGATCTTGAAGACACCAAGAATTAGGCGTGTTGGGCGGCGTAAAAATGACGGACTTCGTCCATTCTTTCGTTCCTCGTTCAAACACAAATTCTAAATCTAAAACAATTCGTTTTTGAAAGAAACTGATTTTTGAAATAGAATAATTTTTTTGCGATTTGGTATATTGTGGCTGCGTTTCTACACGAATGGC
This sequence comes from uncultured Aureispira sp., assembly GCA_902727865.1. Lineage (GTDB taxonomy): Bacteria > Bacteroidota > Bacteroidia > Chitinophagales > Saprospiraceae > Aureispira. The sequence goes on along the minus strand of CACVAQ010000102.1, from coordinate 30,958 downwards.
TTTTTTTTTCGTTTTAGCTTGTGCAGACACTGAAGTAGAAAAACTGAATAGGATTAAAACCAAAAGGTATTTCATGAACTTGTTTTTATCTGATTATCAGCTGCTTATTTAATACGGACAATAGACTCAACCTAGACAAGTTCTTAGAATGTATTCTGTTGCGAATGAGAGTCACTCGGTTTTAGTTCTTCTAAAAGCGTTTCCCCAATAGATTTAAGCCAAGGCTGGTCAATCGTATTTGTGCCTGTTTTTTCTATTTCAGAAATCCATGCTGTGATTTCTTTTCTTGCCGTATCTTTATTAAAGTTGAACGTAATGCGTCTGGTGAGATACGTATACAGTTTCCTTAGGAATTTGATAAAATTAAAGTTTCGAAGTTTTTGCTCATCAGAATAAGTAGTTCTTCGTTGTATAAAGCGGTGATGCTTTTCTAGGTAAACTAAAATTTCACGTATTTCAACCTTATTGTGTACAAATGCTTCGAATAATGCCTTTATTTCTATGTTATTACGCTGTATGATAAAGTGAAGGCGATGTTCCTTGGTCGGGAGTTCTTGGTTTGAAAATGACTTTAAGACCGCTTCCCATTCTCCATGCAAGAAAAAGTTATAGGCCTTAGAAAGCATTAAGATAAAAGAATCATAGCCTTTTTGAATGTATGGGGCATAATGATCCGAACTTATTGATTCTAATAAGTCAGAGTCTTGATTATAAAAAGCTAAGAAAAGCATGTTAATGAAATCTTCAAAATAGATGAGCCCATCATCCTGAACCAACCATAAGTTGGTAAAGCCCATTTTATAGACTTTATAGGTTTCATAAATACTGAGGTTGGTGTTTTGGTTTCCTCTATAGTAATAATCTACAATACCCATTAAAAAAGTAAAGATTCGTTCTTTATCTTCTTTAGGTAAAATAGAAGAATGGCTATTAATAATCGCTAAAACTTGTTCTAGCTCTTCTTTTTGAAAAGGAGCGAGTGCAAACTTATAAACCCGTGCATAAATACTGAGTATGTGATTGTCGTTGTTGTGGCTATATTGTGTTAAATCGGGTAGTTCTTTTAATTCATTGAGCAGAAAGCGTTCGTCTGCTAATGCAATACCTCTACTCGCTTTTTCAATAAGTAACCTTAGCTTACTGATCCAATAAGATGTATCTAAGTTGGTTTCACTGAAACTCAGATAAATGGAAGCCGATTCTTTGCTTGTATTGGTGTGTGGATGTGAATATAGATTTCTGTAGAATTGAGCATACTGTTGATACGCTTCTGGAGGAAGTGGTTTTTCAGTATTTTGACTGATTTTAAACCGAACTTCTTCATGTAAGATTTTGATGTACTCTACTTCTTCTCGGTCACAAAGTGCTTTTTGTAATAAAAGTTCTTGTGCTAATTCATCTTTGAATAACTCCGAATAAATTAAGTGTTGTTTGATATTCGAAATTAATTCACTATATAAAGGCGTTAGTTTTTTAGAGCTAGATAATTTTAGCATTTTCACTAATCGAGTTGAACTAATTTCATCAATAGAGTTGAGTCCCTCTAGGTAAGCAAATAGTTTCTCATGACGTTCTGCACTCTTCGTCGTTTTTCCGCATTTTATTTTTTTTACGAAAATTCCTTTATCTACATTTGATAGGGCTTTTATCAAAAAAAACGCAACTTTTTTCTTTTCCATTTTTGGGTAAGATTTAAAAGATTAAAAATGGCATTAAAGGCTGATTTTTAGTTAGTTGTGTTAATTGAGGAGAAGCCCCAGTTTTTTTTAAAGGGGAAATGAGCCGACTTTTGTCCTCGTTAATGGACAAAAGTCACTCTATATTTGTATCAACAACCAAGCAAATAAGGGGACTTATTAAAACTGGCGAATAAGAGGTTGAAATTCTAAGAAAGCATGAAAAGGGACAAATATACTTCCATAATTAAGAACGTTATCTTGTTAAGCTAACAGTATTTGAATCGTTTATTATTCATGGGTTAGCCCTTTATCAAACCGAAAGTATTTTTTTCTTATTGATATAATAAAGTGTAAACCTACAACTATAAATTGTAAAAAGCAAATTAGTACTTAACTTTTTTATTTGCAAAAAAACAGATAATATGAGCTATTTAAATCTTTTTATTGTAGTATTAATTGCACTTGCTTTTTCATCGACGACCAGTGCAGGAACGACCAATGTAGAAGGAGGACCAAGAACGGTAATTCAAGCAATGACAACGGTTATTATTGAACAACCAACTTCTACGAATTTGCATACGAAAATAGTGAACGCATCAGGGAATGCGGTCATCGAACTGGAGACAGAAGAAGCGAGCACCGTAATTTCTGTAGCAGGATTGGCAGAAGGTACTTATACCGTAGAAACGATAGATGATAATGGAGATTATCAAGAATTTAACATCACAGTTGAATAAGAATTGTTTGATTTGCTTCACTATTTCATATTTTTTTTTTAATATTATAAAAAATAAACAGACAAACACATAATATGAGCTATTTAAACCTTTTTATCGCAGTACTAATTGCCTTTACTTTTTCATTGACTGCCAATGCAGGAACAACAAGTGTAGAAGGAGGACCAAGAACGGTAATTCAAGCAATGACAACGGTTATTATTGAACAACCAACTTCTACGAATTTGCATACAAAAATAGTAAACGCATCAGGGAATGCGGTCATCGAACTGGAGACAGAAGAAGCGAGCACTGTAATTTCTGTAGCAGGATTGGCAGAAGGTACTTATACCGTAGAAACGATAGATGATAACGGAGATTATCAAGAGTTTGATATCACAGTTGAGTAAGAATCTTTGATTTACCCCAAGGTTTCCTATGTTAATACTCCGTTGATTAGTTCACTACGAACTAATACGATTTAGCTGCGCTGAGCCTTTGTTAATCCGTGAGGTCGCTACGCTTAGTTCGGGTTTTCAACGGAGTAATGCTATGTTGCATCTAATTAATAATAACGAACAAACAGACAAACACAAATAATATGAGCTATTTAAACCTTTTTATCGCAGTACTAATTGCCTTTACTTTTTCATTGACTGCCAATGCAGGAACAGCAAGTGTAGAAGGAGGACCAAGAACCGTAATTCAAGCAATGACAGAAGTTATTATTGAACAACCAACCGCTACAAATTTGCATACGAAAATAGTAAACGCATCAGGGAATGCGGTCATCGAACTGGATACAGAAGAAGCGAGTACTGTAATTTCTGTAGCAGGATTGGCAGAAGGTACTTATACCGTAGAAACGATAGATGATAACGGAGATTATCAAGAGTTTGATATCACAGTTGAATAAGAATCTTTGATTCACCCCAAGGTTTCCTATGTTTCATCTAATTATAATAACGAACACAAACACACACACACAATGAGCTACTTAAATCTTTTTATCGCCGTATTAATTGCCTTTACTTTTTCATTGACTGCCAATGCAGGAACAGCAAGTGTAGAAGGAGGACCAAGAACCGTAATTCAAGCAATGACAGAGGTTATTATAGAACAACCAACCTCTACTAATTTGAATACGAAAATAGTAAACTCATCAGGAAATGCAGTCATAGAACTGGATACAGAAGAAGCGAGTACCGTGATTTCTGTAGCAGGATTGCCAGAGGGTACTTATACGGTAGAAACGATAGATGATAACGGAGATTATCAAGAGTTTGATATCACAGTTGAGTAAGAATTTGATTATACTATATATAGTATAGCTAGAAGGACTAATAATGATCGACAAAGCCGCTCAATGTTTACAAGCTAGAGTTGGGTAGTTGAACTTAAACAAGGTGCTTATATCGTAAAAAAATGTAGATGATTATAAAGCTATTTAAGTATTTGTAATTATCACATGAGAAAAGCCTATACGTAAGGATGGCTCTTGAATGTTTTTCGATCGATAGTGTGTAGCTTGTGATAAATTAGACAAAAACAGGAAATAGAATCCTTAATGGGAATCTATTTCCTGTTTTTTTTTGCGAAAATAGTTAATTAAATACATCTAAAAAATAGCAAGAACAGCCAGTTTGGTAGAAAAAGAGTAGTTTTTTTTATTTAAAATTCAAAAAGCTGCTTTTTTTTGCAGAAAAAAAATAAGATTTTTTCGGGAAATTTAAAAGGGGCTAACTAATTGATTTTTAGTTTTTTGTGAGGTGTTTTTTGGTTAAAAACTTGAAAAAAAACGGGAAAAGTTTGCACTCCTGTTTTAGCATACTGTAGAAATCTGCTCTATATTTGTATCAACAACTAAAGCAAATAAGGGGATTTGATAAGTTGTCTAATAAGGCAAAAAAACTATCCATACAGTTTAAGGGACGAAACTCGGATAGAAAGATCTTGTTAAGCTAGCAGTCGCAAATTATCGTCTAGATTTTGACTGCTAGCCTTTTTTTTTTCTCTTCAAATTAAATTAGCTATTTCAACAGTCATAAAAGTAAGCGTTTTTTATTTAACTTTTCTCAAAAGGCTAATAAAAAATCTTTATGTAATTGTTTGAATTCTGCCGTATAATGATGATTTCCTTTTTCAATGGTTCTAATTATTAATGTATCTTCTTGAATAGGAGTGTCATAGAAAACAAGTTCAATTAAAAAACGATTACTTGCCTTACCTTCTCTAGGTATAACTTTTATACATCTTTTTATAATAAATTTTTTTTCTATAGCTAATTGCATGAATTCCGTTCCTTCTTGGGTCGGTAGAATTACAGAAAAATTTCCCAAAGGATGTAAAATTTTCCCAACACAATCTAATAAAGTAGTGAATGTTAAGGCATCTGTACTTCTTGCTTGCCTTCGAGCCGTATTTTGTATAACCGTGCCTGTTTCTATTTTGAAATAAGGAGGATTGGATATAATACTATCAAAAATGCCTATTGGGGAATGTTCTATATATTGTTGTATGGATTGATGAGCAACGGTTAATCGGTTTTGCCAAGGGCTATTTTTGAGGTTGTCACTAGCTTGACTAAAAGCGTTCTGGTCTATTTCTAAAGCATGAACAAAGGCATTTGAATTTCGTTGGGCACTCATCAAAGCCAATACACCAGTTCCTGTCCCTATATCCAAAATAGAAGATGCTTGAGCAATATTTGCCCAAGCACCCAATAATACGCCATCTGTGCCAATTTTCATAGCACATTTATCTTGTTGTATTTCAAATTGTTTAAATCTAAAAGTAGACATTTAATATTTTTGGTTCTTTGACAGTCCCAAAGCTAAATCCTGTAGTGTTTAAAACGCTAGAGAGTACTTAATGGATTTTTAGATTTTAATCTCAAAGCCTGAGTCTATTTATTAGAATATAAGTAGATGGACAAAAGATGCCCTATTTTAGTGTTAATCATTTTTGTCCATCTGCTTAATTTAGCGTTGCTGTTTATTTCTTTTAGTCATAGAGTTCAAAGAACGATATTTCTAAAGATCGTCATCGTCATCTAAGTCCAAGCCTAAATCGTCGTCTTCCTCGTCAGTACCATCGTCTAGGTCTAAATCTAAATCAAGATCTAAATCATCTCCCAAGTCAAAATCAAGGTCGTCATCAATTTCTACTGTTTCTTCTTCCGTATCCTCTTCTTCCTCGTCTAGATCCAAATCATCGTCCAAATTAAGGTCATCGTCCAAATCAAGGTCGTCTAAGTCCAAATCATCGCCAAAGTCAATATCTAAATCATCTAAATCGTCATCGTCATCCAGATCTAAGTCATCCAAATCAAAATCGTCGTCTAAATTGAGATCCAAGTCCAAGTCATCCTCTGCGTCCAAGTCCAAATCAAGGTCATCTAGATCTAAATCATCTAAATCTAAATCATCATCAAAGTCAAGATCCAAGTCCAAGTCGTCGTCATCAAAATCTAAGTCAAGGTCTAAATCTAAATCATCATCAAAGTCAAGATCATCTAAGTCCAAATCTAAGTCATCCAATTCAAGATCAAGGTCGTCCAAATCTAAATCATCATCGTCGTCGTCTGTTGCAATGTCAGCAGCAGCAGCACCAGCAGCACCTTTGTAAACCAAGACATCAAGTTCACTTGCTTTGTAGATACTATAATTGAGAATACTTCCTTCGAACCACATACAAGTCGGATCGCCAATATTGAATCCTTTAGTTTGCATTCGTCTATCAATAGACTCAAAAGCAGCACTTTCTTCATCTCCAGTCAACCGCATAACGGTCATTTCTTTCATAGATACTTTGTGTCGAACTAAATCTCCGATTTCCATATTAATTGTTTATTCTTTTTTGTTAAGTAGAAGAGGCTGCCAAGTAATAATTTGTTGCAAAATATAGGCTTAGTCTGCAACAAGGCGACCATCTAAATAAACGACAGAAGCAGCTTTGAATGATTCCTTTTTTGTTCGAACATTATTCTCATTAATTACTTGTTGCCATTCACAAGCAAGATCACCAGGACCAAAACCTTTCATGAGCGCCATTTTTTCGCGAGAGCCTTCTGTTTCTTGATAAACATAAGTAATTACCATATCTGGACCCCCTGATTTTAGACGAACAACTTCTCCTATTTCTGGCATAATATAAATGGTGTTAAAGTGAAAGTATATTTTCAGTGCCTATTTTTTTGGACACACTACAATATATAAAATTATGTTGTAGATGTACACATTATTTGAGAGATTTTTTGCCGAAGTGCTATTTGGTAGAGTAATGGGCAAAAAAAAAGCCATCTACGAACGTTCGAGATGGTCTTTTTTTAACTATTTTAACCAAGTAAAAACTTTATTATAACGAGAATAAATGTTCTACTTGTCTGTAATGTTTTGTATTAAATCAACGAAGTATTATTATTAAAGACTACTGGTCACTTTTAGGAGCAGCAGCCATGATTTCTTCATTAGCTTGTGCTTGGTATTGTTTAAAGTTTTGAACAAAACCTAAGGCTAATTCTTGTGCTTTTGCATCATAAGCATTTTTGTCTGCCCAAGTGTTTCTTGGATTAAGAACCTCGTCTGGAACATTAGGACAAGTCATTGGCATACTCAAGCCAAATACAGGCAAGGTAGAAAACTCAATGTTGTTCAATTCGCCATCTAAAACGGCTGTAATCATGGCACGAGTATACTTTAGTTTCATACGATTACCAACACCGTAAGAACCACCAGACCAACCCGTGTTAATCAACCATACGTTTACGTTATGCGCTTTCATTTTTTTACCTAACATCTCTGCATATTGAGTTGGATGTAATGGTAAAAATGGTGCTCCAAAACAAGCAGAAAATACAGTAACAGGTTCTGTAATACCAGCTTCTGTACCAGCAACTTTAGCGGTATAACCAGAGATAAAGTGATACATTGCTTGGCCAGGAGTCAATTTAGAAAGCGGAGGCAATACACCAAAAGCATCACAAGTCAAAAAGAAAATATTTTTAGGGATACCTCCACGAGAAGGTTCCAGAGCATTATCAATGTGATGAATAGGGTAAGATACACGAGTATTCTGTGTAATATCTGTGTTTTCGTAATCAGGCGTTCTAGTCCCTTCGTGGAATTTGATGTTCTCTAGGATCGCACCAAATTTAATCGCATTGAAAATTTCAGGCTCTTTTTCTGCTGATAAATCAATTGTTTTTGCATAACAGCCGCCTTCAAAATTGAAAACACCAGTATCTGACCAACCGTGCTCATCGTCGCCAATAAGATTTCGTTTAGGGTCGGCAGAAAGGGTCGTTTTTCCTGTTCCAGACAAGCCAAAGAATACAGCCGTATCGCCGTTTTCTCCAACATTAGAAGAACAGTGCATTGACAATACGTTTCTGTTGTGTGGCAATACATAGTTTAAAACAGAGAAAATACCTTTTTTAATTTCTCCAGTATAGCCTGTTCCACCAATCAAAATTACTTTGCGAGAAAAATTAACTACTGCAAAGTTGTGTTGACGAGTACCATCTTCTGCGGCAACAGCCATAAACTCAGGCGCACATAGAATCGTCCACTCTGGATCTGCTGCTTCAATTTCTTCATTGGTTGGGCGCATAAACATGTTGCAAGCAAACATTGCAGACCATGGTTTTTGAGCAACCAAACGAAGTGTTAGACGGTAGTTTTTATCTGCACAAGCGTAAGCATCACGTACATAAACATCTTTGTTTTCTAAATAAGCTGTTACTTTATTATATAAAGCATCAAATTTGTCAGAATCGAAAGGCATATTGATATCATTCCAATCAACCGTATTTTCAGTAAGGGCATCCTTTACAATGAAGCGATCTTTTGGTGAACGCCCAGTAAACTCTCCTGTCTGGATCACAAGTGCCCCCGAATCAGCCAAAACACCTTCTCCCATAGCAATTGTGCGTTCTACTAAATTAGGGACAGGTAAATTCCAGTAAGCGGTTACGTTTTTCAGACCAAGCGTAGTTAAATCTGCATTGGGATTTTTAAGACCTACGTTCTTCATTAGTCGTGTTTTTTTTTGTGATAGGCTTTATAGCTGCTACTTTTTTACAACAGAACATTTCATTTGAAATCTACTGTTGTCTTTTTATAAAGAGTAGTTTTTTGATGCTACAAAGCAATCGTAATTTAAAAATAAAATTTTTCTTTTTTTATGTACTAATATTATTCCATTAGCACACTCATTTTTTTTAACATTACCTGTTAGGTAGTGCGTTGGTTTTTAATGAATTGGAGGTGTTGTTATTCAGATTAAATACCAAATTATAGGCGAATTTACAAAAGTTTAAAGACTCGAAGTCAATTAATAGGTAAAAAACTTCATTATCTTCTTACTAAAACCAAAAAAGCAGCATACGGTTGCTCGTATCCTGCTTTGTTGTACTTATTTTTTAATTGGCGTCCAAATTAATTTCGTTGACTTTTAAACGACCAGGGTAGACCTTTAAGGCAGCTTCTAAACAATCCATTGCTGTATTTAGGTCATCCGAGTTTAAGACATAAGCAATACGTGCTTCTTGTGTTCCTAATCCTTCGGTATCGTAAAAGCCAGCTCCAGGAGCCATCATAACTGTTTTTCCATTGTGACTAAATTCCTCTAATAACCACTGGCAAAACGTATCCGCATTATCAACAGGAAACTTAGCAAAGGCATAAAAAGCACCTTTAGGATTTGGACAAACAACGCCTTCCATTGCGTGGAGTCGTTTTATAACCGTTTGGCGACGTTTGTCATACTCTTCGGTCACTTCGGCAAAGTAACTTTGAGGCGTATCAATTAGTCCTTCTCCTAAGATTTGTGCTAAAGAAGAAGGGCTCAAACGAGCTTGTGCTAGTTTCATGGCTTCTGTCATTAAATGTTCATTCTTAGAAAGAACCACGCCCATACGAGCACCACAAGCACTATAACGTTTGGAGATAGAATCAATGACAATTGCATGTTCGTCCATTCCTTCTATTGCTAATATAGAAGTATGCTTTTGACCTTCATAACAGAAGTCTCGATACACCTCGTCTGCAATTAAGAACAAATCGTGCTTTTGAACAATCGACCTTAGCTTTTCAAGTTCTTCGACAGAATATAAATAACCCGTAGGATTACTAGGGTTACAAATTAGAATCGCTTTTGTTTTTGGGCTAATCTTTTTTTCAAAATCTTCCATTGCTGGCAAGGCAAACCCATTCTCAATATGTGCTGTAATAGGAACAATATTGATGTCTAAACTTTTGGCAAAGCCATTGTAATTTGCATAAAAAGGTTCGGGAACGATAACTTCGTCACCAGCATCTGCGGAGGCTAATAGCGCAAACAACAAAGCTTCAGAGCCTCCATTGGTGACAATCATTTGTTCTGTTGTGACTGAAACCTCATAACGACTGTAAAATTCAACTAGTTTTTCTCTGTAAGAAAGCATTCCAGCAGAGTGTGAGTAGGCGATTACGGCTAAGTCTGCTTCTTGCAGCGCTTTAACGCCTGTTTTTGGGGTCAGGATATCTGGTTGACCAATGTTAAGGTGAAAAACTCCGACACCTCTTTTTTTTGCAGCTTCTGCATAAGGTACTAAACGACGAATTGGGGAAGAAGGAGTATTGGCTACTCTGGTTGATGTTGTTGGCATGATCCAAAAAGTTTCTGTATAAAAAAAAAGGCTATTTCTTAACTAGGATCTAAGTACAGCACAGCACCAAGCCTGCTCGTTCATACTGTTAAATTCTAGATTGTTTCGCTGTTAGATTTTAGACTCAATTGAGCTCTAATGGGGGCTGAAATCTACTATCTAAAAGCGGAGTGATCTAAAATTCAATAAAATATTAAGTAGATTCGATATTTTATTAGATAAAAAAACGTTTAGCTCGCTTTGCTTATGAGAAGAGTTGCCCTGTACTCAGAACTAGGATACAAATGTACAAAAGGGTTTTAATTATTGGGAATTAAAAAAAAGAATTATAAATAAAACTGTTTGTTTTAAGTAGATGGATTTAATAATTGGTTCTTTGCCCCTTTTTACCAGTCCACAAAAAATAGCTTAGGCTTTATTATTTTTTATAAGTCGGAAGTCTAAGTGAAAAGATTAATAGTCAGTTGCTTACGACTTTTTACTTAAAAGGTGCAACCCAATACCTACTGTTATGAAAAAGAAAAAGAGTCCGCTGTGGCAAAAAATAGCTGCGGGGAGTCTTTGAGTTGTCAAAGAACCAATTTTGGTTTAAATAAGCTACTTGCTAAGTGGAAGTTTAGGAAATAATTTATATAACAAAAAAGAGGAAAGGCTTGTTTTTAGCTGTCAACTTAAATTTGTAAGAATAAGTTGTAAGAATGCCAGAATTTTATTTATATTTAAAAGGATTGTTTTAGTGCAAGTCGGTTACTCTATGATAATGAGGTGCTTTACATATATTATCCACCTAGAATTTAGCTTTAAATCGATTTTATACCCAAAACACAAAACAATCCTATCACTAGGCATTAAACATGAAATTTGATCAAAAAAATGTTTTTTAATTCATTTCGATATTATAAAGCATTAATTTGTATTATTAAATAACATATTATATATTTGAATGTAATAGTGCAACTGGTATAGTCTATTTTTAAAAGAACGGGGGTTTTTTGTAATGTTAGAACTTAGGACATTCTATCATGCTAAATAGGTTTACCAGTTGCTTTTCTTCTATCTTATTATGGAAAAGACACTGCTAGATAAAATTGGAGGCAAATCAAGCTTAACCAGAATCGTAGATCATTGGTATGAACGTATCTTAAACGATATTGAATTAAGTCCATTTTTTGAAAAAACAGACATTAATTGGCTCAAACAAAAAATTGTTAGTTTTTTAGAGACACTATTGATAGAAGGTGCCTACAAAATGGAAGGACAACTCCATAAAGCGCACGCCCACCTAGGAATTCAAATCGCACACTTTAATGCTTTTATAGGTCATTTAGATATGGCTTTGGATGCTTCTGATATCGAGAACGATATTACTGAAGATATCATAGATTTAATATTGGAGACCAAAGAAGAAATCTTATCCTCACATAACGTAACTAAACAGACTGACTCAGTAACTGAAGAGACTGATCCAGTTGATAAACAGGCTGACCCAGTCGATGAAAACCCCAGTCAAAATATGACATCTGGAAACGAAAATAATTACGAAGCTTTATTGCAACAGACAATTGACAGCTCTTTTGGAAGAATAGAATTTGATGTTAATGGAAAAATATTAGATGTCAATTCTAATTTTGTCTCTATAATGGGCTATGAGAATGCCGATGAATTGCTTGGAAAACATCATTCTATATTTGTTGAACAAGAATTTAAACTATCTAATGAGTACGAACACTTTTGGATAGATTTAGCAAATGGAATTACGCAAGATGGTGTTTTTCAGCGACTTGCGAAAGATGGTGAAAAGGTTTGGATTCAATCTAGCTACACTCCTTTATTAAACAAGGATGGTTCTGTTATTCGTATTATCAAAATAGCAACAGATATTACAAAAGAAAAGGAAGACGCTATCAATGCTACTAGTCTAAAAACAGCAATAGATGGTTCTTTTGCGAGGATAGAATTTGATGCTTCCTCAACAATTCTTGATGTTAATACCAATTTTTTGCATCTGTTTGGATATACTGATGCCTCAGAATTAATAGGACAAAAACATAGGCTGTTTCTAGAGGATCGGTATGCGGATTCGGAGACGTATAATAGCTTCTGGGAAGAATTAAGAAAGGGAAATAGCCAAAGTGCGGATTTTAAACGATTCAAACGAAATGGCGAAGAATTATGGATTCAAGCAATTTATGCTCCTGTTAAAAATGACAAAGGAGTTGTTGATAAAATCGTCAAAATTGCGACGGACATTACGCCTCAAAAACAATTTTTATACGAAATTAATAAAGTCATTGTTTCGGCAGGAGAAGAGGGGAAGTTAGACGCTCGTTTGGATGCAAGTCAAGCAACTGGCGATTGGAAGGAATTGGCAAGTTCGGTTAACTTATTGTTAGAGTCGGTTGCGATGCCTATCATGGAAATTAGTGATATTGTAGGGGCTTTGGCCAACGGAGATTTGACGGAGCGTTTTGATTCATTTATAGAAGGTGATATCAAGAAGTTAGGAAATGAACTAAATGTAGCGATTGATAGTATTAATGTATTGATGGGGCAAATTTCACAAATTGGAAATTTAGTAGCAGCTTCTGCGGAAGAAATGTTGGTGAAGGGAGAGGAGATGAAAAATACAACGCAGGAAGTCGCTTCTGCAACACAACAAATGGCAGAGGGCGCTCAGCAACAAGCACAACAGACGGACGAAGCTAGTAAGATGATGGATAATGTGCTTAAAACAGTTACGGTCATGGCTCAAAAAGCTGGCTTGATTAACGAATCGGCTGTAGAAGGACAGAAAAACTCTTCGGAAGGTTTGTCTACCATTAAGCTGGTAGCGAATAGTATGAATGAAATCCAAGATTCAGCGGTTAGTACGTCTGATTCGATTGAAATTCTGTCGGAACGTTCTGAAGAAATTGCAAGTGCTTTGAGTGTTATCACTGATATTGCCGCACAAACCAATTTGTTGGCTTTGAATGCTGCGATTGAAGCGGCTCGAGCTGGAGATGCTGGACGAGGCTTTGCGGTAGTCGCAGAAGAAATCCGAAAGTTAGCAGAAGGCTCTAAAAAATCTGCTGTTGATATTGAAAAAGTAATTCGAGAAATTCAAAAAGATATTAACGTGGCGTCCAAGGCAATTGATAGCATGGAGTCGAATGTAAAAAGTGGCATGAAAGCTTCTAAAGAAGCACAGTTTGTATTTGAAAGTATCGAAAAAGCAAGTCACGAAACACTTGATTTGTCTAAAGAAATTGTGGAAGCAACAGAAGGACAAAAAGAATCCATTCATGCAACCGCTAAAAATATTGAGAAAATTGTTGTGGTGGCTGAAGAAACCGCTTCTGGAACAGAACAAGTTGCAAGTTCTAGTAAAGTCTTGAGCCAAGGAATGAATGAAGTCACGGCAACCAGTGAGGATTTGGCCAATGTGGCGAATCAGCTTCAAGAGAGTATTTCGAAGTTTAAATTGCAATAGATTTACTTTGATTAAAAATAGAAGAGATGTCTGACAAAACAGAATATACTATAGAAGATGTTCAACGGGAGGCCGAGAACCATCAGAAAAGCAAAGAGCAATCGGAATTAATGCAGTTGATTATTTTTAAATTGGCTGGAGAGGAGTATGGACTTTCGATTGACCAAATCAAAGAAGTTGTCTTGACTCCTAGAGTTGCGAGAATGCCACAAACGCCTCCTTATATCAAGGGAGTCGCCAATATCCGTGGGAGCATTATTGCTATTATGGACCTAGAACAGAAGTTTGGTTTGGGAGAAGGTTTAGGAGAAGGATTGACACAGAATTATACTTTAGTTGTCGAAAATGCTGATTTTAAGATCGGTATTTTAGTCAAAGAAGTTCCCAATACCTTGACGATTGAAGTAGATGATATTGATAAAGCGTCTACCTTAATTCAGTATTCTACATTGGATGCAAGTTGTTTGATGGGGGTGGTAAATGTAGGGGACCGAATGATTATTCTGATTGATATGATAAAACTAATTGAGTCTGAGGGGGTAAAAACGGCTTATCCTTAGACCGAAATGATACTATTTAAGTTCTTAATACGGATCGTTCGATGTTTTTTTGATTTTTAGACGGAAATTTTAAAAAAAAAATTATTAGATTGATTTGTAGTTGTTTAGTATATATTGTTAATTGACTGTAATTCAAGGGGGTAAGGCTTTTTTTACTGAGTTAATGTACTATAAGACCCTACATAGGATGTAATGAAAGAGTATCATACAGATGAAATGACGATTGTCTTGAGAGACGATGATATTATAGCCTTACTTACGAATGACGATTGGAAGGGGGGTGGAACCTTGGAAAATGCAAAGAAAATTATGGCTATAATTAAAACACTTACAGATGAAAATCCAGCGAGAGCTTGTTGGATTGAAATACCCAATAGACATGCATCTAAAGAGGTCTTAAATTATTATCAGTCTACTAAAGCAGGCCTTGTTGCACAAGCCTTGCTTTTAAACTCATTTGGTGCAAAGGTGACGGGGAATTTATATTTGAAATTATTTGGAGGAAAACCAAATGAAACGGGGAGGGTCGTTCCTGTGAAACTTTTTATAAAAAACAAAGAAGCTGAGGAATGATTATAGAAAGAAATAGGAAAGCATAAAAGTTAAAAAATGTCCCAATGAAAGAGTACAAAACAGGTGCGTTGACGATTACCTTAAGACCAGATGGTATTGTCCATGCATCTAATAATGAAGACTGGACGGACCCAGATACCCTCACAACGATAAAAAAAGATATAGCAGCCATTAAAGAAGTTTTTGGTGGTCAACCGAATAGAGCTATTTTGTTTGAAGTACCGAATAGACATATAGAAAAAAAACTGTTGGATTGTTATCAGGCTGCTGAGTGGGGGGAAGTTGCGAGAGCATTACTCTTGACTTCTTATGGAGCTAAGGTTATTGGTAATTTATACCTTAAATTATCAAAAGAAAAACCAAACGAAGCAGGAAGAATTGTTCCAATGAAACTTTTTACCAAAAAAGAAGTGGCTGAAGCCTGGCTATTTGAACAAATAGACGCTGCTGAAAATAAATAAAAGAAGGTTAATTCGTCGCCTAGTCGTAGGCCGATTTGATATCCTTTGAAGATGATGGGAGCAATTACGCAGTCAGAGAGCATCTAAGGATACTGACGAAGGTGCTGTTGCTAAATTATATGCGCTTGAAAATTAAGCAGCTATATCTAAAACGAAGCTTGACGAAGTCTTGATGGTATAAACGGATTGAATATATAGGCGCTATGGATAAAGAAAAAATAGTAACAGGAAACATCGTAAATTATCTATCAAGACTAGATGATATTGTAGAAATATCTGATAATGAGGATTGGGATCAACCCAATACTTTGGACGCTGCAAAACAGGATACTTTATTATTTAAAAAACTTGTTGAAGGACAAAGAAGTAAAGGTGTTTTTATTAAAGTCGGAGATAAACACCTTAGCAAGGAGCTCATTCATTATTATCAAACGGTTGAATTTGGAGAAGTTGCCCGAGCTTTATTGATCAATTCCTTTGGATCGAGAATCATGGGGAATTTATATTTGAAATTATTTGGAGGAAAACCAAATGAAGCAGGACGAGTCGTTCCGATTAAGCTTTTTACGAAAAAAAAAGAAGCCATTAAATGGTTGTTGCAGGAAGTAAAAAGAGCAAAACAATAAATTTTATTTAAATAGTTGAACAAAATTAGTCGTTAAAAAATAGAGTCTATTTTTTTCGCTAAAACGACATTCTTCAAGAAATAGAAAAAAATAAAAGCGAACCGTTTTGTGTCGATGAAATATTTTTTTTTGAAAAAAAGTGTTATAATGGAAGTACATACACTAGAAATGGTAAGGATTTCGCTGAGATTAGATGCCTTCTGTGAAATGGTAGCTTATTCTTAAATAACTTCAAGAACAAAAAGAGAACAAACAATAGGCTTCAATACACTACTATATTATATTATGTAGACTAGGTTGTGATGAAGTACTAAATGTAGCCTAAAAATACATTCCGTGGAAACAGTACAAATTATTAAAGCAACTATAGTAAGCTATATATTAAGGTCTGATAATATTATAGAAATAGTAGATAACGAAGATTGGAATGAAGCAGATACGCTAGACATTGTAAAAAGGGATACCGAAAAACTTAAAAAGTTAATTGATAATAAACAGGACAAAGCGCTTTATATTGAAGTCGCAGATAAACATACGAGTAAAGATATACTTGATTTTTATCAAAATATTGAATTAGGTGAGGTTGCCCGAGCGTTGGTTTTAAATTCATATGGGGCCAAAATAATGGGGAATTTATATTTTAAACTCTTTGGAGGAAAACCAAATGAAATGGGAAGATCTGTACCGATTAAGCTTTTTACAAAAAAAGAAGCGGGAATAAAATGGTTGTTAGAGCAACTAGAAGAGAATAAAAAGTAGTTTGCGAATATTGATTGGGCTAATCTAGGGAAGAAGTTAAAATTTTAGCTATTTTAGAAGAATCATTCGTTCGGCAATAACAGTATAAGAAAGAAAACTAGCGTTATAAAAATTAAGTATAAATAAAAAATAAAATGAGTAAACGAGTTTTAATTGTAGATGATTCCTTGTACATGCGTACAATGATTAATTCTGCTTTGACAGCAGCTGGGTACGAAGTAGTCGGACAGGCTGCCAATGGAGAATCGGCAATTGACATGGCTTTGGACTTACTACCAGATTTAATTACCTTAGATAATATCTTACCTGATATGATTGGTACAGATATTTTGAGGGTATTAAAAGAGGATGAAAATATTCCATCTAAAGTCATTATGATTAGTGCCGTTGGCCAAGATTCTGTGATTCAAGAAGGCATGAGTTTAGGTGCTGCGGCTTACATTGTCAAACCCTTTACAACAGAGAGTTTATTAGAGGTTATTGACAAAGAAATGCAAGATTAAATCAGGTACCGTGAACAAGAAAAAACAGATTCGGGTACTCATCGCAGATGATTCTGCATTGATGCGTATTCTAATCAATGATATTATTAATACGGACCCCGATATTGATGTTGTAGGACAAGTCAATAATGGTAAATCAGCTTATGTGTCAACAGAAGAGTTGAAACCTGATGTTGTTTTGATGGATGTTAATATGGGAGAGTATGATGGTATTTATGGCGTCATAGAGATTATGAAGCATTGTCCTACTCCCATTATTATATTATCTTCTATAGGTAATGTAGATATGGACCCTATATTGGAAGGTTTGAAGTTGGGGGCAATTGACTACCTGAATAAACCTGCTAAGAATCGGGTGAATATGGATGAGGTAAAACAAGATTTAATTAAAAAAATAAAGGTAGCTAGCACGATTAATCTAGAAGAAGTGCTAAAAAATCCTATCACATCCAATATTCATGAACATTCTTTTGACAAATTCATTTCTTATGATTGCATTGTCTTAGGGGCTTCTACAGGAGGACCACGTGCTTTAGAGCGAATATTGACACGCTTGCCTAAGAACTTAACGATTCCAGTTGTTATTGCACAACATATGCCAGCGAGTTTTATGGCTGCTTTTGCAAGTCGCTTGGATCAATTGACGCCATTGCAGGTTAGTATCGCTGAGCAAGGAGCTAAATTGATCGCTGGGAATGTTTATTTGGCACCAGGGGATATAAATCTGACGATAGAACGTAAAAAAGGAAGCTATGTCTTTGCAGTAACTGAAGAACAATTTGTAGCATATAATAATCCTTCTATTGATGCCCTAATGCTTTCTGTGGCAAAAACGTATAAAAAAAGGGCTATTGGTGTTGTTCTTTCGGGAATGGGCAAAGATGGTGCAATAGGCTTGAAGGCAATGAAAGCTGCGGGAAGTTACACGATTGCACAAAGTGAGGCGTCTTGTATCGTTTATGGAATGCCTAAAGCGGCTGTTGAAATGGAGGCCGTAAAGCAAGTGGTTCATTTGGACGAAATTGCTGCTTTTTTAGTGAGTTGTTTGGCGTAAAAATAAAAGAAATAAAACTAGGTACAGAATATTTTAAGTTGTATAAAATGGTTCTTATGTTTTTTTGTGAAAAACTAGAAAACCTACGAAGTATTATTATATTGTATTTAGAATAATATTATTTAATCATTAAGAATGGCAAAAGAAGAGGAATATAAAGAAATGTTTCTAGCAGAAGCAGAAGAGAGCTATGAAGAGCTGAATCGTCTGTTTACGGAATTGGAGAAAAATAACGAAAGCCGACCTGCTATTGACGCCATTTTTAGAATAACGCATACGCTCAAAGGCAATGCTATGGGGATGGGATTTGATGCCATTGCTGAGTTGAGTCATGTAATGGAGGATATTTTTAATGAAGTGAAATTAAGACGGGTGACTTTAGATAGCGTCTTGTTTCAATCCTTGTTTAGAGCGAATGATATTTTAGGAGACTTGATTCAAGCGGTTAAAACAGGAACGAAGGTTCGCTATAAAGGAATTCGCACCAAACTCCAAGTCGCTTTGCGCAAAGCGAAAGCTTATCACGAGGCTGAAAATGAAAAAAATCCTGTTAAAACAGAAGAAGCGTTAACCAACAAGACCAACGCTACTGAAAATCCTTTAGATAAGGCTGAAAAAAAACTAGCAGAAGATCTACTTCTAAGTGAACCGAATGTATTTGAGGAAGAGGAGGGGGAAAATAAAGGACATAAAATTATCCTTTCGGATATGGTACAAGTTCCTGTCCGAAAGTTAGATGAATTGCTGAATATTGTAGGAGAACTGATTATAGAAAAAGATACTTTGATTGCGCAGCGAGCGGCAGAAAAAGGAATGAATAGTGATATGGCTCGTTTGCATCGCTTGACATCAGATTTACAATATAGTGTCATGGATGTCCGCTTGGTACAAGTTGGTTTCTTATTTAACAAATTTCATCGAGTGTTGAGAGATGCAGCGGTGATCGAGCATAAGAAAGTTGATTTGGTTTTAGAGGGGACAGAGAGTGAGATTGATCGAAACGTGTTGAAGACGATGAGTGATTCTTTGGTGCATCTAGTTCGAAATTCTGTTGGACATGGTATTGAGCCTCCAGAAGAACGCCTGAAGTTGGGGAAACCTGAGCAAGGAACAGTGACCTTGAGGGCTAGAAATGAGAAGGATACGGTTTATATTGAAATTAGTGATGATGGACATGGCGTTGATGTAGATAAAATTAAGAAAAAGGCAGTCGCAAAAGGTTTGATTCCAAAGGAATATGCACCTATTATTTCAAGAGAAGAAATTTTATTGTGCTTATTCGAACCAGGATTTTCTAATGCTGAAGTCGTGACCGAAATATCGGGACGAGGTGTTGGATTGGATGTGGTAAGAATGGCCGTTGAATCTATTGGAGGTAAAATTTCGGTAGAAACAGAACTAGGGAAAGGGACAACCTTTACATTGGGTTTGCCTTCTTCTATGGCCGTTAAAGCGGCCTTGCTATTTCAACTGGATCAGCAAGAATTTGCGATCGCTTTGGCTCATACCGAAGCCGTGATTTCGATGCCTAAGGAAGAAATTCATAAAATTAATACGGGCTTAATTGCTACTTATTTGGGCAAAACAATTTCTATTGTATTTCTAAAAGATTTGTTTGACCTAGAGTCTATGAAGGATTTAGACGCAAAAGGAAGTTTGCATAAACATTTCGACCAAATGGAAGACAGCCCTAATTTAGATATTGTTATCGTAAGTTATAATAATCGCTTGGTCGGTTTGGTGGTAGATAAATTGATGCAGCAGAAGGAAATTGTGGAAAAGAAATTGCCTTCACCTATTGATAATGTCGCTCTGTTTAGCGGCGTAACTATTTTAGGAACAGGGAGAATGTGTTTGGTACTCGATATTGTTAGTATTCTTTCGCATTTATTTAAGGAAAAACGAATCGGGACAAACATCGCTACATTGGGCTAATAAAAGACAACATAAGACAACAGAATAATATGGAAGTTTTTAACAAAACAGAAATGCAGACCGCTAAAACTATTATAAATCAAGGTTTGAGTAGTGCTGCGCAAACACTTTCTTTCTTTATGAAAGAACCAATCGTAGTTGACCAAATAGGTGTCAGTAATTTGGGCATTGCAGATAAAACGCCTTTAATATTAGGATGTACTGGGAAAGTGCATTTGCTGACAACAGAAGTGGTCGGAGAATTAGAGGGGCTTTGTTGTTTGATCTTTACAGATAAAGAAGCTGAAATGTTACAAAAAGCAGCCTTGCCTCCTGAAGTAACGAACGATCCTGTTTTGTTTGAAACGATGAAGGATGCTATTTTATTGGAGGTTGATAATATCATTGCAGCAGCAGTGATTACTCAATTTGCCAATTTATTAAAACGAAAAATGCACGGTGCTGTCCCTCAGTTGGATACTATTGATTCTGGTGATTTTGAGGGGTTTATACAGGATCGTTTAGACGACCAGTCGCATGTTATTAATTTTAAGACTAACTTTTTGGCAAAAGAAAAATCATTTAGCCCTATGTTTTTATGGTTTATGGACAACTCTTTTATTGACGATATTAAAAGGGTTAGTGTCTAAACATGCTACAAAAACCTGGACGATTACAAATAACCGATGAGGAGCTAAATGCGTTTACGACAGCCGTAAAAACTCGTTTTGGGTTGGACTTTACACGTTATGAACAAAAGTCGCTGAAAAGAGGTTTGGTGCGGCTGATTTCAAAAAAAGATTTGGAGTCGATGCTTGGCTTATGGGCGCAAATGTTGAGAGACAAATCACTAATCATATCTTATATAGATGAACTTCTGGTCAATTTGACAGAGTTTTTTAGGAATTATGATTTGTGGCAAAAAATAAAAGAAGATGTTCTTAAACAAGTCGGTTATCAGAATGAATTAACGATTTGGCATGCAGGCTGTTCTACTGGAGAAGAAATTTATACCATGGGTATAGTCTTGAAAGAACGTTTTCTGTTGCATAAGTCAAGGATACTTGCAACCGATTTAAGTACGAAAGCACTTGCTCAAGCAAAGGCAGGACGCTACAATAATATTATCTGGGACAAATGTGCCAAATCGTATGCTTTGTACAATCCCGAAGGGAATGTAGACCGTTATTTTTCTAAACAGGAGCAGAGCTTTGAGGTGATTAAACAACTAAAAAAACATGTTCGGTTTGAACGCCATAATTTGGTGCAGGATGAAATGGGAGAACGCTTTAAAATTATTTTCTGTAGAAATGTGATGCTTTATTTCGATCGAGTTTTAAAAATGAAGGTTTTAAAGCTTTTTTATGACGCATTGGCGGATGATGGCTTCTTTATAATAGGTTATTATGATATGCTGCCTTATAAATCTAAAGAAATGTTTACCTTGCATTGTTCAAAAACTAGAATTTACAGGAAAAATTTGAATTATAAATAGTTTGTTATAATAGGCGGTAGATTCTATAAAAGCTAGGACCATCGTAAGGGGTCAATAAACTATTAATTTATAAAATAATACATAAGAAATGGATATCGTAAGTACAACAAAAGAAGATATGTTGATTTTAGATTTTGTTGGTCAATTAGATACGGGAACTGCTCCTAGAGCAGAAATGGAAGTAAATAAGTATTTAGAAAGTAATCAGAAAATTATTTTTAATTTAGCTAAGACCGTTTTTGTTAGTAGTGCTGGGTTACGTGTTTTTTTGGGAACGGCTAAAAAACTTAAAGCATCAGGAGGCTTGTTCCGAATTTGTAATGCAAATGAGGTGGTTCAAGAAATTTTGGATATTTCTGGCTTTAGCCAAATTCTAGATGTGAAAAAATCTTTGGAAGAAGCCGTGACAAATTTTAACTAAAAATTATCATTTGATATTATAAATTAAAAAATGGGTAAAGAAGCAAACGAATCTAAGGATACTGCCAATATTGTAGCCCAACAAGTGCAAAAAATTGCGCTTTTGAAGGAGCAGATGGTGCGCATGGAAGCGGAGCTGAATCTAGCAAAAGATATTCAACTGAATATGATTCCTATCAGTCATCCTGATTTTGGAGGACGTTCTGACGTGGAGTTATATGCAAAGTTGATTTCTGCTAGAGAAGTAGGGGGGGATTTCTATGATTATTATTTATTAGATGATAATAAATTGGCAATCGTAGTGGGCGATGTTTCTGGAAAAGGTGTTGCAGCTGGGTTTATGATGGCTGTAGGCAAGGCCTTGTTAAAATCAAGGGCCGCAACTGATTTTTCAACGGCAAGCATTATGAGCCATGTGAATCAGGAGATGGCCGCCAATAATCCCGACTATATGTTTACTACGGTATTCATGGGAATTATTGATTTGGCTAAAAAAGAAATGACGTATACCAACGCAGGGCATAATCCAACATTGATTCTTCAGAAAGATGGCACCTTAGTCAAGTTGTCTACATTGCATGGCCCCGTCGTCGCTGCAATGGAAGATATTGTCTATGGAGAATCTGTCGTTTCTTTGTCTGTTGGAGATGTTATTTTTGCGTATACAGATGGTATTACAGAGGCACACAACAGTGCTTTAGAGTTGTTTTCAGAAACTCGATTGTTTGACTCTTTAAAACGACCGTTTAAAAATGTAAAAGACACCGTGGAAAGGATTGTTTTGGATATTTTATTATTCGAACGTGGAGAAGAACAATTTGATGATATAACGGCTTTGTGTGTTGAAATAAAAGAATAAATGATGGGTAAAATACATTCAAAAAAAATCGTAATAAAGAATACCATAAAGGAAGTACAACGGGCGATTAGTGCGTTTGAGACTTTTGCATCGCAGTACACCATTCCGAATACCATTATGGTAAAGGTAAATGTTGTATTAGACGAGCTGTTATCCAATATCGTTAAGTATAGCTTTCCTGATGGGCAAGAGTATGAAATTGATATTACAATAGAATTATTTACAACTGGAAAATTGATTATTCAATTGACAGATGCAGGAATTCCGTTTAATCCTTTTGAGACGCCTGAACCAGATATATCGATTCCTTTGGAAGATCGAGAGGTTGGAGGCTTGGGCATTCTTTTGGTTAAAAAACTGATGGATGGTTACAGCTATAAAAGACAGGTAAATCTGAATGTTACGTCAATGGTTAAAAATAATTGTTAATAAGCAAATAAGAATACCAAAAATAGGAACTGTTCTCGTTCTATTTTAGGTAGATGAAATTATAATGTTATCTTAGGTCGTTGCTGAAGAGTGTTACTTCTTCGTTTTAACCTACTTAACAAATGAGAAAAAATAAATGACAAAAACGTTAGGAAACATACAACACTATTTTAAAGAAGATATAACTGCTGCCTTTGGTTTGGCACTAGTTGTATTACCCATTGCGCTCGGTATTGCCGTGGCCTCTGGTGCGCCACCTATGGCAGGCGTCTTGTCTGCGGTTGTGGGAGGCATTGTTGCTACGTTTTTTAGAGGGAGTCACATTACAATTAATGGTCCTTCCGCTGGGCTTATTGCTGTTATGTTGTCTGGAGGAATTGCTTTGGGAGATGGAGAATCGTTAATTGGATTTCAATGCCTTTTGGCGGCTACGATTGTCGCAGGAATCGGACAAATGTTATTGGGCTTGTTTCAGTTAGGAGAGCGTGGAGATATTATTCCCACCGCAGCAATTAATGGAATGTTAGCGGCGGTAGGGTTTACCATTATTGTTACTCAGGTCCATCTTGTTTTTGGCGTTAGTGTTGAAAGCGATAGTGCATACAATAGCTTTTGGATGATTGGGAATAGTATAAAAAACTTAAATCCAGTTATTTTATTAATCGGCGTTGTTGCAATTGTTGTCTTACTTTTACACAAACAAGGATCTATCAAGGGAACCAAAATGCTTCCGACACCGATTTGGATCATTTTATTTACGTTGCCTATTGTCTATTATTTTAACTTCTTCGATACGCATTACGTTCCTTTGTTTAACACTGCCTTTCCTGTAGGACCAGAGTATTTGGTTGATATTCCTGTAGATATTAAAAACTATATTATATATCCTAGTTTCTCAAAAATAGACCAATTAGAATTTTGGACGGTTTCTCTGAGTATCTTGGCTGTTTCTACCATCGAAACATTGGTCAGTGCCAAAGCGGTTGATAAACTGGATCCTCTAGAACGAAATACAAACTTAAATAAAGAGCTTTTTGCAGCTGGATTGAGTTCTGTTGTTGCAGGGGGAATTGGCGGATTGCCAGTCATTACAGCAATTCCTGTCTATAATGGGGCTAAAACGAAATGGTCTAATTTATATTATGGAGTTATCTTAGGGCTTTTTGTCTTAATTTGTGCTCCAATTATTCGAATGATTCCTTTGGCTGCATTAGCCATATTGTTGATTTATACAGGATATAAATTAGCAACGCCTAAGCTTTGGGTCGATACCTATCGAAAAGGGGATGACCAGTTTTTAATCTTTTTTACAACCTTTTTTGCCACCTTAGTTTATGGTTTGTTGATTGGCTTGCTTATCGGAATTGTGATTACCTTGTTTAACCATTATGGTAAATCAAATTTAAAGAGCCGAAAGTTTCTAAAGTATCTGACACAACCTTCTATTCAAACTACTCGGACTGAAAATACACATGAACTTTATATTAGATTAGAGGGAATTGTTAATTTTATCAATATTCCTAAGTTAAAACAAGTCTTAAAGGCTAGTGGTAAAACAGAAAAAAATATCATTGTCGATATGTCCAATGCTCGGTTGATTGATTATACGGTATTGGAATATTTGCACGACGACGCTTCTCGCTATGATTTACCTGAGGAAATGAATTTTGAGTTGGTCGGTTTGGGGGCGCACGATGCTTATTCTCGTCATCCTAATGCTACAAGAATATTACCAAGTGATAAAAAACCACAGCTCAATCAACGTCAAATACGTTTGCATGAATTGTCAACCAAAAATAATGGTACCTTTTGGCCAGAAGTTCGTTGGGATTTTCAACAATTAAAAGACTTTGAATTTTTTAAAAGTAAAACGATAGAATACACCTTTAACACTGCTAAAGGAAATTATAAGATGTTTTTTGAATGGGAAACTTGTGATATTACTTTCGAAGAAGGTGGCGTTTTTACAAACCAAGAACGTTATACAAGTGTATCTATATTACATTTACCATTCAATGCGCCCAAATTTGTATTACAGCGAGAAGCCCTCCTTGATAAAATTGGCGTGAAATTAGCTTTAAGAGAAGAGGATATAAACATGGAAGAATATCCTGAATTTTCAAATAAGTTTTTATTGGAGGGCGCTAATACAAAAGCTGTACGTAAGTTTTTTAATGAACCCTTGATAAATTACTTAAATGAAAACCCATACTACCACATAGAATGTAATGGTACAATGCTACTAATTTTTAAAGAGATGCGGTTTGCAACTCCTTCAGCAATGACTCGCTTGCATGAGTTCAGCAATGAATTGGCAGAGATATTGTTAGAGAGTTGGAAAGCCCAACCATTAGATTTAGAAGCTATGTTATAGATTTTTCTTCTAGACGCTTTATAAAACTTAAGTTTATATCTCTAAAATAAAATCTCTTGTCCCTAAGAGATCTATTATTTACACATAAAAAATAGCATTATGAATCATTATCAACCAAGTCAAAAAAAACGTTTTTCTAATCTTCGCCAATTAGGAAATATACAGTTTTGGGTCTTAGGTTTAGTTACCATTTTTTGTTTAGGATTAAACACAACTTCTTATGGACAAAAGAAGAAACGAAACAAAAAACACATCTTACCGTATCTAAAAAATGTTAAAACAGCAGAAGAAATTTCGGAAATTTATAACAAATTTGAGCGCTTAAAATATCAAGTGCTTGGACACTTTAGCAATAAAGAACAAGTACTGGCAAAAAAAACAACAGAGCGACTTCAAGAATTTATTGTGATGCCTATTTTGACAGATCGCCCAGGAGAATTTTGGGTGTATTTGGAGTTTTTCTCTCCAACATTGATTAAAGAGCCGATGGATCAACGAGTAGAACAATATGTTCAGGTTACGAGAGATTCTTTTAGAATGGAAGTATACTACCTCAAAAATCCAGAAAAATATGTTAATGCCTGGAAAAATTCTAAATTTCCAGATCTTAATATCAAAACAGACTTGGTCAGAGGAGATCGTTGTGATTTAATTATTGCACATCAAGAAGACAAACCAGGAACATTTAAGACGGTGCCACCAAAAGAAATTAATTGTGAAATGTTGACGGCAGAAGGTCCTGCTCGATATGTTGATTTAGAATTTGAGTTGAGCGACGATCAATATATAATGTGGTTTCATTTTTATACGTCTACCAAAAAACATTTAAAACAAAGTTCTGAAAATGGACTAGAATTTAAGCGTCTGACAGAAGACGAAATGGGACATCTTTTGTTGAAAAATTAAAGCTCCTTTTTCTAGCCTAAAATGCTCCATCAATTAAATATTGATGGAGCATTTTTATATTCAGTACAGGGTAATAAGTTATTTATTTTAATCAACGTTTTTCTGTTCTAAAAAGAGCCCACAAAAGGACTCCTTACTAGGAAAGCCTTCTTCGTACAACGAAGTAATGCAATAAAAGAATTAAAAAGTAAATGAAAGAATTAGTATTAATGGATCACGATGGTGGAATAGATGACTTGCTTTCTGTTTTGTTATTGCTAACCATGCCGAATATAGAGTTGATTGCGATTACGATCACTCCAGCCGATTGTTATTTGGAACCAGCGATAGAATCTACCTACAAATTATTACAAAAAGCCCAAAAAGAACACATTCCGATTGGTCGAGGAACTTTTCATGGCGTAAATGCTTTTCCGAGCGAGTGGCGTGCTAGACCAGAAATTGTGAATTCTTTGCCAATGTTAATTAATTTACCAGCTTCGCCCAATCCATATGAATTGCCGACGGCAGTAGACTTAATGATAAGCAGTTTGAAAGAAGCGGATCGACCTGTTAAAATTATAATGACAGGACCTTGCTCCAACCTTGTGTTGGCAATAAAAAAAGACCCTTCTATTGTATCCAAAATCAAAGAAGTGATTTGGATGGGGGGAGCCTTCCGAACTTCTGGAAACGTACAAACGTATCAGCACAACGGAACGGCAGAATGGAATGTTTACTGGGACCCTATTCATGCACAACAGCTTTTTGAATTAGAATTGCCTTTAATTTTAATTCCGCTAGATGTAACGAATCAAGTCCCTGTTGACAAAGCCTTTTTATCAAATTTTGCCCAACAAGCAGCATACGAGTTGTCGAACCTTGCGGGGCAATTTTGGGCATTAACAGTTGATAATATCCCAAGTTATCACTATATTTATTACATGTGGGATATTTTGGCAACAAGCTATCTTGCCTTGGAAGCACATTTTGTCGTAGAAGAAGTGCAAGCAGAAGTAGCCATTCATCCTCCTAATGCGGGGCAAACACTATTGAGCCATTCGATGAAGAGCAGAAAAGTAAAAATTGTGACAGATGTTGACAAAAAAGTTTTCTACGACTACCTGTTTACACAATTTAGAGCCAATTTTGCTACTTTAAGTAACTAGCCTTAACAAATAGGAATGTTGATAGCAAAACTATTTTAGACCGCTTAGAAGGGCTAATTTTAAGCAAAATATTAAATTTCTCAAAATGAACTTAAAAATAAAAAAGGGTAGTGCGGCTACCTCAGAAGTAATCTATAATTGGAATGGAAAGAAATTGATCATAGGAAATGCTTCTTATGGAGATGTTGCTTTTAATTTTGATGGAACAACGATTCGACAAGGCAATTCTAAACACAACAAAGTCTTGTTCAATTGGGATGGAACCAATTTGCGTGTAGGCAACCAAAAATCAGGAAACATTATTTATAATGTTCATAACAATAGATTGATTGACGGAAGCGCTGCTAAAAACGATGTAATTTGTAATTGGCCTAATGGCGTGTTGCGAATGGGAGAGGACGAAGAAGGGGAAATTACATACAATTGGGACGGTGATATTCCAGCTCCAATTATTATAGTGGTCCTGATGGAAGAAGGCGTCATAAAAAAGGCTTAAAAAGCCTTTTTTAACGTCTCAGAGCATCAACAGCTTCTCCAATTCCACGAATGGTTAATGGGAACATACGTTTCTCTGTAAATTCTTCGATCATTTGTACAGATCTAGTAAATTTCCACTCCTCTTTAGCTAGAGGATTGAGCCAAACCAAATCGGAAAATTTGTTTTTTAAACGATTGAGCCAAACAATGCCTGCTTCCTCATTGTAATGCTCCACGCTACCCTGTTTCATCATAATCTCATAGGGAGACATCGCCGCATCGCCTACAAAAATCACTTTGTAGTCGCTGTTGTATTTGTTCAACACATCGTAGGTAGAAATAAATTCGCCCCAACGTCTCGTGCTGTCTTGCCATAGCATTTCATAAACACAATTATGAAAATAGTAGAACTCTAAATTCTTGAATTCATACTTTGCAGCGGAAAACAGTTGAGAACACAAGGCAATATGATCGTCCATAGAACCGCCAATATCTAAGAGCAATAATATCTTGACATTATTCTTTTTCTTTGGCAACATTTTTAGTTCCAACATACCTGCATTTTCAGACGTTTTTTTAATCGTCTGTTGTAAGTCTAGTTCCTCTTCAGTTCCTTCACGAGTGATTTTTCGCAATCGTTTGAGGGCCAGTTTCATATTGCGAGTTTCGAGCTCTACGTCATCTTTTAGGTTTTCAAAATCTCTTTTGTCCCATACTTTGATGGCACGTCGATGTCTAGATTCGTGTTGCCCAATCCGAATACCTTCAGGATTATAACCATAGGCCCCAAAAGGAGAAGTACCACCTGTACCTATCCATTTATTGCCTCCTTGATGCCGCTCGTTTTGCTCCTTAAAGAGTTCTTGGATGCGATCGAGTAGTTCTTGAAGTCCACCCATGGCTTTGATTTTGCTGATTTCTTCTTCTGAGAATAAGCGTTCTCCATTTTTGGTAAGCCAGCCTTCTGGGATTTCGAATAATGATTCATCTGTAATGGTTTCTATACCTTTAAAATACAATCCAAATAAACGATCATAATCGTCTAGATGCTTTTCGTTTTTGATAAGGGAAATACGACACAAGTAATAAAACTCGTCAATATTTTTTTGAATAACACCTTTGTCTAGCGCCTCTAATAAGGACAAATACTCCACCAAACTAACAGGAATTCCTTGATGTTTTAGGAGTAAGAAAAAGTCTAAAAACATCTTAATTTTTTTGCAAATGTTTCAACAATGCCAAATCTTGCTCATTTTTAATAATGGCTCCAACTAAAGGAACCCTACCTTGTTCTTGTGCTTCTTTCAAACCATCGGCATTGATCTTACCAACCATCAATAGTTTGATCCAGTCTAATAATTCACTGGTAGACGGCTTTTTTTTCAATCCCCTGATGTTGCGAATGGCATAGAACTGCTCCATTGCTTCTTGCGTCAAACGCTGTTCAAGATCAGGATAATGCACCTCAATAATTTTAGTTAAAGTGGCTCGATCAGGAAACGAAATGTAATGGAAAAAACAACGTCTTAAGAACGCATCTGGTAATTCTTTTTCGTTGTTCGACGAGATGATAATAATAGGGCGATGTTTTGCCTTGATGGTTTTATTTAATTCATAACAAAAGAATTCCATCTTATCTAACTCTAGCAAAAGATCGTTCGGAAACTCAATATCTGCTTTGTCAATTTCGTCAATCAATAAGACCACTCGTTCGTCTGCATCAAAGGCTTCCCAGAGTTTGCCTTTGATAATGTAATTGGAAATATCATGGACTTTTTCCTCGCCTAATTGAGAATCTCTAAGTCGAGAAACCGCATCATAATCGTACAAACCTTGTTGCGCTTTGGTGGTTGATTTGATGTGCCAAGTGAATAATTTTTTATTCAATCCTTTGGCGATTTCATGCGCTAACAACGTTTTGCCTGTACCTGGTTCTCCTTTTATTAATAAAGGTTTTTCCATTGCAATAGAGGCATTGACGGCCAATTGCAAATCATGCGCTGCAATATAATTATCGGTTCCTGTGAATTTCATGTTGATGCTTAACGATTGATAGTTGTTCTAAGACTATTTTTTGTAATCAAAGAATCTTTTTTTATTAAAAAAACGAAAACTTCAGAGAAGCTCTGATGCCCAAGGAAACATGGGTAGTAGCACCGCTAACCCCAGGAGGAGGAACTACAAGTAAAAAGCTCCTAAGTAAGGGGAATAAATAGCCGTGTAGCTAAGTAAAATGCGAATATAGTATTTTAGTTTCAAATCTATACTTGATTCACCAAAATGCTTGAATTTAACCTTCTTCCACATTGCCTTCTATCTGTATCCACAACTGTGGATAGTTGCTTGCATTGCTGTGAATCATAACACTAGAGTTAAATTCACTATCGTTGATGGGCCGCCATTTGAGGACAATTTTAATTCGCTGATTCGGTTTTATAACCTTTTTTTGAATTTTGATGGACGTACAATGACAGCCTTCTTCTAGGCTAGAAATAATTAAATCTTTATCTCCTGTATTGATTAAAATCAATTCTCGTTTTGTCGTTTTTTTTGCTTTGATTACCCCAAAGTCTAACAAGGTATATCCTGCGTCATTGATGTCCATTTCTGCCAACTCTATGGTTTGAGCTGCACTACTGAACGAAAATGATAATACGCATAAAAAGAAAAGTAGTTTCATGTGAATAAGCTAAAATTTAAAAATGTTTATTGTTTTGTGTTTTTTTTAGTTGCTCCCCAACCCTGAACAAATTGGCTGCCAAAATTTTCTGGAAACTCCTCTATACCAGGAAATCCAAGGCGAATATCACGCCCAGAGTTCGGAACATGACTGGTGCCAAAAATATAATCCCAACAACTCAAGGTTATCCCAAAATTGACACCAT
>CACVAQ010000101.1:6508-7833 GCA_902727865.1 uncultured Aureispira sp. | reverse complement strand
CTAATCCCACGAAGTATTATTATTAATAAACTGATAGAAAGAAAATTTTTTATAAAAAATAAAAGGGCTGTTAGATAGCCGCAATAGTTTGTTAGAAAATCAGGAAATAATACGAGCATTAATTCAACAAACTGTTTCATAAACATAAAATGGACGTAAAATTTATACAAACCAAAGTAGGCGCTTTATTGCAAGGCGATAAAGTGATCTGGCTAGTCATAGGATTACTAGCGATCCTTTCTATACTGACTGTTTACAGCTCAGCAGAAGCTTTGGCATTGCGTACAGGAGCGAATACAGAGTCTTTTTTAGCAAAACATATTATTTTGTTATCTGCGGGAATGGTCCTAATTTACATTTGCCATATGGTAAACTATGTAAAGTATGCCCGTTTATCCGTCATTTTATTGGTTATAGCGATCCCTTTGTTGGTTTATACCCAATTGTTGGGAGAGACGCTGAACCAGGCGACACGCTGGATCAAAATTCCATTTATTGGGGTCACTTTTCAGACCTCTGATTTTGCAAAAATTGCTTTGATTATGTACACCGCAAGGACCTTGTCCTTGATGCAAACAAAGAAAGTACCTTTAGGAGAGTTGATTATTCCAATCTTGTTGGTTTGCGGATTGATTGCGCCATCGGATTTGTCTTCCGCTCTAATTTTGTTTTTTACTTGTGCCTTATTGATGTTTATTGGCCGAGTAGAAATGAGAAACGTATTTTCCTTGTTTATGTTGGGAGTTGGAGCCTTTGCAATTTTGATTATGCTATCCGAATTTTTTCCTAATTCTATTCGTGTAAGCACATGGATTACTCGGCTAAAAGATTTTTGGATGGGCTCGTCAGGAGACCAATTTCAAGTAGAGCAAGCGCAAATGGCGATTGCACAAGGAGGCTTTTTGGGCGTCGGACCAGGGAATGCACAACAAGCGCATTTTTTACCGCATTCTTATTCTGATTATATCTTTTGTGTGATCATAGAAGAATATGGAACGATTGGAGCAATGGTTATGATTGCATTGTATGTCACTTTATTGTTGCGTTGTATTCGCTTGGTGACTAGAAGTCCAAAGGCTTTTGGAGCAATGTTGGCTTTGGGCTTGTGCTTTAGTTTGGTCATCCAAGCCTTTGTACACATGGCTGTAAATGTGAATTTATTACCTGTAACAGGCTTAACCTTGCCCTTTGTCAGTATGGGAGGAACGTCTCTTATGTTTACGGGAATTTCTTTAGGAATAATTTTGAGTGTTAGCAAATATATAGAAACAAGTGTTGGAGAGGCATCTAAAAGTCTGGATAACGAAGTTACTTTAGAGAATTAA
>CACVAQ010000101.1:0-6408 GCA_902727865.1 uncultured Aureispira sp. | reverse complement strand
AATTAAATAGAAAAAGTTTACCGTTTTGTGTAATAATACTTTGTAGGGTTTTAGGTGGAGAGTGCGTTTAATAAGATGTAGATGCGAGGATGCTTTAGAGGTTTAGTAAAGTGTTGATAGTAAAGAAGTAAACAGTAATAAAAGATGAAATTAGACGGACTTAAAAAAATCTATTTTGTAGGTATTGGAGGAATAGGAATGAGTGCTTTGGCACGTTATTTTAATAGCTTAGGAATAGACGTATTTGGGTACGATAAAGTAGAAACAGTTCTTACAAAATCCTTGGTAGCAGAAGGAATGAAGGTGCATTATAAAGATGATGTAACACAAATTCCAGCAGGCATCGATTTAGTCGTTTATACGCCAGCAATTCCAGCGACACATCAAGAGTTGAACTATTTTTTGGAACAAAATTATCCAGTAAAAAAACGAGCAGAAGTGCTGGGAATAATTTCTAAAAATAGAAAAACAATTGGTATTGCAGGAACACATGGCAAAACAACAACGAGTGCTATTTTAACCCATGTCCTACGTAGTTGTGGGGTGGATTGTACCGCATTTTTGGGGGGCATTGCGGCTAATTTTGAGTCTAATTTTGTCGCAGGTCAATCAGAATGGGTCGTGATGGAAGCGGATGAGTTTGATCGCTCTTTCTTGCATTTATATCCAGAATTGGCCGTCATTACTTCTATGGATGCGGACCATTTGGACATTTATGGTGACGAAGCGTCGATGCACCAAACGTTTTATGACTATGCAAAACAAGTACAAAATACCTTGTATTACAAATATGATTTGCCTTTAGCGTCGAGTCATAATAAAGAGATAGCATTGTGCTCGTATGGGATAGAGGCAGGAGGGGCACGGGCAGTTAATATTCGAGCCGAAGCGCCTTATTTTGTCTTTGATTGGGAAGATGGCGAAGATTGTATTAAAGAGCTAAAATTTACCTTGCCAGGAAACCATAATGTACTGAATGCTACGGCTGCGATTGCAATTGCCAAGAAGTTGGGATGTAAAGCCGAAGGAATTCGAGCCGCTTTACTTTCTTTTAAAGGAATTAAGCGTCGATTTGAGTTTAGGATTGACACCAAAACGCAAGTGTATATAGATGATTATGCGCATCATCCAGAGGAGTTGAAAGCAGCGATTCAAGCCGCAAAAACATTGTATCCTACTCGTAAAATAACTGGGGTTTTTCAACCACATTTGTTTTCTAGAACAAAGGATTTTGCAGCGGGCTTTGCCACAGCACTCGATTTGTTAGATGCGGTTGTTTTGTTGGATATTTATCCTGCCAGAGAGTTGCCAATGGAGGGCGTGAGTTCGGCTATTATTTTTGACAAAATGAAGCAAAACAATAAAGTTTTGATTAAAAAAGAAGCTTTATTAGAAGAATTGAAGACTAGAGATTTAGAAGTTTTAATGACCTTGGGGGCGGGTGATATTGGTGCTTTAGTACCTGATATTGCGGAAATGCTGGCGAAATGCTCCTAAAATAGATGGCTAGGGAACTATTTAACTTTTTGTGACATAATATAGATTGTTTGAATTGTTTAGGGATATATTAATTGATTGGCTCATTAGAGCAATAACTTATTGTAACAAATTATGGAAGTGCACCCCAAAAGAATGTCTTGGATTGTAAAGCAACTATCGGTGATAGTGGGGGCTATTGCTATTTTGTTATTAGTAGTTGCAGCCGTTCAATATCGAAAAAAAAGCGTGATTGGAGAGGATGGTTTAGCCATTACAATTGTCAAAAATGATGCTGGAAATAAGTTTGTTAGAGAGCGTGATGTGACAGAAATTTTATTCCGAGAGTTTAGACATGCGATTGTAGGTCAGCCTTTGGAATTGATTGATATAGAACAAGTAGAAGAAATCTTGGAAGCAGATATTTTTATCAAAGATGCGGATGTTTATATAGATGCTTTGAACAAGGTTCATATTACAATAGAACAACGTATTCCAATCGCTCGAATTATGGACGAAGGAGATCCAAGTTATTATTTGGATGAAGATGGAGAACGTGTGCAAACGTCGCCTAAGTTTACCGCTAGGGTGCTCGTAGTAACAGGGAAAATTGGGCATTTTAATGATAATTACCTGAATATTCCACACCATCGTTTAAATCGTGTCTTTGGGTTGATTAAGTTTATTAATGGGAATGAATTTTGGAAGGCACAGTTTGAGCAAATTCACATCGATCATAGTGGCGATGCTACCTTAATACCAAAATTGGGCGACCACAAAATTAAGTTTGGCGTGCCGAATGAAGACATAGAAGATAAGTTTCATCGCCTAGAGGTTTTTTATCAAGATGGATTGCCTGTAGAAGGATGGAATAAATATAAGAGCATTAACTTAGCTTTTAAAGGGCAAGTTGTTGCAAAGAGACGATAGAAGCTATGAATTACAGTATTTAGAGGTGTTGGTGGTTGGGCAGGAGCATGGCGCTTTCTGATTTTAGACGAAGTACTGTTGTTAGCAAATGAAAAACTAAAAAAAAATACTAGCTGGGGGATCAGTTAGTTATACAGAATTAAATAAATTGCGGATTATTATGGAAAACCAAATTGTTGTCGCGTTAGACATCGGAACTACAAAAATTTGCGCTATGGTAGGGCGCAAGGACAAGCACGGGAAATTAGAAGTATTGGGAACTGGTAAAGTAGAGTCAGTTGGTGTTCTAAGAGGTGTGGTGTCAAATATTGAAAAAACAGTAAAAGCAATCTCGGATGCTATTGCAGAAGCGGAACGTCGTTCAGGAGTAGAAATTGGCGTGGTGAATGTAGGAATTGCAGGACAACACATCAAAAGTCTACAGCATAGAGGCATTTTGACGAGACACAGCTTACACGATGAAATTTCTCAAGACGATATTGACGACTTGATTTCTGATATGTATAAATTGGTTTTGCCTCCTGGAGACAAAATTATCCACGTTATTCCTCAAGAGTATATCGTAGATAATGAGCAAGGAATCGTAGATCCTATTGGTATGTCTGGTATTCGTTTGGAAGCAAATTTCCATATTATTACAGGACAAACGACCGCAACGAAGAACATTGCAAAATGTGTCCAAAAAGCGGGTCTAGAAATGGCATCATTGGCATTAGAGCCAATCGCTTCTTCTGCTTCTGTATTGAGTGGAGAAGAAATGGAAGCGGGTGTCGCCTTGGTTGATATTGGAGGAGGAACAACAGATTTGGCTATTTTCCACGAAGGAATTATTCGCCATACTGCTGTCGTGCCTTTGGGGGGGAACATTATCACAAAAGATATCAAAGAAGGTTGTAACGTAATGGGACAACAAGCAGAAAAATTAAAAGTGAAGTTTGGTGCTGCTATGGCAAATGCCTTAACAGAGAATAGAATTATCACCATTCCTGGTTTGAGAGGTCGTTCTCATAAGGAAATTTCTGAAATTAACTTGGCACGTATTATTCAAGCTCGTGTAGAAGAAATTTTAGATTTGATTTACTGGGAAATTCGCCGTTCAGGGTATGAACGTAAGCTAATTGGCGGAATTGTATTGACTGGTGGAGGTGCTTTGTTGCGTAATATTACCGATTTGGTAGAATTACATACTGGAATGTCGGCTCGTATGGGAATCCCTACAGAGCATTTGGCACATGGTTATGACAAAGAAATTACAAGTCCAATTTATGCGACTAGCATCGGCTTGATCTTAAACGGATTTAAAGAATTGCAAAGAGGTCGTCAATATGAGACGGATTCAAACTATAGTTCTAATGCGGTTCCTGCAACACACAGCAAACAAACTGTGGATATGGAGGATGGGAACAAATGGTATGAAAAAATCTTTAAGCGAACCAAAGAATGGTTTGAAGCAGAACCAGATGGAGACCTTTAAATTTATTGGCTCTTTGACACTTTTGCCAGCCTATACTATTGTGGCTTTGGTTTTACTATTTTAGTGGTAAGTCGTACGTTTTGAACAGTAAGACTGTTGTTGACAGTCAATAACTTATGATAAAAAACGTACTGCTATGAAAAAGAAAAAGAGCCCGTTTTGGCAAAAAATGTCAACCAACCAATTTATTCTAAGAGAATTCTTGATTCGTTAATTGAAAATTCTATCAAAGAATTTTTATATTTGTCTTGGTTCGTTCGGAATGTTCTCGAATAACCTTGTTTAACGAAAATTAAAAGCGGAAAAGGGTTTTCCCTCTAATCCGTATTTGGCGCAAGCCCTCGAACTTGTAACATTAAAGGAAATAGTATGAAATTTGATATACCAGAAGATTCAAACCCAATAATTAAAGTAATTGGTGTTGGCGGTGGTGGTAGCAACGCAGTCAACTATATGTACGAGAAAAAAATCGTAGGAGTTGATTTTGCAATCTGTAATACAGACAACCAAGCCATGAATCTTAGTGCGGTTGATCACAAAATTCAGTTGGGACCAACACTTACCGAAGGTCGTGGTGCTGGCTCTAAACCCGGTATTGGGAGAGAGTCTTGTATCGAGTCTTTGGAAGAGGTACAGGAATATTTCAATGACGGAACCAAAATGTTGTTTGTAACAGCAGGAATGGGTGGTGGAACAGGAACAGGAGCTGCTCCTGTGATTGCTAAAGCTGCGCAAGAGTTGGATATTTTGACCGTAGGAATTGTAACCGTACCTTTTACTTTTGAAGGTCGTCGACGCATGAAACAAGCCATGGAAGGTTTGGAAGAATTGAAGAAGAACGTTGATACTTTGATTGTTATTTCTAATGATAAATTACGTAAAATTTACGGTAACCTAAATCTTAGCGAAGCGTTTTCAAAAGCAGATGATATTTTGATGACTGCTGCCAAAGGTATTGCAGAAATTATCACCGTACCTGGTTATGTGAACGTCGATTTTGAAGATGTGAACACGGTTATGCGTGACTCTGGAGTTGCTGTAATGGGAACGGCTACCACGGAAGGGGACGATCGTGCCCTTCGTGCGGTTGAAGCTGCTTTACAATCTCCTTTGTTGGAAGACAATGATATTAAAGGCGCTCAGCATATTCTATTGAATATCACTTCTGGTACGAAAGAGGTGACGATGGACGAGGTTTTTGAAATTACAGAGTATGTTCAAGAAGAAGCAGGCTATGGAACAGACCTTATTTGGGGAAACTGTTTTGACGAAAGCTTAGGCGAGCAAATTTCAGTTACTGTGATTGCAACGGGCTTTGAGACGGGGAAGAGCATGAAGAAAGTGAGCGCAAAAGAAGAGCGCCCGATCGAAAAGAAAGTTCGTGTTGCATTGGACGATGATGAAACTACCAAAAAATCATCCTCTTCTTCTTTTTTTAATAAAGAGTTAGATGCAGATCACGGAGCTATTGAGTTCAACTTTAGTAAAAAAAAACAAAGTAGCGAAAAACCCAAATACTCGATCGAAAAAGAGCCATTTGTAAAGCCTGAAGCGAAAAAAGAAACGCCAAAAACGGTTGAAAAATCAGAAAGTTTGGAGGATCGAAGACAACGCCTCAAAAATTTGAGTGTGAAATTGAACAATCCTGAAGTGTTGAATGAACTTGAAAACCAACCTGCTTACCTCCGCAAGGGTATTGCATTGGATAATGTAGAGCATTCTTCAGATTCAAATGTTTCTGAATGGACGATTTCTGACGATGAGGAGCCAGAAGTAAAGGACAACAACTCTTTTTTGCATGATAATGTAGATTAACAAACACAACAAGTCTTTCTTTTACGAAAAAAAGCTTGTTTTATAGATAATAGAGACCACCTTAAATCTTGTATTTAAGGTGGTTTTTTTTATCTATCGTTTTGGGCTTCTAAATTAGTTAAAGTTAACTAAATGTTAAAAAAAATGCTATCTTGGGAACCCCCACAAAGTAATCAAACTAGCTTCTTGCTAGAATATTCTTTACAAATCTCCAATTTATTTATTGAGATTTAGACTTTTAATAATTTATGGCAACATTTAATTATAATAACAAAATTTTCAAGGCAATTGTCAACGATGATAATGGCCATGTGACGAATGAAACAACTTTTTATTACCGTCAACGAGGTCAGGTTATTTGGGGAACTTACGAAGGCGGTGGCATCGAAATTGGAACCATTACAGGAAAAGTATTGGAAGATGGAAAACTGGAATTTAATTATCAGCATGTGAATACATTCGGTGAGTTGATGACGGGCTATTGTGTCTCGACACCAGAAATGCGCTCAACAGGAAGAATTCGCCTATTTGAAAAATGGCGTTGGACTTGTGGCGATAATTCAGAAGGTATGTCTATCATTGAGGAAGTGGTGGCGATGGGCTAGAAGAAGTTGGTTCATTTCTAAAAATGCTTGCTTAAAACGCCATGTGATAAGTAAATAAAGAGCGTTGTATTGAATAGAAAACCAAATAAAGTAAGACTAAGTATTTTT
>CACVAQ010000100.1 GCA_902727865.1 uncultured Aureispira sp. | reverse complement strand
TACCGACTTACTTTATTTTATCTTTTTAATTAGTACATTTATCACAAAATGTGACATAAATTAATGCATTGATTTACTTTTATTGATAATGCGAATCAAGAGCTAAAAGTAGGTCTGAACAATAAAAGCAGGAATAAGCGCTTTACAAAATGATGAATGTTTAATTTTTAATGTTGAATGCTTTCTTTTGCATAAGATACATTAAAAATGAAGCATTCATCATTAAAAATTTAGAAAATAGGCTTCTAAAATAAAGTAATCTTGTTTTAAATGTACATTTTAGTTCTGTTTTAGCCCTTGATTCGAATTTTTAATATGATATAACAAGATTAATCACCTTGTCATTAAGTACCATGTTTACGAGTCGTTTAACACGATCTGCTGTAAAATTATAATTTATCAAAAGAAGTTTTTTTAGTTTAGAAGTTGGGAAGAATAAAATAGTAAATGAAGCACTTATTAGAAATTTCAAAAATTGTAACAAAAAAGAAGGTTAAAAAAATAGAAATATTTGACGATCATTCTTTGAAACAGAAAAATTCAAAATTTAATGAATTCTATGAGCTTCTTACAAACGGAGCCTTAGCAGATGACAAGGAAGCTGCTGCAAAACTATATGGAAGTTCTCCTAGCGACGACAAATACCGTCAGTTAAAGTCTAGGTTTAAAAAACGCATCTTGAATACCTTGTTTTTTTTAGACATCAACCAATCAACCAACTCTAATTACAATAGGGCTTATTACAATTGCCATAAAGAGTGGGCTTTAGTAAAAATATTATTGTCAAATAAAGCCAATACAACGGCCGCCCAATTGGCTAAAAGCATCTTGGGAACCGCTTTAAAGTTTGAATTTTCAGACATCATTGTCAACACCGCTAGAGTGCTTCGAACGCATGCCATGCAAGAAGAAGACCTAAAACTATACGAAACGTACAACAAGCGCTGCGAAAAATATCAGCGAATTTTAAAGGCTGAAATAGAATCGGACGAACTGTACGAACGAACCCTTTTGAACCGTAATAGATCCCTTGCAAAAGTTCCCCAAAAAATAGCGCTCATTCAATCTTACTGCGATCGGTTGTTAGAATTGGCGCAGACTTATCCTTCTCCCATTGTCCTTTACAACCAGTTTATGGTTTTTGCCACCTTCCACGAAATACAGGAAGACTACAACCGTATTTGTTTGGTTTGCACTGCTGCCGAGCAATATATCATAGAGCATCCACATTTGTACCGAGAAGATAAATTAGCAAAAATAGCGCTCAAAAAACTCTTGGCATTGGTGCATTTACAGGACTTTGAAAATGGGCAAATACAAGCAGAAGAATACTTAAAGATATTTGAAAAAAATAGTGCTTGGTTGCAATTTTACGAATACTACTTGTTGCTTGCGATTCATTGCAAAGAATATTCAGCCGCACACCGCATTTTTGATCGAGTTTGTGAAGACAAGCGCTTCAAAAAAATATCTAGTGCTGCTCAAGATAAGTGGAATACGTTTGAAACCTATTTGTGTTTGCTCCTTTGGGTTGAAACCGAAGATGGACTTGAAAAACCAAGGCGTTATAAGCAATTTAAAGTCAAACGCTTTTTGGAAGA
Organism: uncultured Aureispira sp.; assembly: GCA_902727865.1. GTDB lineage: Bacteria > Bacteroidota > Bacteroidia > Chitinophagales > Saprospiraceae > Aureispira. The sequence continues at coordinate 6,248 of CACVAQ010000100.1, read as the reverse complement.
ACCCGTTATTTTTCAAAAAAAACAACGTATTTTTACTGTAATTTCAGTCATTGCTCAGGTTCTTTTTCTATTACAAGAAGAACGCTCAGGAGAAGCTTTTGAACGTATAGAGCGTCTTAAAGACTATTCTGCCAGCTTACTCAAGCAAGAAGAACACTATCGGATTACTCAATTTATTCGCCTCTTACAACAATTGGCAAAAGCTCATTTTGACTACAAAAACATTGGCGCACATCAAAAATATTTAACTCGATTAATAGAATCTCCGATCAAGTATAGAGATGCTTCGAATGAATTAGAAATCATTCCTTACCAACATTTATGGGAAATGATTTTAAACAGTTTAGACGACGAGAACGAATGAATAGTCTTATGAAAGTTAGTATTTTAATGCCTGTACGAAACACGGCACTTTTTCTGGAAGAATGCTTGGACTCTATTTTAGCTCAAAGTTATCTCCATTGGGAATTGATTGCGGTTGAAGATCACTCAGAAGATAATTCTTGGGCTATTCTACAAAGTTATGCGGCAAAAGATACTCGAATAAAAGTTTTTCAAAACACAGGTAAAGGCATCATTCAAGCCTTACGAATGGCCTACGAACACTCTAGTGGCACTTATATTACTAGAATGGATTCGGATGACATCATGCCGCCTCAAAAACTAACCGTTTTACAGGCTAATTTGAGCCAAGCCAAACAAGGGCATTTGGCAACAGGCTTGGTCCAGTATTTTAGTGATAAAGCCTTGGGAAATGGTTATCTACGGTATGCAGAATGGCTGAATACCTTGAGTAAAAAAGGAACCAACTTTAAAGAAATTTATAAAGAATGTGTCATTCCATCTCCTTGCTGGATGATTCATCGAACAGATTTGGACGCTGCTGCTGCATTTCGGCCCGATCGTTATCCAGAGGATTATGATTTATGTTTTCGATTTTACGAACAGGGTTTAATTTGTTTGCCTTCTGATGTGGTGTTGCATTATTGGAGGGATTCGGAAGGTCGAACCTCTCGGCACGATCCTAATTATGCAGATAATAATTTCTTAGACATTAAGTTGCATTATTTTATACGCTTAGATTACCAGACAGAACGCCCGCTCGTACTTTGGGGCGCAGGAAAAAAAGGAAAAAAACTCGCTTTGTTGCTTCAAAAAGCAAACATTCCCTTTCATTGGATTTGTAATAATGAGCAAAAAATAGGCAAAGACATTTACGATCTAAGGCTCTATTCTATCGCCCATTTAGAGGACTTAATTCGTCCGCAAATAATCATCGCCATCGCACAACCAGAAGCCCAACGACAACTTAAAGAACGTTTTAAAAAGCAAAAATTAGAAGCCAATAATGATTATTTCTTTTTTTGTTAAAATAATACTCCATTGATTCGTTCACTACCTTTCTTCCCTTGCTTTGTTTCTAAGCGTACTCCCTTGGGTTTATGTCATTGATGGGAGGTCGCTTTGTTAGTCGCTAAGCTCCTGAGCACTACGCTTTAGTTCGCTTCCTTCGTTTGAGTCTTCAACAGAGTAATGTTAAAGAAAAGTTACTTTTATGTAAACAAAGATTTTTTAAGATTAAATATACTACTTTCTATTTGTTTACAAACTTCTATTCTTAACTAAGTACTCCAAATGATGAATATAGATTATCACACAGATGAGTTTACCTATACGCTTCGTCCAAACGATATTATAGAAGTTAAAACACATGCAAATTTTGATGGCAACTTTCAAGTAGATAAAGTGGAAGAAAATCTACGTATTTTAGATGATGTTATAGACAAGAAGCCTAGAACTTTAATCTTGTATTTCCCTGACAAATACGTCAGCAAAGCTGTTCTGAAAAAATATTCTACTCCTCCAAAATATATTGTGGCACGTGCTTTTTTAACAACATCCTTTGCTTCTAAATTAATTGGCAATTTGTATTTAACACTAATCAACAGGTTCGTAAAAGATGGTATTCCCTCCAAAATTTTCAGTCAAGAAAACGAAGCAGTTCTATGGTTAGAAACAGAATTAGCGATGAAAACCAAAGAGCTTTAAGGCTGTCGATAGGAGAATACGAGCGTAAATGCAGGTATTTGGCTATGGATAGAAAAAATCAAGCAGGAATCAAAGTTATTTAAAATAAAAATCTTATTTTAGGATAGTCTGTCCCCTCTTAACATTAGTTGTAATAGAAAAAGCATGGTTTATCATACAAAAGAACTCATTTTCACCGTACTCCCCAACGAGATTATAAAAATAGTCCCTAACCCTGATAATGATGGCACGTATCGTTTAGAAACGATCGAAGAAAACCTTGCCGTTTTACACCAAGCCATTGCAGGAAAAAAAAGAGCCACCTTGTTTGATTTCCCAAATGTTTATATCAAAAAAGACGTTTTAAAAAAATATGCCAATGCAGATATTCAATCTGTTGCCAGTGCTTTGTTAGCCAAGTCTTCTGCCGCTAAGTTTGTGGGGAATTTATTTTTATCCATCCGCAAAAGATTAAATTCAAATAGAAAACGTCCCATTAAGATTTTTACAAACAAAGAGGTCGCTACCAAATGGTTGTTAGAGGAACTGGCAAACGTTAAATAGAATAAAATCATTGTTGCCTCGCAACTTCTTAGACCTTCTTTGTTCTAAGACTAGTTCGCAAACTTTTCTTAAGCTTTGCTGCTAGATTCAAGCCTAAGCAGGCTTCCGCTAAATTTTCACAAATAAACAAGTAGCTATTAAATGGCTAGAAGAGCCATTAACGAAAGAAAATAAGCGTTTTAGAAACGTGTAAAAAGGAAATCTCAAAAAATATTAATTCTTGCACGACAAACCGAACTAATATTGCTATTTTTGCGTACGATATTAAGAATAATCGTTTAGGAAATTTTTCATTTCCAACAAATCACAAAGCTCTTTTCATGGAAACTTCTAAAATTACGATTGCTGTTGATGGTTTTGCAGCCTGTGGCAAAAGTACGCTAGCCAAAGCACTTGCTAAAGAATTAGGATACGTTTATGTTGATTCTGGTGCAATGTATCGTGCTGTTACGCTTTACTTTTTAGATCATCATATAAGTATTGAAGATGCCGATGCCGTAGAAGAAGCGCTAAAAAACATCACCATTCATTTCGAAAATGTCAATGGTCAAAACCATACCTTTCTTAATGGAAAAAATGTAGAGGAAGCCATTCGAAGTATGCGTGTTTCTAACTTTGTTAGCCCTGTTGCTACCGTATCTGCTGTGCGTAGGGCAATGGTAGAACTCCAACAAGAAATGGGCGCTAAAGGAGGTATTGCAATGGATGGACGAGATATTGGAACGGTCGTTTTTAAAGCGGCAGAACTCAAACTTTTCTTGACCGCCTCTATCGAAGAACGTACTCGCAGAAGACTAGTAGAATGGGAAGGAAAAGGCATTACTGATATTTCTGCAAAAGAGGTCGAAAAAAACTTGTCTACTCGTGACCTCATTGATTCTACAAGAGCAGACAGTCCGCTTTGTCAAGCAGAAGATGCCATCGAGATTGACAACAGCTTATTGACACCAACCGAACAATTGGAATTTGCACTTCAACTTTCAAAAGATATTATCGAAAAAAAGGCTACCGGATTAGTGACTAACTAATCCGTTTAGCCAACCTCTTATCTAGTGACTAACTAATCCGTTTAGCCAACTTCTTATCTAGTGACTAACTAATCCGTTTAGCCAACTTCTCATCTAGTGACTAACTTTTGATTCTTTTTGATCTTAACCTAAGCCTATTTTATCCGCCATCAGTGTTGCGTCCAAGTGACTTGCCGCATCGTTTACCCGATCTACAGATTCCTCAACAAGTTTTTTAAAAGACGTTTCCAAATCCAATAACCTTCGATTCAATTCCTGCTTCTTTAAAAGCGCATCGTCTGCTAATTTCATAAACTTTAAAGTAGCACTCTGTTCTATGACCTTAATTTGATTGGCAGCATTGCTTTCAATCGCTTCTAATTGCTCTATATAATTTTTAATAGAAAAATCTAGTAACTTTTTATGACTCGTATATTCTAGTTTTGCGGCATCTTTTTCGGATTGAATCGCTTCGATAATAAGCTGTCGTTCTTTTACAAAATGCGTTTCTTCTTCTTGTTTTTTTAATACGGTTTGTTTCTTGTTTTTATTAATTTGATCCAACCTTTCATAATGCGCTTTTTCTAATGCTTCCCATTTAGGTTGATAAAACGTATCAATCACCTTAGTTTTTTGCTGATACGTTTCTGCCAAATCTTGTTCTTGTACGGGCAAGTATTTTTGTTTTAAAAACGCTTGTTTTCTTGCCACTGTTTTCCCCACAAAAGCCTTCCAAAGTGGCTGTTCATTTCTGTTTTGATTCACTTCAAAACACTTCTTTCTATAACTTTTTTTTAATTGATGGCATTTATCAAAATAAGTACTTTGGTAAGCCTGCCACTCCGCTTGTAATTCCGTTACTTTTAGTTGAGCGGCAAGGTCTTCTTCCTTATAATAAGTTTTTTTCTGGCTATGGAGGTCAAAAAGCAGTTGCACTTTTTGATAAAAGAAGGGTTGCCATTTTACAGGTATTTCTTCTATTGATAAGTTCTGCACGACTGTAGAGTATTCTATTTTAGCTTGAAAAGGCTGTGCCATTCGCTTCCAAAGACCTTTTACAGAAAGTAAACCGTTCTGTTGTTCTTTTTTTATGCGCTTAAGAATACTAGGCGCAGCTTCTTGAATCCTTCTTTTAAATAGCTCCTCAAAAGACCCCGTCAACCAATGGCTGTTTTCAGCTTCTAACTTCGGTTGATACAAGTCCAACTCTTTCGGTTCCAATTGATAACTCACCTGTTTGTCGGGCGTCTGTTCCTCCCCAAAAACCAAACACCAATCTTCGGCAGAGGGCCGCGCTGTTGGCTTCGCAATTCCATGCACAAAACAAAGGTTAAACAAATACTGCAAAACCGTAGGCAATTTATAAAACGCTTGATGCAAAGGAGGAATGATGGCAAAACAAGCCTGTTGCTTCTTATTATGAACATACAAACCATGCTTTAGCTTCTCTCCTAAGCCCGTTGCCGTTTCATATCTACCTTTCGTTGTGGCCGCAAAGGGATGAATTCCCAACAATATTTTATAAAAAATAATGGCCATACTAAACGCGTCCCAACTGATGGGCAATGCCGCAGCACTTCGTTGAAGCACATGAAACTCTGGTGGCGCAAACTCTGGGGTAGCCATTGCCGCAGGAAAAAGCACTTGATTCCCTGCTACAATTTCAATAGAATCCATGTCCACCAACGAAATCAAGCCATTGGGCTGAATTAGAATATTGTCTGGCTTCAAATCTACCATCACATAATGTCCTGTTTCGTGAATGTGATACAAAGCAACAGCGATATTAAAGCAAACTTTTTGACGCAATGCTAAGGCACCATCGGTTCCCAACTTAAAGCGTTGCCATTTTTTAGATAGAGACTTCGGCAATTTTGCCGTTGCCAAGACTTCTAATAATTCGCCTTCTACTCTCGGCATCAAGAAACCAACAAATCGTTGTCCTTGTTCTAATAAACCCATCGGCCAACTAATTAACTGTTGTTGGGTTTTACTTTCAAAAACGGGTGGATGCTCAATCAAATACCGCAGCTTGTGTTGGCGTTGTTTGGTTCGCTTATTCGAATGATAAATTTTGGCAACTAAATGTTGGTAAATAATTGGCGTGAGGACTTTATACAAGCTCCCCTCACCTCCTTGAGCAAAAGGCGTTTTTTCTAAGATTAGCATTTCATGGGTGCTGGTATGGCGAACTTTCATTAAATTAGCAGTTTATAAGGAACGGTCAAAAAATAAGATGAACAAAATTTGAAACGAGATTTTTGTTTCAAATTTTGGTAAAGATGAGAAGTATGAGTGTAACGAACGAGCAAGCTTGCGCTAGGCGCAAAGGTCTGGCACGGGCTACACGCCCGACCACGAAGTAGCAGCGTAGCTATTCTTTAGTAGAATTAGCTTCGCTGCTACTTCGTGGTTGAGGCAAAAATATTATTCAACAGCGAAGCTCTCACGAAGTAAATGTTCATCTTATTTCTTTACTGTTCCTAAGTCCCTATTTGGGCAAAAAAATGGAGTACAAGGCCCTTTTTATCTAATAAATAGTCCAACTGTTTAGTTTAGATCGCTTCACTTTTAGATATTAGCTCGCTTCGCTCCTGAGAAAAGTTGTCTTGTACACAGATTACGCTTAATAAGCATAGATTATAAAAA
>CACVAQ010000099.1:5087-7868 GCA_902727865.1 uncultured Aureispira sp. | reverse complement strand
AAACAAAAAATAATGAAACAAAAATATAAAAGTCCAGAAATGATGCAAGAAAAAGGCATCGACTTTCACATCAAATTGCTCAAAAAAACCATCAAAGCAATGATTGCTGATAAGGAAAAAACGATACAACCTTTTTTCTATAATACAGAATTTGAGTTTGGCAATGGACAGGGAAATCATCCAGTGCTCTATATTGGCGAACTTCCTAGTAAATGGAAACCCTATCTCAAAACAAAAAAGAGGGACGAAACTTTTGCACACGGAGAATGTATCATTGATGCGGAAGGATTCCTTAAATTGCAAGTAAATGCGGGAAAAGGAGGCAAAGAACTTGTACTCAAAAAGATAAACAAGGTACTGCTCAAACCTTTTTGCGTGGCTTATATCGTTGAGGATATCAATACCGAAGGTCCTCCTCCAGAGCTAGATGCAGCAGCGACGGTTGCCACTACAGTAGAGAACGAGGCCGTTCAAGTAGAGGCTAATGAGGCGCAAAAGGACGACAGCCCTAAAAACTGGGTAAATGCTTCTAAGAATGCTCTCAAAGAAGCGAATCTAGCTATGAAAGCAAATCTAAAGATTCTGAATGAGTTAGAGAAACCAATGTCGAAACTCAAAGACATCGTTGTTACGGATGATTTTATTGCTAAGGCAATGAAGGCAAAAGCAGCGGTAATAGACCTGGGCCCGCTTGCTTTGCAATTAGAGTCTTTGGGCAAATCTGGAGAAACGTATAAAGAAACAACCAAAGAAGCCGCCAACCTACTAAGTTTGTTGTTAAAGCAACTTAAACAAATCGGCAACAATCAAGACAAAATGGATTTGATGCTCAAAAACATGGAAGGGCTTAAAAATATATCCAATCCTGAGAATGCTGAAATTCCGATTATTGACAATGACCCAATCGTGAATTTTCTGAATAGAACTAAAAAAGTATATGCATAATTTGAACTAGAATGTTGCATTGACATCCTACTTTTTGTTCGTAAAAAAGGGGCTATCTGATTTGTACGTTCAGATAGTTCCTTTTTTTTATGACTGAAAAACATGCTCTGTTTTAGGTCGTTCTCCTGCCCTTAGAAGAGAACAAAACTAGAACAGTTCCCCCTTCATTCGATAAAAAAACTTATTATTCCTACCTTGGAACTTTTCGCAGTAGAAACGATCACCTTACAAGCCATTAAAACAGAAAAGATGCCGCTCCATTTCGCCATAACATTCATTCTTATGCTGACGAGCCTGTCAGCTTATAGCCAAACGAACAATTTGTCTGTAGACAAAATAGAGCAACACTCGATTCATTTTCATTGGGACGATCTAAACAAAGAGCAGGTGGTCTTAAAATATGGTCTGACAGAAAAGTTGGAATTAGGCACAGTAAGTGGTCTAGTTTTAACGGAACTGGAGGCGGCAACCTTTTATTATGTAAAAGCAAGTACAACAAGCAAGAATACGCCTACAGAAACGGTTACCCAATTATTTACAACAGCCTCTAGTTCTTCTGGCGATATTACGGTCTATTTTAATCAATCGGTTGATAACAATGCCTCTTCTATTGCAAATGCAACGCAGATTTCGGCTTTTGAAGACACGATTATTGCGTATATCAATAGTGCTCAATCTACCTTAGATATTTGTAATTACAATACGGGGAGTTTGCCCATCATTACCGCAATTAACAACCTTGCCAATGCAGGAATAACGATTCGTTATATTGCTGCGGATAATACGGGAACAAATAATAACGAATTATCCAATCTATCCGCTACTATTCCTATGCTACAACGCCCCAATGATGGTGAAGTCATGCACAATAAGTTTATCATTGTTGATGCTGCCAATGCCGCTTTGGCAACCGTTCTTACGGGCTCGGTGAATCATACCGATAATAGCTGTCATAATGATTACAATAATATGGTTATTATAGAAGACCAAGCTTTGGCGCTCGCTTATGAAACAGAATTTGAAGAAATGTGGGGCAGTACAGGAAATACCCCCAATGCGACAAATGCTAAGTTTGGTGCAGATAAAACAGACAACACACCGCATCTATTCAACATCGGTGGCGTTCCTGTTGACTTGTATTTTTCGCCCTCTGACGGAACGACCGCACATATAGAGACAGCGATCCTATCCGCCAATACAGAGATGCAGTTTGGTCTATTGACCTTTATTAATAACGACCTTGGAGATGCGGTTGTGTCCATCCAAAACGCAGGCGTAGCGGTCAAAGGTATTATTGAGAATCAGTTTTATTGGGGTTCTGAATATAATAAATTAGCTAATGCGGGAGTGGATGTGCATTCTCACTTTCTAGAAGCACATTCCTTTCACCACAAATATGGTATTATTGATGCCAACAATACGTCAAGCGATCCGATGGTTATCACAGGTTCACACAATTGGACCAATTCAGCAGAAGATGATTATGATGAAAATACACTGATTATCCACGATGCTACGATTGCCAATCTATATTACGAAGAGTTTATGGCGCGCTATGCTGACATTACGGGTCTGGTGAACGTCAACAACCTTAATTCAACGGAATCTATCAGCGTCTACCCAAATCCAGTCCAGGATGTACTCAACATTAATTCTGTCGCAACAATGGAGCAGGTGATCCTTTATAATTCGATTGGACAGGTTCTTTTTAGTACAGCACAAATACAAGGTAAAGAACAGCAATTAGACCTTCGTTCTTTTCCTAATGGGGTTTATTTTGTATCCATTCTAACGAATGCGCAACCCCTTAGCATTAAACTAATAAAGAACAAATAA
>CACVAQ010000099.1:0-4987 GCA_902727865.1 uncultured Aureispira sp. | reverse complement strand
AATAAAGAACAAATAAGGCGCTAAAAAGTAGGTCTATTCATATTAGAAGCTTATTTTTTTACAATTAATCGTATTGTAAAAAGCGTATCCTTCCTGTTCTGAAATGGAACTAAATCCCGATAATAATGCTTATTTATAAGAGTACTCTAAAGATTGCATTATAGGAAGATTATCGTTCCATTTTTAATACCTAATCAAAAAAAACTAAAACTAAAACTAAAAGCATGGACGTAGATAAGTTAGAAAAACTAGCCAAACTTAAGGAGATTGGAGCCATTACAGAGGAAGAATACCAGAGAGGCAAGAAAGAAGCGATGGGCGAAAACATCATTACCACAAACCTTAATCTTAAAGACAACAAATTTGGCTTAACAGACAAAAATTATATTGTGCTGATGCACCTTAGCCAATATGCGGGTCTTGCAGTTCCTATGTTAGGCATCATTCTACCAGTTGTCTTCTGGGTCATGAATAAAGACAATGATCCTTTGGTTGATACGCATGGGCGAAATATATTAAACTTTAACCTTAGTTTGATTATATATTGTATTATATGTGTTGTCTTAATGTTTGTTTTCATCGGCTTTGGGTTAATTCTTATACCTATCATTTTCATGATTGTATTTCCAGTCATTGGAGCGGTAAAAGCTTCTAATGGGGAGGTATGGAAATACCCATTTAGTTTTAAATTTTTCTAAAAAGGGTCTCAAAGTAAGTCCTTGGACAAAAATGCCCCGTTCTAAGCTGCATTACTTTTGTCCAAGGGCTTATTTACTTATGGTTTTCTCTAGGTTTTTCTATTCGACTTACTGAAACTTAAAGAAAATCATACTTCAATCCCTCCACCGCAAATACTTCTTGGATGCGTTTGGTTTTAATTAAATTCTGAGGCGCATCGATGACAATTTCACCTTGATGAAACAGCATAATTTGATGGGCAAATTTGAGGGCAATATCCAATTCGTGCGTTGCCAAAAAGATTAACTTTTGATGGGCTTTAGCTAGTTTTTGTAAAGTTTGGAAGGTTTTAATTCGATTGACAAAATCAAGATGTGCCGTTGCCTCATCTAACAAAATAATGGGCGTATCTTGTGCCAAAGCTCTTGCCAATAAGACCATTTGTTGTTCTCCATCGCTACAAGCAGTGATGTATTTATTGGTTAAATGATTGATGCCCAAGTCGTCTAAAATTGCTTGAATGCTCGCATGATCTTCGGTTCGCAACTTTCCTAAAAAGCCCAAATAAGGATGTCTCCCTAATGCGATCAAATCGTAGACCTTCATATAAGGGGTCTGTATACGTTCTGTGGTCACAATACTCAATTGAGTCGAGAAATCCTTCGCTGAAAAGGTTTCAATGGCTTTATGATTCAGAAATAAAGCGCCTTTTATTGGTTTCAAGAAACGCCCCAACGTTCGAAGTAAGGTTGTTTTTCCGCAACCATTTCGCCCCAACAAGGCCACCAAATTTCCAAGCTCAAAACGAGCCTCTAAAGGTCTTTTATTGATTGGAGTCTCATGCCCTATTTGAAGTCCTTCTAAATGAATCATAAAAAATATTTTCTAGTGTTACTATAGGAAACAAAACTTTGGTTCTTTGACAACTCAAAGATTCAGCGCAGCTAATTTTCAGACATTAGACTAAATTACTAATAATCAACCTTTAGTCTAAAACCTAAGGGCGAAGCCACCTAATGTCTAAAAATTTTAATCCCAAAGATTATACGCTTCTTGATTGTTCATTTTGAATCGTTTGTTGAAATAATTTAATGCAGCAATAGCCTACAAAAAACAACATGCCATAGGTAAACGTAATGCCCCAGATTCGGGGATGTCCCAAAGGGTTGGATATATAACTTACCACCTCCTCCATTAATCCCATTGGATTGCTTATAATATCCCAACTATTGAACCGCATATACCGTCCTAAATAGATTCCAAAGGCGTTTAAAAAAATAATTCCTAAAAGAAAAAAAGTTGCGGTGCCTGTTTTAAAGTATGTTTTTAGCAATTTTTCCATCATAAGTAAGGTGGCATAAAATAGAATAAATCCTGTACTTGCATAAGAAAAAATCATCACCGTATCAAACCAAAGTGGGGCGGTATGATTCCAGTATTTAAGATGAAATAGGTCAGTAATGATATAAGGCGAATTTGGCAAAAATAACAAACTGATTCCTCCTAATAAAAAGACGACGAATGAAGCGCCTTTTTTGTTCCTAAAATAACTTGCCCCGTGAATGAATACAAAGGGTAAAAAGGCTAAGAACAAATTCCAAACTAAGAATAAAAAATAACCTTCTTGGGCATAGAGTACTCTAAAAAAAGTTAAGCCAAAATTAAACAAAAATAGCAAACCTAAAGCAGCTATAAAGGGACGTTCCAAAATGTTTTTTTGGCAAAAGCGAATGAATGATTTCATATAAATAAGAGCGTAAAAAAGTAAGAAAATAAAAAACAAATCAACTTTGAAATACAAAGTACTTTTACTAATGTAGCATGTTTTTATTAAAACATCCAACTTAGGAACACTTATTTTCTACTTTAAGAAACCATTAACTAGCAAATGGTTTCTTTGCTAATTATTTGGTCGCTACTCTTTCACAATAAAGCCTTCTTATGACGGAAGCTCTCCCAACCACTTTAAGACATTGTCATGCCATATTTCGCCTTGTTGCTCTTTGTTAATCATCCCATGTGCAACGGCTTCGTCGAGTACTTTTCCAGGATAAGAATTCGGCACATCTTCCATTTCTCCGAGTGGGTAAGGATCGTCAATCCCTGCAACAATTTGAGCAACTCCACAACGGCTTTTCAACAATTGGAAGGTATGCACATCATGAACCAAGGTATCAAAAAATAAATTTGGATGCCCTACGGTTGCTTCTGGATGCTTTGCATCGGTAAACAAATCAGGGCGACCGTTAAATCCTTGGGCTCTTCGTCCTAAATTGGCTTGCCCCAACATACAGCCATGTGCAAAACAGGTTCTAAGATTTGGAAAACGATTTGGAATGTCCTTTAGGGTGTATAAATGCAAAGTATCCGCTGTTTGAGCCATCATCCAAACCAAATGAAACCGCCAATAGGCATCTTCCAATTGAATCATTTTTTGACCATCATAAGGATGAATTTCAATCGCTAGTTTATAATGGTTTGCCAATTCATAAATCGGATCGACACTAGGATCGGCCACAGAGGTCCACTTCCCTTCGGCATTGATAAAATGGGTTGGCAAACACAAGACAGACAAACCTAAGGTTTCTACACAACGTTCCATTTCTGCTAAAGCAAAATCCAAATGTCTTGGCTGTAGCACAAATCCACAAGTTAACTTATCGGGATGATTGTGTTGTACTTCTGCGTTAAAATCATTCTGAAACCGAACGGCATCCTTGGTATCTTCTAAAGACAAACCATTGCAATACAACTGCGATAAATTTAAAATCACGCTTCGCTCAATGTCATTTTGCTCCATCCACTCTAACTTCTCTTTCAAGAAAAAACTAGGTGCCGTAATTGGTCTTGACCAATTTCCTTGCCGCATAAATCCCTTGTCATCGTCAATCCAAAAGAGCTTTTTGTCTTTCATGAATTGTGGAATTTGTTTTGGTTCTGGTAATAAATGTCCGTGACCGTTTATTTTTGATTTTTTCATTTTATCTTGTTGTGCTTATTAGACCAATAGTTTCGCAAGATAAATATTGTATCTTGCTTTCTCATATCCTTGCTAAAAATTATGAGACTTAAATTTAAAAACGCTTACGCATGTACTTACATCGGCTTTTCATTTTCGTTCTGATTATCATGGCACTTTTTTCACTGAACTTAGATTGGTTTTATCATAGTTATCATAGTTATAATAATAATTTAATAAGCCCCTCTTTTATGGATCGCCCTGTCTCCAAACCATTTTGGGGAGATTTATTTTTGTATGGAAGTGGGACTTTTTATGCCCTTTTGGGCTTGTTTGTAATATTTACGCCCAAACAAGTCTTTCTAACAAAAATTGCCTTGCGTCTAGCAATGCTTGTTATTGGTCTACAAGTTCTATTGGGGCTACTTATTATCTTCCTTCAATCAAATGACTGTACCTTCTCTAGTGCAAATGTCAATTTCATTCTATTTTTAATGATCAATTTAGCGCTCTTTAAACGCTTCCTTTCCTTTTGGCCGGCTAGTAGTCCATCTTGAGTAAATAGATAAACGCACTTCAAATTAACACCATAAAACTTTAACGGAGTAAAATTTTATTACAAATGAAAAAATCAATCGGCATCATTCCTGCTCGTTACGCTTCTACTCGATTCCCAGGAAAACCCTTAATAGACATTGCAGGAAAAAGCATGATACAACGAGTCTATGAGCAAGTCCTTTTATCCAATTTGGACAAGGTGCTTGTTGCCACAGATGATGCTCGCATCTATACGGCCGTTCAGAATTTTGGTGGTTCGGTTGTACTGACAGGCAAACACGAAAATGGTACGGCAAGATGTGTGGAAGCCTTTTTGAAGGAGACAGAAGCCTACGACATTTTGGTCAACATCCAAGGTGACGAACCCTTTATTGCGCCCGAACAAATCAATGCGGCACTCTCTGCTTTTGAAATCCCTGACACGCAAATTGCCACCTTAGCGAAACAGATCCATCGTTTAGAAGATTTGCTAAACCCAAATGTTGTAAAAGTAGTTTTTTCTAATCCTATTGCAACAGACATTTATAATGCGCTCTACTTTAGCCGAAGTCCCATTCCTTTCGTTCGAGACTTGCCACAAGAAGCTTGGCTGACCCAAGCGCATTTCTACAAACATATTGGTTTGTATGCCTTTAGTCGTTCTTTTTTGGTAGAAACTTATCCTAGCTTGCTTGCAGGAAAATTAGAGGACATCGAAAAGCTAGAGCAGCTTTCTTGGTTGGAGCAAAATTTGACGATTCGTATTTTGAAAACGACTTATGAAACGCCTAATATTGATACGCCAGCCGATTT
>CACVAQ010000098.1 GCA_902727865.1 uncultured Aureispira sp. | reverse complement strand
TGATTTACTTTATGGTGCATGGTGATATTGAGACGTATTATAATAAGAAGAAAAATGCGAAATACAACAAACGCACCATCCACCCCGTAGAGTCTATGATGTGGAAAAATAAATTCTAGGCTGTTTTTTGATGATTGGAAGCGCTTGAATATGGTATCCGACACTTATTAGGATACCATTTTCGCTTCATGTTAGTTGAACTCCAGTCCGAAAAGTACTTCTTATAACATTTCGGTAGAGGCTTTAGGTTATCTGCTTTTCCAAGGAAAAGAGGCCCTTGGATTCATTGGATTTTTCTAATGGAAATTCATTGCGAACAAACGGACTACGGCAATAAATCACAAGGTAATTCAGTTTAATTAACGATTCATCTGGAAGGATTAGAACGCTATTCCAAATATGTATTGGATTTTTTAAGACAAAAAAGCTCTCCCTTCTACTTTAAAAAGAAGTAACAGTAGTAGCGCTTTCAATATGCCCTTTCACCCATTCTATGGCCTCTTTTTTTGTACTCAAGACCCTAATTGGATAATCTTGCGTAGAAGACCCAAATCGTGCTCTAAGCGTCAAAAATAAATTCCCTACTAATTTTGAAGCAAATGAGTTAGCAACAAGTCCTAATGCGACAGGAATCAGCACATCTGTCGTCGTGTACATTTTTATAATCTTTTTATTTACATAAAAAGAGGGCATTTCAGCAACCCCACCTTTAGGCCTTTCATTAATTGTATTGAACTCTCTAAGCACCTCCAGCGTTTCCTCGACTCCCTCTATGCTTAATTCTGTAATATTGTTATTAAACTCACTCACGATAACATTATTTGGCATCAAACTGATTGTCAGCTCCCTTGTTTTACATTCCATTTTTTCTTTTTTTATACTTTCATACTCTCACTGTTTAAGGTGTATGCCAAAAATGATCCATTTTTAGCCCTTTGTAAGATCACTAGGCACAAAGGGGGCTCATGCCTTAAAAAAGAGCTATTTTCAAAGAAAAATATTTTCAAAAATACGTTTTCATATAAATAAAAATGAAATTTATTTTCATTTAAACATTTTTTTTTTTATAAACAACCTAAATACTGCACTTAATACAGCATTAAAAACAAAACCTGTGCAATCACTATTTTCATAATAAGTGCCAAAGGAAACATCATCGCATAACCAAACACAGGAATTCTATTATTGGTTCGAGCTGCGGCAAAATCTAAAATAGCAGGTTGATTAGAGACCATTCCCATCAAAAGACTAAAGGGTAGTTTTATTATTTTATAGCCAACAAACAAAATAGAGGTCGCAGTTAGCATGCTAATCACAGCACTTGCGCCAAAAACCCAAATGCCTTCCATTGAGAAGCTGTCAATAAATGAATTTCCCGACCGAACTCCAATCGATGTTAACAATAAAATCAAGCCAATTTGTTCTAAAGTGACATTTGCAGCATAAGGCAATGACCACACAATAGGTCCCGTCCTCCGCAAAGCTCCGAGTATTAAGCCAACGACTAAAGGTCCTCCTGCATATCCTAATTTAAAACTAAAATTGGCTCCAAAATTCAGCTCTATCGTTCCTAACATTAAGCCCAATCCAATGCCCAGACCAAACGAAAATAAATTGACCTTACTAGACGCTTGATAAGAATCGCCAAAGAGTTTGGAGAGCTTCTTAATGTCTTCTCGTCGGGCAACGAATCGAATTCGATCCCCTAGTTCTAATATCGTATCTCCATTTGCCAACATATCGACATCTCCACGTCGAATACGTGTGATAATGGCATAATAATTTTCATCCAAATTAAGAGAAGCAATCGATCGTCCAGCGACACTAGGATTAGAAACAAAAATTCTAGAGGTATCAAAATTAGAGCGGTCATAAACGACCAAAGAATTCGTTTCTTCTCCGAGAAGCTGTTTCAGACGCTTCAATTCTTCCTTATTTCCGACAACCGTTATAATGTCTCCCAGTTGAAATTGCGTATCTCGATTGACCAAATCCATTTTTTCATCTCGAATCATTCGACCAAAAGAAACCTTCCATTGATGTTCCTTTAATAAATCTCGAAGCTTTACCTGTGTACTTTTTTCTATCGTAATTTTAATAGAAATTCGGATCAACTCTTGCTCCAAGGGATAGTCATTTTGTAGGGCTATTTTTTCTTTTTCATAATCAATACGAAATATTTTTTCCATCAAAACAATTCCAACAATCCCCCCCAAAACGCCCATTGGGTAAGAAAAGGAATACCCGACCACTAATTCCTGTGTTAATACGGCCGCTTGCTCTTTGGGGAACGTATTGCCCATATAATCAATCACGCCTGCCAAGGCAGCGGTATTCGTTGTGCTTCCAGCGTAAACGCCAGTTATTGTTGCTGCTGAAAAGCCAAACAAATACCAGAGTGAGCTTGCTATCAGACCAGAAAAGACCAACATGGAGATGATAAACAAAAAGTCTCGGACGCCATTTTTTCGATACGATTCGAAAAATGCAGGGCCAGAACTCAAGCCAATTGAATAAACATAGATCGACAGTCCTAGCAATAAGACGATTTCGGGAATTTGTAAACGGGCATCAATCGCGCCAAAAAACAAGCCTGTAAACAAAATAGCGGCTACTCCTAAAGAGTTTCCTTTGATGGATATGTTTCCAATTAAATACCCTAATGAAGCCACCACAAAAAGTAAGAGCAAGGGATATTCTGCAAGAATTTGAATCATTGAACGTTTGTTTTTTTCTCAAAAATAGGTTCTTTAACAACTTATAAAAGCAAATAAATTAAGCTTTTCTACTAACCACCAATCAAAATCATAGAGCGATTTTGACCATGGTTTTCAGGCTTAGAGAACGCTTCTAAACTTTCCCAACCGCCACGTTCGGGGGCTTTGGAGTGAATACTTTTAAGAATAATTGGCTGAATGTCCTCTCCTGCTCGAAAAGGCGTTAGCAAATCTGTTTCGCCAGTAGAAAACAGACAATTTTTGATGCGTCCATTGGCCGTTAAACGGATGCGGTTACAGGTGCTACAGAATGGATTTGTAATCGTACTAATCACCGCAAAAGAACCTTTATAGCCTTTTATTTTGTAATTAACAGCCGTGTCATTGGGTTTGTCTTCGATTCGTAGCACATTGCTCTCTTGATAATGTGCATTGGCCTTTTCGATAATTTCTGCCAAAGAAATTCCTTTTTCCCAATCCCATTTATTACCATCAAAAGGCATAAATTCAATAAATTGAATTTGTAAATTTTTATGCTCTGTTATATTAATAAAGTCAATAATTTCATCAAAATTAATCGCACGCATCAAGACGACATTGATCTTCACTAAGAACCCTTCGGCTAAGAGCAAATCAATGTTTTCACGCACTTTCTCAAAGTCATCTCTCTTGGTTACCAACGCAAATTTATCTCGATCCAAGGTGTCCAAACTAATGTTAACGGCTTTCAGTCCAGCTTTTTTAAACGAATCGACAAAGCGATCGACAAGAATTCCATTGGTGGTAATGCCCAACTCAATGGGTAATTTCCCAAGCGCTTCTATAATCACATGAGCCTCTTTTCGGACCAAGGGTTCGCCACCAGTCAATCGAATTTTTTTTACGCCCATTTCCACAAAAGTCGTCGCAATCGCTAGAATTTCCTCGTAAGTCATCAGATGCGACTTTGGGGCCAACTCGACCCCTTCTTCAGGCATACAATAGAAGCAACGTAAATTACAACGCTCGGTTAAAGAAATCCGTAGATAGTCGTGGACTCTATTCTGTTGGTCTTTAATCATTGGGTTTATTTTTTTGGTTCGTTGACAACTGATAAAACGCTATCATGATTGAAAGGAATAGAAGAAAGGTTTGATCTAAATAAGTGCTGTGGAGTTTTCAATAATAGAATCTATGTCCAAATATAAAATTTGGCGATTCGTTTTAAGCCCTATTTAGTTCTAATTAGGACAAAACACACAACGCTTATCGTAAAAAAAGCCGTTATTAGCTATCATAGTTCGAGGCATCAAAAAACGTTTTTTAACCTTCTTTATTTCGAACCTCAATTATTTGAGCCGCAACACTAACTGCTATTTCCGCAGGGCTTTTGCATTTAATGGGCAAACCAATCGGAGTATGCACCCGTTCAAAAGCAGATTCTGAATAGCCTTTCCCCAACAAAATTGCCCGAATCCGATCTACCTTCACTTGACTTGCCATCATTCCAATATAACGAGCTTCTTTGTTTATCAATTGACTCAAGATCAAGGTATCTAAAGCACTCGAAAAGCTCATAATCACAATGTAATCATGTTTGGTGCTAGGAACAAAATTAGCGACTTTTTTGTAGCTTGTTATAATTTTTTTGGAAATAAATTCGTCATATTTTACGGTGGGGAGTTCTGGTCGATTATCAATTAGAATTACCTTGAAATTTAAGAAGGTCAATTGGCGGCACAATGCCAAACCAACATGCCCTGCTCCTATCAAATAAACCCTTTCTTGGAAATTCAAAATATACCGATACGTCCAAGTATGTTCTGCCGTATACTGATAATCAAATTTAGAAGCAGAAGCATTCATTTTTTCTAAAAACAAGCTATTATCTGCCTTTAAAACTAAATGATAGGTCGCTTCCTCCAGACAAGCGCTTAAGATGGTTTCTACCAAATCAAGCTCCGCAGCATCTAAAAAGAACGTTAGAACCGTTTGCTCGCCAGAACAAGACAATCCCGACCATTTACTTTTATTGCTCTTATCGTGGATGAGTTGTTGTCGAATACATGCTTTGGTTGTGGTCGCTAATTGTTTTTTGCAAGCTTCGACCTGTTTGTATTCCATTGCACCGCCACCAATCGTTCCGAAAAGTGTTGCGTCTTCACTAACGGCCATTTGATGTCCTTGACGACCAGGACTACTTCCTATACTTTCGGGAACAAACAACAAGGCAACACGCTGTCCTAATTTTAATTTTGTGTTTACAAATTCCCATAACGTTCTCTCTTCCATTAATTCAGTGCTTTCTATTTGCCTTGACGACCTAATTAATTTTAGCTCTTTGACAACTGTTCTCACGAAGTAATTTTGTCCACAGCGGACTCTTTTTCTTTTTCAGGACAGTAGGGTTTGAGATCATGCGTTTTAAGTAGAAAGTCGTGCATTTATTTTGTCCCTAAAACACATACGAATTTCTACCTAAAACATATATCCCCTACGGGCGACCTAAACAAAATTGCCAAACAAGCGCATTCTACTAACTCCTCCATCTGGATATATATTCAAACGAACATGGGTAAAAACTGCTTCATTAGCGATATTATCATAACAATGCTCTTGGTCCGCTTCCAACTTTTGTTTAGACAAAATTTGCGTCCAAGGCAATTGCTCTATATTTTCTGTTGTTATGCCTTCTTTTTCAGATAAATGTATTCCATCCAAAGAGAACGTATCAGGATAATTCCCTTTAAAATGAGAAGTATCAATCAATGCTTGTTTAATGGTCCCAGGACGGGCCAATTTTACGACAACCCAATCACGGTTATGCAAGACTCTATTCCGTTTTGTTTCCCAGCCGTCACCGACAGTTGTCCCTTTGTTGGGCTTAATCAAATTATCCATGTGATTGAAAAACATATCGTTACAAAGTATCGCTTTTGCGCCCATGTTTGCTGCTGCTAAATCAATTGTGCTGTTCTTATCATACATAGACCAATCTACATTTACATGTCCATATACTTTAAATCGAGCAAGCCCTCCATCTGGATAAATTCGCAGTTTCAGATGTGTATAGGTATAATCCGAATACATATCTATAAAATGTTGCGAGTCTGGATTTAGCGCAATTTTTTTGACTAGATGATCCCAATCATCATGGTTCAAAACCGTTTCTACGCTGGCATCTAGTGGCAAACAACAGGCTTCTACCGAAGCATAAGGAGGGTAATTGCCCAAAAAGTGATTTGTATCAATATCCAAACCTCTAAGGCGTCCCATTGCTCCTAATTTAATAATGCAAAAGTCATGTCCCTCTGTTCGTTTGCGTCTAGACTCCCATCCATCCATCCATTTTCCTCGATCAGTATATTCGCCCTCAAGAAAAATGCCTCTCCCTGGCTTCAATAAATTTTCTACTGGAGCAAAAAAATCATCTGTACAATATAATGCTTCCGCACCAAAATGTTCTGCGGCTAGATTCTCTAAAGCTATAAAATCTGGTTGCTTCATCTTACTAAAATTAAGGATTACAAATGATGGTTCTTTGACAAGTCGAAGAGACACTAGCACAAAACAGCAGTACTCCTACTTCGTAGTCTTGGAGTTTTTTTTTGGATAAAAAAACATGAAATTCATCTTCTATCAGCTTGATTATTCGCCTATTAATACTTTAACAAACAAAAGACTATCTCACTAGTAATCAAACGAATACAACTATTTCATAAAGTACAGACCTTGTGAACATTTTCTCAAAGAACCCAAATTATTAAATGGTAAAACCTACCACGATGCGCTAAGATAAGAATACTTGGTAGAATATAGAACTTGAGTAGAATTCGGTTATTTTTTTTCTATTAAAAAAATCGTTCTTAGTAGCTTCGCTGCTTCTACGAGGTTTTAGTTTTTTTTACCAAAAAACATAAAAACCATTTCATATTAGCTACGCTGAGCCTTTGTTAATCCGAGAGGTCGCTACGCTTAGTTCGGGTTCTCCACGAAGTAATGTAAAACTGGAACATTTTTGGTATACCCTTACACTTTTTGTCACGTACTGATATACCGTCATAAAGACACAATTTTTTTAATTTATAAACAGATAAAAAATTGTTTGTAACTCCTTTTTTAAAGGTTTCTAATTTTTTTTTGTTATTTTAGTAGCAGTAACTTTTTCTGCACGTAAAACATACCTCACTATGAATCTAAAATTGATACTTCCCCTTAGTTTGTTTTGCCTTTTTTGGGGTAAAATACAAGCA
The DNA here is from genome assembly GCA_902727865.1 of uncultured Aureispira sp. Lineage (GTDB taxonomy): Bacteria > Bacteroidota > Bacteroidia > Chitinophagales > Saprospiraceae > Aureispira. The sequence goes on along the minus strand of CACVAQ010000098.1, from coordinate 927 downwards.
CAGGATAACTTAGAATCACTCTTAAACATAGTTGAAATTGGAAAAACGTTTGCCTTGTACAAAGCAAATTCTAAAGACGTTAATATTGTCAAAGAAACAGAAACACATTACTTAAAATTGGTTCCTGCAAAATACAAAATGGTTTTTGATACCATCGAACTTGCTCCTGCACTCAATGGGAATTTAGATACCAGCAACTATTTTATTCAAACAGAAGTTTTAGTGCTAAAGGAACCTGGTGCAGAATGGAAAATAGCAAAAGTTTCTCCTTTGTGTAGAAAAGAAGATGGTGTGCCACATCTTGCCCTTTGTTTGTTAAAAACAACACCTGATTATCGAATTGTTCATCGAAAATTTTTCCCCTTCAAAAACATAACAGATACAACCGCTACCGATTTTATTATTCCAGCCGAAATAATTATTGTTGAGCGTAAGCTATTGACACAAAAAGCACGCATCTACTATGTCAATTCTGATCAAAAAGGCAACCTTGGACCAGGGGAAAAAGTAATTAAAATCCCTGTCGGGTCTTGGAGAAAATGGGCTGAAATAACTTGCCCTTATGGAACGTTTGAAAACCCTTCCATGACAGAAATTCAAAAGGCGCTCAAAGAGCAGGCTTATAATGTAAAAATTACAGGGAAGTTTGATGAGCAAACCAAAAGCCAGCTCATTATGTTTCAAAAAGACAATATGTTGAGTGATCAAGGAAATCTTACTTCTGAAACGCTGAACCGTTTAGGCGTCAAAAGAAAAAAATTAATTCAAATTGATTCCTTAAATTAAACGCCTTCTTTATCTCTATCATTACTCCGTTGAAAAATCGTATTAGTTTGATTATCAGCAAGATGAGTTTTTAGCTATCAAAGTATTAAAAAGCTGATAATCAAACTAATGCAAGATGCTTTTTTATGTTTTTTATAAAAA
>CACVAQ010000097.1 GCA_902727865.1 uncultured Aureispira sp. | reverse complement strand
ACCACGGAGTAGCAGCACAGCTAAGTATTGATTAAAAACATAAACCGAAATAAAGAACATGCAAACTTCAGCAGACATACAATTACTTCAAGAACAGATTGCTCTAGAAAGTCAAGTTATTGAACGTTTAATGGCGGAGACCAACAAAGTAATCATTGGTCAACAATACATGTTGGAACGTTTAATGATTGGATTGTTAGCACAGGGGCACATTCTGTTGGAGGGCTTGCCTGGACTAGCTAAAACACTAGCTATTAACACCTTATCTAAGGCAATTCGTGCTGACTTTCAACGTATTCAATTTACGCCAGATTTGTTGCCTGCGGATATTGTTGGTACCATGATTTACAATCAAGCAGAAAAGGACTTTACGGTTCGAAAAGGGCCTATTTTTGCCAACTTCATCTTAGCGGATGAGATTAACCGTGCGCCAGCAAAGGTGCAATCTGCCTTATTGGAAGCCATGCAAGAACGCCAAGTGACCATTGGTGAAACGACGTATAAGCTACAAGAACCTTTTTTGGTTTTAGCAACACAAAATCCAATTGAGCAAGAAGGAACGTATCCTTTGCCAGAGGCACAAACGGATCGCTTCATGCTAAAAGCATCTATTACCTACCCCAACAAAGAAGATGAACGTGCCATTATGCGGATGAACATGGCGGGCAGTTTTGAGAAAATCAACCCTGTTGCAACAATTGAGGACATCCTACAAGCAAGGCAGACCGTTCGTAAGGTACATATGGCCGAAAGCATCGAGCAATACATTTTAGATATTGTTTTTGCGACGCGTGAACCTGCACAATATGGTTTGAGCGACATAGCGCCTTTGATTTCTTTTGGAGGTTCCCCGCGTGCTAGTATCAATATGGCTTTGGCTGCCAAGGCACATGCTTACCTTCGCAAAAGAGCCTTTGTTATTCCTGAAGATATTCGAGCCATTGCTCAAGATGTCCTGCGGCACAGAATTGGCTTGACTTACGAAGCACAAGCTGAAAATGTTACGGCGGAGCAAATTGTTGAAAAAATATTAAATACGATTCAAATTCCTTAATACATCACCATGCGTGAGTTATTTATTTTAAAAAACGGTCACGCTCTCCTCGTTCGAGAAGCGACCTTTCAAGACGCACTTCCACTCAATGAGATGGCGGCCCAAATTTTTGGTAGCTCCGATCAAGTCTTAACGTCTTTGGAGGAATTCCAAGTTTCAGGAACACTAGAGGCACAACTGAAACGCATCAAGCATTTTTCGGAAGCCATTGGAAAATGTATTTTTGTGGCAGAAATTGACCGTAAATTAGTCGGTACAATTGACTTTTGGAATGGCAACAGAAAACGAATTGAGCATACTGGAGAATTTGGAATGGGTGTTTTGTCTAGCCATCGAGACCAAGGAATTGGGACTTGTTTGATTCAGATGCTTTTAAAATGGGCGACCGTAAATCCGATCATTGAGAAAGTAAAACTAGGGGTCTTTGCCAACAATCTAAGAGCTGTTCATTTATATCAAAAAATGGGCTTCTTAGAAGAAGGCAAACGAGTCGCAGAAATAAAAATGTCGGATGGTCAATACCATGACATTATTGAAATGTATAAAACCGTATAATAAATGACCCAAATAAACGAAGACCCATTCATTGAAGAAATTGAGCAATTAGACAAGTTTAGTAGTCCAATGCAGCTGATTAAGAAAGCCCTTTCTTCCTTTTTTATTGTAATCATAATTAGTCTTGGATTCATTATTAATTGGATTTCAGCCCTTATATTTTTATTTGGCTACTTTAGTGCGACCTCTTGGTTTTGGTATATTACTGGTTTGTTGCTAATGTTTGCCATTTTTCCAGCCATCTATATGTACTTTGCCTATTCTTATGGTCGAAGTGTTGCTTTTTGGCAAGCTTATAAAGAAGGGATTCGCCCCCTTGCAGCAAAAATATTTGGCAAAACACTAGACAAGTTTTTAGTGGAAGATGGCGCCCCAATCAACGAAAATAAAATTATAGAAGAAGTAGAAGAGCGCAAAAAGAATTTCTTGGAAAAACTACCTGACTTTATTCGTGCTTATTTTCAAATCTTCTTCACCAGTGGTGATATTTTAAAAGTCGTCAAAGCGCAACGTAAATCAGGAACAGATAAAGCCGTGGTTAAACAAAAAGCCATGACTGATTTTTTTGAATCCTTAGACTTGCAAATGTCTGAACTCATGGAACCTTCTTTGATTCCATTTTATATTGTAGGTGCCGTGAACCTGCTTTGCTTTTATTTTTTATTTTAATAAAAACTTATAAACCATGTCAGAAGACCTTGAACAAGCTCAAGTTGCGGTTGATACTTTAGTGGCCGCAGAAAATAATCCAATGATGATTTTCAAAGCGGCCTTCTCTCGTTTGCCTGCTATTTTACTCATTGGGTCAGGAATTATTTTTAATATAATTTTGGCGCTTCTGTTTGTCGTGCGTAACATTACGGTACTCCCCTTTACAACAACATTAATCACCTTCTTAGTCTTGATGTTTTTGTTTCCCGCTGGTTACCTTTATGCCGCTTACAAGTTTGGGCAAGAGGCTTTTATTTATGATTTATACAGAGAAGTCATTCGCCCTGTATTAGGCAATTTGATAGCAAGAGTGCTCAACACTATACTTAAAGACGACAACACGGCAACCAATAGTGCCAATATAGAAGAAGCAGTAAAAAAAGAAGGCGGTTCTTTTTTAGATAAGATTCCAGAATTTATCAAAAATCGCTTGGCTATTTTTACCGTGATAAAAGACGTGATCAAGTTAGCAACGGATCGTTATCAAAATGGTGCTTCTAAAGAAACAGCCAAAAGTAACATTGTTGCTTATGTCTTTGAATTATTGGATGGCAGAATGGAAACGATTGCAAATCCGTCTTTAAAACCATTTTTTATTATGGTAGGTATTAATATAGTAGCACTAGGATATATATTTTAACCTAGAAGTTGTTTAAAATGGCGTCTTCCAATAGCATTACTTCGTGGAGAAATTATATTAGTTTGATTATCAATAAGATAGCTTTTAATTATTAGTTCAACTAAGTCGTTGATAATCAAACTAATATGAAATGGTTTTTATGTTTTTTGGTAAAAAAACTAAAAATCCCACGAAGTATTAAATAGGAAACAGTCAATAAATAAGATGAGCATTTAAATAAATTTTCATTGTATTAGATTATGACGATAACAGAATTATTAAAAAAAGTTCGCAAAATAGAACTCAAAACTAGGGGCTTGTCCAACCAAGTATTTTCGGGTACTTACAAAACAAGGTTCAAAGGGCGAGGTATGTCTTTCAGCGAAGTTCGTCAATATCAATATGGAGATGATGTGCGGAACATTGATTGGAACGTCACTGCAAGAACAAATGAGCCTTATGTCAAAGTGTTTGAAGAGGAACGAGAATTGACCTTTATGCTCTTAATTGATGTAAGTGGTTCTTCTTTTTTTGGAACGACGCAAAAGAGTAAGATGGAAATTGCAACGGAAATTGCAGCGACCTTGGCCTTTTCTGCGAGTGTGAACAATGATAAAGTCGGTGCGATCTTTTTTTCGGACAAAGTGGAAAAATTTATTCCTCCTAAAAAAGGGAAGCCACATATTATGCGGATTCTAAGAGATATGATCTATGCGAAGCCTAGCCAAGCTAAGACCAATCTCAGTGAACCCTTGAAATATTTAACCAATATTATTACCAAACGTTGTACAGCCTTTGTTTTGTCTGATTTCATGTGTCAAGATTATCATAATGCGATCAAATTGGCCGCTAATCGACACGATACGATTGGCATTCATTTGTACGATCCGCTAGAGGTTTCTATGCCCAATGTTGGTCTTTTGCCTACGATAGATGCAGAAACAGGGCAGAGTAAGTGGATTGACACGGCTTCCAAAACGGTTCGAGATCAATATAATCAATGGTATCAAGGCAATTTTGAGTATTTCAAAAAGACATTTGTTCGCAACAATGCTGATGTAATGAGTGTTGCGACCAACGAAGCTTATTTGAGTATTTTAATAAAATTCTTTAAAGAACGACGCAACTAAAGATGCTAAAACATTATTTCTTTTTACTCTGCTGCTTGATGAGCTGTTCTTGGGGTCTTTTGGCACAAGACAAAGGCTATGCGACTATCCTTATGGATAGCACCACGTTTTTGATTGGGGATCAAATTTCGATGGAATTGATCGTTAACGTTCCTGCTGGTTATACGCCTACGTTTCCTATTATTGATGAAATATTAGAAAAAGAAAAGCTAGAAATCGTTGACCAACAAGAACGAAAACTCATCAAAGGGAAGCCTAATTATACTTACAAACAAAAATTCATATTGACCGCTTGGGAACCTGATACGTACCAAATTCCAGCCTTGTCCTTTGCTTATAAGAACGATGGTGCATTGGTAGAATTTGAATCGGCAAGTTTGATGTTACATGTTATCGCACCACAGGTCACTGGAGATAGTACTTATGTCGCTGATATTAAGACCATCTTAGCCGAATCGCCTAATTTATTAGATCAATTGTATGGCTTTTTCACACATCCTGTTGCCGTGGCTCTTTTAATCTTATTGTTGGCATTCTTGGCATTTTATGCCTTTATGCAATACAAAAATCGCCTAAAAACGATTGTTCCTAAAACGCCAGAAGAAGTTCTATTGGAACAATTAGAAGCCTTAAAACAAAGCGATTTATTGGGGCAACATCGTTATAAAGAATATCACACTAGTATTTCTTTCTTATTGAGAACCTATCTGAATGGTCGTTTTCAAATTAAGGCATTAGAGCGTCCAACAGCTGCTTTTTTGCCCCTGCTAAAAGAACATGATTTATTAGCCCCCTCACTGTACGAGGAATTTGAGATGGTGTTAGAGCATGCCGATTTAATTAAATACGCCAAAGCATCTCCCTTAGATCTTGCGAATAAAAAAGCCTTGAGTTTTTGTTTTGAGTTGGTTGAATCTGTTCAAGAAAAACTATCTTCGACTAGATTGGAGACCGAAGGCGAAGAAGCTCAACAAACCGTAGAAAAATAAACAGAATATATGTCATTTGGAGGAATAGAATTTGCAAATCCATACGTACTAGGTCTTTTGATTTTCGTACCCTTGATGGCTTGGTGGTATTACAAAAAGCAGGATGAGTACATCGCAGAAGTGCGCCTATCGTCCACACAAGGAATTGCTGTAGCGCAAAGCTGGAAGGTGAAGGCACGTCCAATACTTCAACTCTTGCAATTGTTAGCCATTACAGCTTTACTTATTGCCTTGGCTCGCCCGCAAGTGGTTCTCAAAAAAGAAAATGTCCATGCCGAAGGGATTGATATTATGCTTGCCTTAGATGTTTCGGTTTCTATGTTGGCAAAAGATTTTGAGCCAGATCGCTTGTCTGTTTCCAAATTAGTTGCGGCTGATTTTGTGGAACAACGAAAGCACGACCGTATTGGATTGGTTGTTTTTGCGGGAGAAAGTTTTACACAGTGCCCCTTAACAACCGACCACAATATTTTACGTTCTTTTTTGTCTACCTTAGAATGTGGTTTGATTGAAAACGGGACGGCTATTGGCATGGGCTTAGCCAATGCGAGTAAGCGGTTAAAAGATAGCGATGCCAAATCAAAAATTATTATTTTGTTGACGGATGGTGAAAACAATATGGGCTATGCCTCTCCTATGCAAGCCAGTAATGCCGCCAAGAAGTTAGGTATTAAAGTATATACCATCGGGGTCGGAACGAAGGGACAAGCTCAAGGTCCTGTTGCTCGACGTCCTAACGGAAGTTATATTTATGGTTGGCAACAAGTCCGAATTGATGAAAAATTATTACAAAAAATTGCAAAAGAAACTGGTGGAAAATATTTTAGAGCGCAGGATAGAGAACAATTAAAGGCTATTTATAGCAAAATTGATTTATTAGAACGTACTAAAATAGAAACAACAACGATAAGAAATTTTCAAGAGAAGTATCACTTCTTTGTCTTATTAGCCATTTGTTTTATCTTAATTCAAGTTTTATTAGCCAATACTTTATTTAAAACGATTGTTCGTTAAAAAAGTATTAAATCATAGCATCTATGTTCCATTTTGAGCAACCTTATTACTTCTATCTACTTCTGTGCATTCCTGTGCTGATCGCCTTGTTTGTAGCCATTACGATACACAACAACAAACTAAGAGCGCATTTTGGAGCCCTAATAGGATTGGAACGACTTGCTCCTAATATTTCTCGTCTGAAGGGACCTTTGAAGTTTGGGCTGATGATGCTCGCTATTGCTTTTCTGGTGGTCGCTATGGCAAATCCAAGAATGGGGAACAAAACGCAATCTGTTAAGCAAGAGGGGGTCGATATATTCATCGCCTTGGATATTTCCAGAAGTATGTGGGCCGAAGATATAAAGCCCAATCGGATGGAGCGGGCTCGCCAGTTTGCCCAGAAATTGGTCAAGGCAGTACGGGGAGATCGTGTTGGATTGATTTTGTTTGCGGGACACCCTTATTTACAAATGCCCTTGACAACGGATTATGCCGCTGCTCAATTATTTGTACAAACGGCTAGTCCTAAATTAGACATTACACAGGGTACAGCAATTGAGTCGGCTATTGATATGGTGGTCGAATTGGGCGAAAAGGAAGAGCAGAAAAAACAACGTGCTTTAATTGTTATTACCGATGGAGAAAATCACGAATTAGATGCTGTTGAGACTGCTAAAATTGCTAAATCTAAAGGTGTCACGACCTATGTTATTGGAATTGGGACAGAATCTGGCGCGCCAATCCCGATCAAAGATGCTGGCTATGCACAGTTTCAGTTGGACAAAGCGGGACAGGTTGTGCAAAGTAAAATGAACACTAGTTTAATTGAAAGAATTGCGGTCAGTGGCGGTGGAAATTTCTACAAGGCCAATTCTAATGCAGACGTAGTCGTTGCCAAATTGGTTCATAAAATGTCTAAATTGGAAAAAACAGAATTTGAACAACAAGAATTTGACGTTTATGAATCTTATTTTCAGATTTTTGTTGCCATTGCTTTGCTCTTATTAATTGTTGAATTTTTTATTAGCTATCGCAAAAGCAATTGGTTAAAAGAAAGTCGTTAAATTGGCTTTCATTACTTCCTAAAATAGTGACGTTGTAACAAGCAAGAGCGTACACAAGCTGCTTAAAATAAAACAAAAAATGGAGACTCCCAACAATACAATATTCGAAGCTGGTGCTGTTTTTTACACCGAAAAAGAAGGGAAATTTAGTTTGTTCAAATTGATAAAACACGATGTAGAATTTAAGACTTACCATGTCAAAATTTATACGCCTGTCGATCTTTTACCTCAAAAAGAAGACTTGGATAAACTCCCTGTAATGGCTTATCATGCGCCCATTGATGAAAGTGGTTTTGAGAACCCTCAATTGCTTGCCACTACTGAAATTAAAGACAATGATTTAATTGGTTATTTAGAATACATCAAACAAACAGGAAACATAGATGAAGTGATTCAATATGCGAGTAAGTATTATCAAGAGGCTTATCAATTAAACAATCAAAAGGAATATGAGCAAGCCATTGCAAAGTATAGCAAAGCCATTGAACTGATTCCTAATTTCTTTGAGGCCATTGACAATAGAGCCTTTTCTAAAATGGATTTGGGACATTGGGAGGCTGCGGCAGAAGACTTTAAACTATCTTTGAGTGTAAATCCAGATAGTTTTCTAGCCATTTTCTCTATTGGAGAATGTTATTTTAAGGCCACCGAATACGCAAAAGCAAAAGAATACTTTGAACAAGCTGCGGTCCTTGATCCCGATCATCAATTACCAAAACAGTTTTTAGCCCAAACCCTTGAGCAAATGAAGTCCTAGGTAAGAGTTACTCG
>CACVAQ010000096.1:4769-7931 GCA_902727865.1 uncultured Aureispira sp. | reverse complement strand
ATCGAAGGGAAAATCGAAAGAAGTATTGAAGTGGCTAAAAATTTAAAAAAACAAGGAGTTTCGACCGATATTATCAATAAAGCGACGGGTTTGTCAAAGGAAGAAATAGAGAACTTGTAGAAAAATAAGGAGCGTTAGCAAGGTGTTGATGTCCATGATCGCCGAAAATATTTTTTTACGCAGTCCTTAATATCTAAAAAAGAAAGTACAAGCTTATTGCAGGTGCTTTTTTTTTGTTATAATGGGGCTCCTAATTTAAAATCAAATATACAATTCATAGGTTATGCTTAAATCTACTTTTTTCTCGTTGTGTTGTTTCTTGTTTTTTGTGTCTTGTCAACCACAAACCCATTTAGTAAAGTCAGATTCTAAGTCCCAAGAAATTAAAGTGCTCGAAGCGGAAGATGCTAGTGTTTCTGAATTGATTGCGCCTTATAAAAAAGATATGGCAAAGGAAATGAATACTGTGATTGGCGAAACGGCAAAAATGTTGACCAAAGGACAGCCAGAATCAACCTTAGGGAATTGGGCAGCAGATTTATCACACCAAAAGTGTGAAGGTTATTTGGATCGAAAAATTGATTTTGCCGTCTTGAATTATGGCGGTCTGAGAATTACATCTATTCCTAAAGGCCCTGTAACGAAAGGTAAAATTTTCGAATTAATGCCTTTTGATAATTTGTTGGTTGTCATCGAAATGAAAGGGAGTGAACTACGTGCGTTGTTTAACCTTATTGCAGTGAAAGGCGGTTGGCCAATGAGTAAACATATTGAAATGACAGCGCACCGAAATAAGGCGGTAGATTTGAAAATCAATGGTCAAGAGGTAGAAAATGACAAAATATACAGTTTTGCAACAAATGACTATATCGCCAATGGTGGGGATAAATGCACGTTCTTAAAAGATAAAAAACAAATCCCTACGGGCGTTTTGCTTCGAGATGCAATGTTAGAATATGTTGAAGAGCAAACCAAAGCAGGCAAGAAATTAGATGCTAATTTGAGTAAGCGTATTTTTGTCTTAAAATAGAAATACTAAAAACGAAGCTAATAAAATGAAAAAAGCCGAAATCGTTGAAACGATTCAAAATCGCTTGGAAGGGTATTATCCAGAAACGCCCGTGCCCTTAGATCATAAAGACCCCTACACTTTGTTGGTGGCGGTTTTGTTGTCGGCACAATGCACCGATGCCCGTGTCAATACAGTGACGCCTGCTTTGTTTGAATTGGCGGACAATCCCAAGGATATGGCGAAGGTTGCGGTGGAGGATATTCGAGCCATTATTCGACCTTGTGGCTTGTCGCCCAAGAAGTCTAAAGCAATTTCTGAGCTCTCTAAAATTTTGATGGAGAAGCACGATGGGGAAGTGCCAGAAGATATGGCTGCCCTAGAAGAATTGCCTGGTGTTGGGCACAAAACGGCTTCTGTAGTCATGGCGCAAGCTTTTGGCGAACCTGCTTTTCCTGTAGATACACACATTCATCGCTTGGCATATCGTTGGAAGTTGACGAATGGGAAAAATGTCGTGCAGACAGAGAAAGATTTGAAACGCTTATTTCCCAGAGAAATTTGGAATAAATTGCACTTACAATTTATTTTCTTTGGCAGAGAATATTGCCCTGCTCGTGGGCACAACCCTTATGAATGCCCTATCTGTAAAGAATTTGGCCGCAAAGAGTTGTTTAAAGAATACGACAAAGTACAAGAGAAAAAAAGAAATAATTCTAAGAAATGATTTTGGTGAAAGCCGCTAGATTGGGGTGGAAGTTTTGCTGTTGTGCTAAACTTACTTTTAGGGTTTCTATTGGGTTTTGAGTGACATCTAATCCAATTAATTTAGGAAAAGGAGTGACATCAAACTGTTTTAATTGATTGGAAGCCGCAAAAAGATAGCTTAGTTCAGGCGCTTCAATTTGTAAGTTGTTGAGCTGATTGTTGATGCAGCTTATGTACGTTAAACGGGGACAGTTTTCGATAACTAAGCTTTCTAGTGCATCGTCATTACAACAGTATAAATGCTCTAGATTCGGGCAATTCGAGATTCGAAAGCTTAATAATTGTGGGTGTTTTTGGCAACTCAAGGAATTGACGTTTGGTAAGTCTTTTATATGCATCTGAGTAGCATTTTTGTCATTGCAAACGATTCGTTTGGCATCTAATAATTGCTCGATGGTCCAACCTGCTCGTTGACGCAATAAGCTTGCCTGTTCCGCTTCCCAAATCCGTTTGAGTTTTCCTTTATTTTGAATCTTGTCCAACAACCAACCTAAATTTTGATTCTCCTTAGAAGGAGAAAACAGTAGTGTCCGTATTTTGGCTTCAGTCGAATTCATGAGAAGGCGCTATTTGGCTTTGATTTTTGCCAAGGTTTCCATGGCATAGCTGCGAATACTTCCCGCATACTTCACTCGATTGGCTTTTTTTAAGCTGAGTAAGACTTTAATGGGAGTCGCTTTGTTTTGGGCAATTGCACGTAAAAATCTAGGATTTTTAGTTTTGTGTTTTGTTTTGATCAAGTTTTTATCTTCTGTAATTAGAAGTGTTCGCTCCATTTGTAACTCTTCATAGAGTTCTTTTAGTTCGTAGTTGTTAGGGCTATTGTCAACAAAATGTTTAAAAATACTTGCTTTTTTATTGTCGGCTCGAATGGTATGCACCAAGGCTGTTAACAACCAATCTGACTGCCCAAACTCTTCTAAGAACGCTTGGAATTCTTCCGCTGAAATGTCATTATCCTTGTAATAATGCTTCCCAATCGTCAATACAGCCTCTTCGTACCCCTCTGTTGTTCTCGCAATTTGCAACAACAAATCAATAGGGCCAGATTTGTGCGCCAATGCCAACAAACATTCTTTTTCGGCATATAACTCAAAGAGAATAGGAATCGGAAAGTTTGCTTGTGCAATAAAATGGGCTAAGATTTCTCTGCCTGTCTCTCCAGAAGCCAACAAGATTTTTTTTAAAGCTTGTGCTTCTTCCAAACTCAATTCAATTTTTGTTGCTAACTCAGAGATATGATTCACAAAAAACAGCCGCTTGCTGTTCTCTGTTTGATACTTCTTAAAAAGACGTTTTCTACTCGCTTCTTCTAATAAAGAAGAAAGGAGGTTTTGAGCTGTAATTTTAGTTTCTTGCACGTTGTTGTTTTCAGTACTTAGCAG
>CACVAQ010000096.1:2558-4669 GCA_902727865.1 uncultured Aureispira sp. | reverse complement strand
TAATGTAGCGCAGGATGGCTTTACAACTGTCTAACGACGTTTCTTTTTCTTTTTACTAGGCTTTTTACCATACAATTTTGCCTCCGTTTCAATTTGTTTTAATTCTTCTGCAATCAATTTTTGCCAATCTAAGCCTTTGGTATCTTTCGTAAAGTCAAGCGTGTCGGCAAGGTCAACTTTATCAATATCCAAGACCTCAATAGAACCTCCAATATAAAACTCAATTTCTTTCAATAAGTCCACTTCCTCTGTACTACAGAAAGAGATGGCATTTCCCTTGTGGTTGCCACGTCCAGTACGTCCAACACGATGCACATAATTTTCTGCCTGTTCTGGCATGTCATAATTGACCACATATTCTACCATCGGAATATCAACCCCTCTAGCACTAATATCAGTAGCAATTAACAAGCGAACTTTGCCCGCTTTAAAATCGTTCAAAGCAGAACTACGATCTGTTTGCGATTTGTCACCATGCAAGGTGCGGCCAAAAATATCGACCCGTTCCATTGCTTTTAACAAGCGTTCTGCCCGAACTTTTGTCCGAACAAAAACCAAAATTTTGGACTTTTTTTGTTCTCGATGAAGGCGTTCTAAGAAATAACGTTTGTTGTCCATTTCTATAAAGCCAACTTTGTGGTATACATTTTTTGCGACAGGATTTTTAGGCGCAATTTGAATACGAATGGCATTGCTTTGCACCAACGAATAGGCCAGTTTTTTAATTTCCTTATCAATCGTAGCAGAGAAAAATAACGTCTGACGACGTTTAGGTAGGTAATGTAAGACATCTTGAATGTCTTTGATAAACCCTTTATCTAACATATGATCGGCTTCATCCAACACTAAGGTTTCTACTCGATGCAAATCCAAATAACCTTGACTACGCAAATCGAACATCCGTCCAGGCGTAGTGACTAAAACGTCAGCCCCTTTGTCCAATAAAGCAATTTGGGGATCTTGATCGACACCACCAAAAATACAAATCGTTTTAACTAAGGTATGCGTAGCCAACTCGTTTAAAACTTCAGTGACCTGAATGGCTAACTCGTGTGTTGGAACCATGACCAAACATTTGATCCCGTCCTTACGTCGTGATTTAGCTTTCCATGTATGTAATTTGTGAATGATAGGAATGCCATACGCAGCTGTTTTTCCTGTACCAGTTTGTGCAATCGCCAAGAGGTCTTCTCCATTTAAAATATACGGAATCGACTTAAATTGAATGTCAGTTGGACGTCTAAATCCTAGTTTGTCTAAATTCTTTTTAAGTTCTGGGCTAATGCTATATTCTGAAAATTTCATTGTCTATTTTTTAGCTGCCAAAGATACGCTTTTTGTAAGGAATGTTGCTTATTGAGTATTGGAATATTTTTTATTCTAAAAATAACCTGAGTAGAGTTGTCCTGTACACAGGTTTTAAGTAGTAAAAAAAATCACTAGCAATCATCAACATACGACCCAAAAATTACTGTTATGAAAAAGAAGAAGAGTCCGCTGTGGCAAAAATTAGCTGTGCTGAACTTTTGAGTTGTCAAACAACCTGAAAAATGCTCTAAAATCGGATAAAATACTAAGAAAAGGTTCTAGGTTGTTAATAAATTTTGCCCTACATGAAAAAAAAACAATAGTCCTTTTCTTTTTATAATAAAAATTATTATAATTGCATTGTTAAACAGGAAGTGAAACTCATTTATCTTTCTTGAACAACCCAAAAACTAATACCTTATTTAAATTTTAAGACTAAAAAATTAACAAACCCATGAAAAAAATAAACCTCTCTCACTTTTCTACTTAGAAAATTTTAGACACAATATATCTCAATTTTACTGGAAAATTTGGAAGTGAAACTATATTGATTTCTCTTCTAAGGAACACTATTGCTAATAGTCATTTATTTTATACTTGGCTTATAAAGCACTTCTGCCTGTTCTAGATCCAAAGATAATGCAGCTTTTATTAATCGGGAAGATTGGTATTAGCCGCTGTTCTATGATCTTATGAAACCTGTAAAAATATATAAAACGTTTTTTTGCTCTTTTCCGATAGGTTACGGCTTAAAAACAGTCATTATGCTCGCATAATTAGCTTGCTGTACCCCTAAACATTAC
>CACVAQ010000096.1:0-2458 GCA_902727865.1 uncultured Aureispira sp. | reverse complement strand
AAGGAAGGAGATATTTGCCCTAAAATATTGATTAAAAGAGTAGGTATTTTAGACGAATATTATGAAGTAGATTTACCGAAATATCCTGCCTTTTATTATGGAGGAAATGAAGCAATTAATGTTTCTGTACTAGATAATAAAATCTATTATTACTTATGGTCTGCCAAAAAAGGAGCAACTATTAGTTATATCTTAACGAATCAGTCTGTGAATAGTTTTGAAGCAGAAACAGAACGATTAACCAACTATAGGCGCACAATTCTTACCAAACAATCGACTGCAAGAGAAGCACGAAAAGAGGATCATAAAGCATTAGAATTAGCAGAAAAAGAGGCGAATACTTTAGAAGGTAAAGAGATCAAGTCTATTCGATTAAAAAAGGTCGATAACATGACAGAATATGGCTTGTTTTCGGTTGTACAAGTTGGGATTGAGGTCGAATTGAAGAATGGTCAAGTGCTTAAAACTAAGAATTTAGGAGGTAAAACGCCTTATACCGATTTTGTGGCAACGACGAAAAGTGGCGACTATGCAGGAGGGGATTTTAAAGTCTTCAACGACAGCAAAAAAATTCAAGACCACAAAATTGAAATTGAAGTTTCTTCAAAATGGAATACGGCTATAAAAGGAAAATTTGAATTGCTATTGAATTATAAATCAGATGTTTATTATTCTTTCTTGGGTTATTATGGAAAAAGTAATTACAACTGCGGTTCTGGGGGTTCTGGTGGAGATGGCCAAAATGTAAGTGTGTCGGCTACTTCAAAAACAATTAATGGAGAACCTGTAAATGAGATCACTGTCCAAGACAGCAAAGGACATTCTTATAGCTGTATTATTCATGTGGACAAACAATTGTATGTGAATTGTTATGGAGGCAGTGGAGGAGATGCGGACTCTGGAAGCAATTGTGGAAGTAATAATGGCGGTAATGGTGGCGACGGCGGTGATGTTAGCATTACTGGAACAGGAGTAGGCTCGCTAAAAGTTGTTGTGAAGAACCACGGTGGCAAAGGTGGTAAAGCCAATGGCTTGGGACGAACTGGGTCTACTGGATCTGCTGGACGGCAATATTAAGCCCTTGATATTGTCCAGCAAAAAAACTAAACAAAGACAATTTTTTAAACTAATATAATTAATATTTTTTAAACTAAATTTAAAACCTCAATGAAAGTAACTACATTATTATTAAGCTTTTTTATAGCTTTTACGACCGTGAACACCACGACTGCACAGTTTGGGAAATTGGCAGAAAAACTTCTTAAAGGAAAATCAGATAAGAAACCCAAAAGTAAAGAAGTTATGTATGACTTTTCTGATCCAACAGGAATGTCAGGCACTTATTATATGAACAAATCTGTTGTTGGCTCTTTTACAACGATTGGATTTTCGTTTCAAGAAAAAATTGATGGCGAAATTGAAAATATATTAACAGTAACCTTTGGCAAGACTTACGACAAGAAGACATATTATGAGTCTGGTCGCCTTTCTGAAAAGTACAGAAACAAATATAAGTTTGACTATTTTGCTATGAGAGCACATAGTATGCCTGATACCGATGTGAATGCAAGAGGCCATGCTATCGCAAAAATAGCAGATGATGTTTATGTCTTTATAATCGAAGACGTTGTTCAGTCTGTTTTGGCAAAAGACAAAGCAGCTTTGACGGATTATGATGTGGAGACGGCACAGGTTCTTTATGATCAAAAAATGAAAGCAATCAAGAAAACTGAGCTAGATAAAGAGACGGCAAGTTGGATGGAAAACAAAATTTTTAAGAATAATGTGAATAAAATTGTCTTTGCAGAGCGAAACGATTTATTGTGCAAAAGGGGCTTAATGAACAAGAAGCCAATGGTAGATGGAAAAGGATTTAAGTCTAGTATTGACATGAACAAAAATGTTTATTATATGGCTTTCTTTAAATACCCACCTAAGGATATGTTTCCTGGGAAAGAGGTTAATATTGTATATGAAATGAATGGCGCATCAGATTCTAGAGTAGACTGTCGTGCGAAAGGATCTAAATGGGGAAAAATGATTCCTAGATTAGAGACGTCTTCTTTTGATGATAGACAACATTCTCCTAGAGGATTGAGATTTTATAGTTCTTACCGCAGCAATTGGGTGCAAGATTATGCCTTTATGAATTTGTTGTACAGTCAAAAAAGTAAATTGATGATTGGAAAAACATATGATGTAACTGTAAAAATGTATGTTAATGTTGATGGTGAAAACCAAGATTTGTTAGCAGAGGGGCTTATTCGATTAGAGTATTCTTCGGCTGCCCACGAAAGTTTTACAAAATCAGAAGGTGTTTGGGATTTGTTTGAGGATTTCTTGAATGAATAATGTTTTATGATTTGATTGGCGCTGATTTCTAAATGAAATTTAGCGTAGAAAAATAATTTTTAATAAAAAAAAAGACGTTGGATAAACTCCAATGTCTTTTTTTTTT
>CACVAQ010000095.1 GCA_902727865.1 uncultured Aureispira sp. | reverse complement strand
TACACTCATACTTCTCATCTTTAGCAAAATTTGAAACAAAAATCCAGCTTCAAATTTGTTCATCTTATTTATTGACCATTCCTTAGCCGTAGAACGATGTCGTATTAAGTGACACATCAAGGATGAATTATAAACGTGGTGTAGCTCAATCAATTTTAGATCTAGGTGATACCACGTTTGTTAACTTATTTAAACGCAGCAATTCTAATCTTGTCCATCTACTTAAGTAGTCAGAAGTTAAATAGCTCAAAGAGGGGCGTGGTTACTTACCCTTGTTCATAAAGCACTATAGATTGAAACACTTCCAACTCGTTGTAGGGTAGATAAATGCCTGATATTGTTACTTACTTCATTGATTGCAAGATTACTTATTCGTTATTCTAGATCGGCACTTAGAATAGAAGTTATACCATAAATAAAAAAGGCTTTCTACATCGTAGAAAGCCTTTTTTATTACTTTTTTATTTAATCTTAGTTCGTTTTAAGAACATCAGGATATTTTTTTGTTTGAGCATTTGCATTAATCCAAGGCGGAATCGTGTGTCCAGAACCTCCGATGTAGGCAACTTCCCCACCTTCACTTACTGTGAATTTCCATTCGTGGAATTTTTGACATTGATTGACACAGTTACCAAACTTGACACTGTAAACAATTTCCCAGCCATCATTACTACGAACGATACTAATATCATTGCCATCACCATAAGGAAGAATTTCCTCAATAGATCCAACGCCTTCACTAGTAAAGAACTTCATCATTAAAGCAGGCATATTTAGCGGCTCTCTTGATTGAAGAACCAAACCCGCACGTTCTTCATCTAAATAAACCATACGAGTCATTACCAAGTTGTATTCTCGAATTAGGTTATTAATAGAAACACTACCTGTTGTATCTTGACGTTTTTTTAAGGGTTCTACCCAAGGAGCGTCGTGTTCAAATACAAGAATAATACTTTCTACATTTGGAATTGGAAAAGAGCGGACATTGTATTTGCTAGAGATGGTATCAATAGCACCATAATCCGAAGTACGTACCGCTACAAGCGCATTGTAAATTGCTTGAACCAGTTCTTCTGGAACACGAATAGTTTGCTTTGAAATACGTTGTTCTTTATTAATTAGACGCAGCGCTAAACGAGCGGCATCTTTTTTATAAATAACTTTCAAGTATTTCGGAAGTAAATTATCATTTACAAAAAACTCTGGTAAGTTCTTTAATATCGTTAATTCTCCGCCTTTGTTTTTAGTACGATTACCTCTTCTTCCGCGTTGTGCTTCAGCGTCATCGGCAGAAAATAGAAACACAAGAGCGATTAAAGCGAAACATTTGGTAAATCTGAGTACAGTTCTTACAACCATGAAATCTTAGTTTTTAGTCAAATTATAGAATTTCTAAGATAAGATAATGCCTTTTAAGCATAATTATTTACTTCTTATTATTGAAACTAAATAAAAAAAATTAATAAGCAAGTGCAATCTAACCTTATTTCGTCAAAAAAAGAAGAAGTTTAGGACAAAATTGATAAGACAATACTTAATCTAACTTCTTTTAATCTTAATAAAAAAGATGAAAAAGAAGTGAAAGACAATAAAAGATAATGAAGTATATATCTTATAGTACGTAATTTTTGTCAATTTGTTGTTGCAACTTCAATGCTTTCTTTTTGTGAGCAGACGATGTTTGGGAAAGTAGAATTCTATTTAATCCTTTTTTTGCTTGCTCGACGTTATTTTCTTTAATCAAAGTTAATACCAAATACCACTCAGCTTCTTGTTTTAAAGAATTTTTACCTTCTTTAATTATTTTTTTTAATGTTTCTTTTGCTTCAACAAGCTTATTATCAGCTAAATAAGACTTTGCTAAATAAAGTTCAACTTTAGATTTATTTTTAATATTTGTGTCAGAAGCTAAATGAGATTTAAACAAATTGATTGCTTCTGGGTATTTTTTTTCATTATAAGAAATAATAGCCTTCGATCGAATAAGAACACTCTTAGCCATTTCCACTTCTTCAGGAGTTTTTACCTTACTTACATCCGTATTTCGTTGATTGTTGAAATCAGTAATCTTTTCAGTAGTGAAATTAGCTGCAAAAATTTCTTCGGCATTCATCTCTTGATTTAGAAATTGGTATCCTAAAGGTAAAAAAGAGAGTAGTACTATGGCAGCAACGGCGTATTTGGAGAAATTAGTCATTTTAGAAGTATTACTAGAAGTTTGAGTTTATTTTGATTCTTATTTTACTTTGTCTTGAAAAAATTCTGTTTCAAGCACTTTTTTAATCCCTTAAATTAAGTAAATAAAATATTGCAAGGCTTCATTTTATATCAGATCAACAATAAATTTGTACTCTATATTCTTATGTTTTATTCTTTGATACTAGGAAATAAGAATATTCATTAAGAGTCAAATTTAAGCGCATATAAGAACTTACATCAAAATATTGGTCAATTTCTATTTGGATTTAAGATAATGGGAATTATAGGGAAACGAATTAACTTTTGTTGGTTTTAAAAAATAATAATGTATTGCTTTCTCGTGTAGCACACTTTCTATGTTCAAAAAAATAGAATTGTTACCTTAATGAAAGGATTATATCCTATAAATGTAATATAATAAAAATTATAATCTTATTATAATATATGTCTATTGTGTTTGAAAATAAGTAGTTAGTGATGATAGGTGCTGTGTTGTTGGCTTAGTAGGATAAAATAGAAACAACAAACATAAGCCAGGGAATTTGGTTTGAATTTATTGTAAGAGGGAAACTTTAAGTCTTACAAGCTCATTCACAAAAGTATGAAAATATTTTTTAAATTGGTGTTTATTCGTGCCAGACCGAGGGAAGATTTGTGCCAATTTTTGAAAATAACAGCAAATTAAGATTACTATAACTTTATAGTAACGGCCTATCTAACATAAGGGTTAAGTAGGCTTGTTGAATTTATAAAATAATAGTTCTTTATTTTTTTGGTTTTTATTTTTATATTAAAATAATTAATGTTTAAAATAGTTTCCTAAGGCTTAATCCCTCTAATATTTCATTTCTGTTTATGCTGTAAATATAAAATCCTTTGTTACTTTTGGTCTTAGATAAAAAAATAATAAATATGCCTTATTTTTTTTGAATTAAAGACACCAACTTTTATTTTGTTTGGATGCACTAAAAGGGGGCTATTATAAGGGTAGCGTCCTATCCTCGAACAGACGAGCGAAAGTCCCAAAGAAAACTTATAGAAGCAGGAGTAAGTAATCGAACTTGCTTATAGATAGGGAAACGTTTACAGAGCAAGCATTGATCAAAAAAGGATTGAAAACAATAATATTTATGTTTAAGAAAAAAGACATTCCCTTCATACATAGAGACATTAGCTGGCTTTCATTTAATTATAGAGTACTTCAAGAAGCAAAAGATCCATCGGTACCTTTATTTGAAAGAATTAAATTTTTAGGAATTTACTCTTCTAACTTGGATGAGTTTTTTCGAGTTCGAGTTGCTGCCATAAAAGCATTGATTCGTTTGGGGAAAAAGACCAAAAGTCAAATGGACTTTTCTCCTGAGCTAATTTTAAAGCGAATCCGTCAAATTGTAACAGAACAACAAGTAGAGTTTGATACTATTTATAAAGAACAAATTTTGCCAGAACTAGGCAAGCAGAACATCTTTATTCTTCGCCCTAAAAATTTAAACTCTTACCATCATCTATTTTTAGATCGTTTTTTTGAAGAAAAACTCATACAGCACCTTCAACCAATGTTATTGGTTAAGAATAAAATTCGAACATTTTTACCTAGCAATGCGATTTATCTAGCCGTTCGTTTAAAAACAGCAGGTCATATTAATCGTTATGCTGTGGTCAAAGTTCCGTCGGATGAGTTTCCTAGATTTGTAGAACTTCCAAGCCGAGACTCAGATCGCAAAGAAATCATTATTTTAGATGATGTGGTGCGTTATTGTCTGCCTCGCTTATTTCCTGGGTATCAAATTCGAGATGCGTTTTCGATTAAAATGACTAGGGATGCCGATATTTATATAGAAGATGAATATACAGGCAACTTAATTGAGAAAATTAAGAAAGGAATTGCAAAACGGAGAATTGGAAGAGGAACTCGGTTTGTGTACGATCGTAGAATGACAAAGAGAACGCTAGATTTCTTGACAGTAGCTTTACAAGTAAAAGAAGGTGATTTGCAAGCAGAGGGAAGGTATCATAACAATTATGACTTTTTTAAATTCCCTAATTTTGATATGAAGGAGCTACAGGATATTGCACTACCTCCTTTAAGTCATATTGACTTACACAATCAGTCGAAGCTATTTCCGATCATTGAGCAGAAGGATCATCTATTGCATTTTCCTTATCAAAAGTACGAATATGTGATTCGTTTGTTGGAACAAGCCGCATTAGATCCAGAAGTGACGGAGATAAAAATTGCACAATATCGAGTAGCAAAAGATTCTCGTATTATTGCTGCGTTACGGTTTGCCATTCAAGAAGGTAAAAACGTGATGGTTTTTATGGAAGTAAAAGCTCGTTTTGACGAGGAGGCAAATTTGTCTTGGGCAGAGCGTTTGGAGTCTTGGGGAGCAAAGGTTATGTATAGCTTGCCTGATTTGAAAGTTCATGCTAAGTTGTTGTTAATTACCAGGAAATCTAAGAAATACGCCTACATGGGGACGGGGAATTTTAATGAAGATACCTCTAGAATCTACAGCGATTTTGGGTTTATGACGGCGGACAAGCGATTGACGAAAGAAGTGGAGATGATTTTTGACTTCTTAGAATACCAAAAACGCCCAGAAAAAACATTTAAGCATTTGTTGGTGGGGCAATTTAGAATGCGTCGGAATCTATACGGACTGATTGAACAAGAAGTAAAAAATGCCAAAGCGGGTAAAAAAGCGGAAATTACACTGAAACTGAATAGTATTCAAGATTCTAGAATGATCGCTAAATTGTATGAGGCGAGTAATGCTGGGGTGAAAATTAAAATGATTATTAGAGGTATTTGTAGTGTCGTGCCGAATCAAAGCGGTTTTAGTGAGAATATAAAAATTATTAGTATTATCGATCGTTTTTTAGAACATACTAGAATTTATCGCTTTTATAATGGAGGCGACGAAAAAATATACCTTTCATCCGCCGATTGGATGACCCGAAATTTATTTTATAGAATCGAATGCGCTTTTCCAATTTATGCCAAAGATTTGCAACAAGAAATTAAAGATTTCTTGAACATACAATTCAAAGACAATGTGAAGGCTAGAATTATTGATGGAAAACAAAAAAATGAGTACAAACAGAATGATTCGTCGCCCAAAAGGTCACAACATCAAATGTATGTTTATTATCAAGATAAATTATTACAAAAATCAGATAAATAAAATGCGGTAATTGACTAAATTGCGCCTTATTTTTATTGGTCGTTGGGCCGTTTTTGCTAGCCTATACAAAATGGCTTAGGTTTTACTATTTTAGTAGTAAGTCGTATGCTTTAAGCAGCACGGAAGTTTGCTAACAGGCAATAATTTACGACTTTCTACTTGAAAGGTACAAGCCAAAAACTACTGTTATGAAAAAAAACAGCCTAGGCGATAGCAAAAAATGTCAAAGAACCATTTTATTGAAATAAAAAAGTATCCAATAATAACGGAACGGAAGTAAGTAGACGGACAAAAGATGTCCTATTTTAGTGTTAATTATTTTTGTCCATCTACTTACTTACCCAAAATATAAACAGTAAGCATGTTAAAGAACGATTTATTTTTAAGAGCAGCAAGAGGAGAACAAACAGAACGGGCACCAGTATGGTTGATGCGTCAAGCAGGGCGTATATTGCCTCAATATAGAGCTTTGCGGGCAAGCTTGTCTGGCTTTAAGGAGTTGGTTGAAACGCCAGAATTGGCTTGTGAAGTAACGATACAACCTGTAGACGAATTGGGCGTTGACGCAGCGATTATCTTTTCAGATATTCTAGTGATTCCAGAAGCGATGGGATTGCCTTATGAAATGATTCCAGGGAAGGGACCTTTCTTTCCAAAAACGATTACTTCAGAAGCCGATATAGATGCGTTGTTGGAGGGGGAAGTTGCGGCTTCTTCTTTGGGCTATGTGTTTGATGCGCTGAAATTGACGAAGCAAGAATTAAATGGTCGAGTGCCTTTGATTGGTTTTGCTGGAGCGCCTTTTACGATTTTTTGTTATATGTTAGAAGGGCAAGGAAGCAAGACTTTTTCGAAAGCCAAAAAACTAATGTACCAAAATCCCGAATTGGCGCATCGCCTGTTGGATAAAATTACAAGGTCTACGATTGCTTATCTGAAAGAACAGGTGAAATCTGGAGCAGACTTAATTCAGGTATTTGACTCTTGGGCGGCGGTTCTAACACCAGATAGTTTTAGAGCGTTTTCTTTGCCTTATTTAAAGCGTATTGCGGAGTCAATTACGGATGTTCCTGTAACCTTGTTTGCAAAAGGAGCGTGGCATTCTTTGTCCGACATTTCAAACGCAGGTTGTGATGTTGTTGGTTTGGGCTGGTTACAAACACCGAAAGATGTTCGTGCTTTGTTGGGCAAGACACAGGTGGTTCAAGGAAATTTAGATCCTTGTGCTTTGTATGCAGATGGGAAGACAATCCAATCTATGACTCAAAATATGTTGCGAGCTTACGGGCCTCATCATATTGCCAATTTAGGACATGGTGTTTATCCCGATACGCCTTTGGATGGTGTCAAAATGTTTGTGGATACGGTTAAGTCCTTCGACTATGCTTCTAATTTAGAATTAGCTTTGTAAGCATTCGTGCGATAAAAAAATGGATCAGATGGCAGTTCTGATAGCTATGAATTGAGCTTTACGGCTACGTATTTCCTTTGGTTAGGAACGTTTCATTTGTTGTTCGTGGTAGATATATATTTTAAGTAGAAAGTCGTTTCCGATCAATAGGATTTCCGACGCTCTATTTAAACCTTCCGACGTATATTGATTGATAAAGAAGACGTTTAAAGTATTAATACCCGATTTACTTCGTGCAGGAGTTTGTCAAAGAATCAAAATTATAAAGTAGAATGGGATTTTTTTCGAAAATAAAAGAATGGTTGTCACCTAAAAAACACATAGCACTTCCTAAGGAAGTCGTGCTAGAGGTGTTGGACCAAGAACAGGAACCAGAATTTCCTATAGAAGAAAAAAAGCCCTTGTCAGAAGAAGAACAACAGTTTGCTCAAATCAAAGAGTTGATTGCTAGTAATGATATGAGTAATCACGAATTGGCCGCCATGTTCCTATTGGGCTTGGGAGTGGAATGGGACGATGAGATGTATAGCATGATTGCGCAATCAGCAGACAAAATGACTTTTTGGGCAGAAAAGGAAGACAATGAAACTTTTTTAGCTCATTTTGATACTTTGATCATTACACCAAAGTTTTTTGGCGTGTACAGTGAAATTGCAAGCTTTGCAGCGGTATTATCTAAGTTTAGCAATCTTGAAGAGTTGCAGTGGAAAGCAAAACATTATTGGAACCAACATCCTGTATTGATTGCGGCAAGCGACTTACCTAAGTTAAAACGACTTTATGTTGAGGATTGTCGAATGAACTTTTTACCTGAAAGTTTGACCAAAGCAATGAGCTTAGAAGAATTGTATCTTTCTAACAACAAGTTGACCGAAATGCCTGCTGATTTAGGGCAATTAGCGAACTTGCGTATTTTGGACTTAACGTCGAATCAATTAGAAAGATGTCCTCGCTCTGTTTGTGATATTAAGCGATTGGAAGTTTTGAAATTACAGCACAATCCAATGCTTGATATCGAACCAAGAATGTTGGGACGCTTGTATCGACTAAGGGACTTGGAATTGCCAGAAGTAGTAGCGAAGTTTAATTTAGATAATTTACAAGATTGGTTACCAGACGTTGATTTTGATAAACCTTATTGGAAGTTTGACTAAGAAGTACTTC
>CACVAQ010000094.1 GCA_902727865.1 uncultured Aureispira sp. | reverse complement strand
AGCACTTTTTAACCACACTTTCTGAGAAAGTAGCAAAAAGAAAAAGTAATTTAGGTCAATCGACCTAAAATAAAGAGTAGAATTGTTTTTTAGGAAGTTTCCTGAGTTGTAGAAGTTAGAGACGCTACAACTTAGCGTTACTTATGGGTGAAAGAAAAGTGTTGTTCTTAGTTGAGCAGCACTTTTCAAACGCATTCTCTGAGAATGTATCAAAAAGTAAAAAAAAGAAAAAGTAATTTAGGTCAATTGACCTAAAATAAAGAGTAGAATTGTTTTTTAGGAAGTTTCCTGAGTTGTAGTAGCTAGAGACGCTACAGCTTAGCGTTATTTTATGGGTGAAAGAAAAGTGTTGTTCTTAATTGAGCAGCACTTTTTGTCTTTTAGGAACTCTAATCCTTTTCTAAACGAAAAAAAGGATGACTTTCTTAAAGTCATCCTTTTTCTTCCTTCTTAATAAGATTAGTCTATCAAGCTTATTTTTTGAATGAAATAGCAATAGTACATCCTTTTACCATTGTATCAACATCCATTTCTCCAGCCATAGCTAATACTTCAGGGTATTTTGCTTTGATTTGCGCTAGAATTTCTTCTCCAGTCATAGCAATTGTTAATTTCTCAGCAGTAGATTCAGAGATGTTTAAGTCGATGTCAACTTTCTCACCATCTAAGTCTCCACTTAGAGTTAATTTACTTCCGTCGAATTTATAATCTAATTCTTCTGTTTTTTCATCTCCTTTTTTAGAAACGACCATTTTACCAGCTTCAGTGAATTCAATGGTAACGTCATCTGATTTACCTTCTCCTTCTGCGATAAGACCGTCTTTCTGAGCTTGAACCATACCTTTCATTGGTGCAGGAACACCATCACCTAAAACTAAGTCGATAGAACTTAAATCTACATGCCATGCTCCAACTATATTATTAGAAGCACCACTACCACCACAAGAAGCTAATAATACAGTAATTAGTACAACTGTCAATAATTTGAATATACTTTTCATTTTTTTATTTTATTTGGTTATTTATTTGTTCAAGACGCAATTTTAGGTTATTTTTTTGAAGATTACAATTTTTTAGTACTAAAACTTTATGTAAATGAGGAGATTATATTTTTTAAGTGCTTTATGATGCTATATCAAATATGATCTCTATACAAAACTAACCGAGTAGCTGTATTTCATTTTGCGGTCCTTGTCATTTTAATATAAAAATGATTTATAGGGTTTTTAATAAAAAGAAACAAAAAAGTTTAAATTAATCTATAGAAGCTTGAAGTTTTGGATTTTAAATTCTACACTTAGTATGATTTTTCGGGCAACTTCTCTGGATGGAGTAGGAGTCCGATGAGTGGACGATCGGTTAATTCAACAGCATTTGTTGCCCTATTGTCATCTAAGCGTGTAACAAATGCACGGTATGGCAAGCTGCAAGGCCAGCCGTTTCGGTCCGCAAACGACTCGTTCCCAATCCAATTTCCTCAAAACCATGTTCTTTAGTCAAAGCAACTTCCGCGTCCGAAAAATCTCCTTCAGGACCTATTAATATTAAGATTTCAGTTACTTCTTGTTGGAGTACGTTTTTTAAATGTGGCAAATCGGGCGTGTTGCAATGCGCAATACCTTTGAAGTCTGCTTTAGCTTGCGGAATAAAATCTTTAAATTTTGTTAAATCATTGACTTTAGGAAAGATGCTCTTGAGAGATTGTTTGGCAGCCGAAAGAACCACTTTTTCTAAACGATCTAAGCGAATCTTTTTGCGTTCTGAGCGCTGACAGAGCAAGAAGGTCACTTCATCAATCCCAAATTCGGTTGCTTTTTCTAAGAACCATTCTAAGCGATTTATGTTTTTGGTCGGTGCAATTGCTAGATGAAGTTTGAAATTTCTTTTATCACTTGTTTCTAGTGTTTTAAGAATCTCTAGGGTGCAACTTTTTTTGTTGAAATCAACAATCTTACCTGCATACATTCCGCCACAACCATCTGTAAATGATATGATATCGTTGATGTTTTTCCGTAAGGTCTTTGTGCAATGTCTTGTTTCTTCTGGGTCTAAAAAGGCTTTAGACGCTTCTATTTTGTGGGCATAAAAAAGTTGCATAAAACAAATAGTTTTAAAAATTTAAAACAAAAGTTTGGAATTAGAAACAAAATGTTTTATATTTGTGTCAGCAAAAGAGTTCAACACAACAATTGAAAATCATTTTAAGTCTAAATATTAAAATAATGGAAACTAACCAGACAAACAATCTCAACATCGACTTTTGTGCTGATGTGTTAGTGACAGAAAATACAACCCCAATAAAAGAGGAGTTGGTAGACTTGGTAGAAATTGAGCCACAAAATACAGAAACCGTTTCAGAAACTAATATTGTTCTGGCAAAAGAAACTAGGGCGCCTCAAAAACTCTCTTTTAAGTACATCTTTCAGTCTTTGTTTTATGCGTTTCATTGGCAACAATTAAAACGCCAAATGACAAAAGAGGCGCTGCTAGGAATGTCTAAAAGGCATTGGCCGAAAGCAATTGGCGTTGCCGTTGTGCTTCTATTGTTCAATTTAGATTTTAGTTCAAAAGCCACCACCAATAGTCAAGCAGGAATGTTGTTGTATGCTGATTATCCAGAGCCTGTTATTACAGACGATCGGATGCAGGATGATTTGGTTGAACCTAGCAGCATGCTTGCTTTGTCAGAGGAAGCGAAAGAAAACTATATTGCTCGCTTTACAGATGTCGCACAAGGGGAAATGAAGAAGTTTGGTATTCCTGCTTCTGTTATTTTGGGCTTATCTATTTTGCATAGTAATTATGGGGTTTCTGAATTGGCCCAAGTAGGGCACAATCATTTTCACATCACTTGCACAGACAATCATTTGGCGGAAGGAATTATAGGCAGGGGTACTTATGAAGAAGAGTGTTACATCCATTATCAGAATGCTTGGACAAGCTTTCGTGCCAATAGTATAAAACTAAATGCAGCGCCATTTAAAGAGTTAAAAACAATTGCAGGAAACGATTATATTATTTGGGTTTCTGGTTTGCAAAAAATGGGCTTAGCAGAAGCCGACCATTTGCTAGAAGTGATTGAAGCACACGAATTATACGAATTTGACAAGGTGTAAAGACAAGAGAATTTTATATATAAATCAACAGTTATTATTTAATCTTACTAAATCAATAAACTATAAGGTAGAACCGTATTATGCTCTTTTTGGATTACAACTAGTTTTAAGTTCAGGCTAGATTAGAAAATTAGGTTACCAAAATTAGGAATGATTCAACGCTGTGCTTTTAATGTTCACTCCCTAAAGTAAAGAAGCTAAGTATAGGTCAAGTTGAGTGTTTCTAGTTGGCAGTCAATCGCAAAAGGCGATTGGCTGCCTTTTTTTGTGCCAGTACTTTTGGGCGATGTTTTCTGTTCTTTAAACGGTTTGCTTGGAACATTATGGAGCGATTGTTCGGACAAAAAAAGCCACCCAAAATTTTCATTTAGGCGGCTAAGGTTTTGAAGTTGTTTAGATTTTAGTCTAAGTGTTTTTATTGCTTAATTACTTTCTTTGTAAGAATAGAGCCATCCTCTAATAAAAGACGCATGAGATAAACACCTTGGGGTAATCTATTGGTTGGTAGTTGCAACATATTTTCTCCTAAATCTAATTGTGTCGTTAAGTTGATAATCTCCTGTCCCGTAATCGTACTTAAGATAAGCGTTGCAGTTTGATCTTCGATACTATTCATATTGACCGTTACTTGTGACTCAAAAGGATTTGGGTAAATATTTAAGGTTGTACTCGGAAGTATTTCTTCTACTGTAATACCAGTAGGTTGTGTAATATTAATACAATAATCCTCTGTTTCTCCATAAGAAGCATTGCCGCAAGAACTCAAAAGGTTGGTTCCCCATTTGACTGCAACACGCATTCGAGTTCTACTCAAAACAGCGTTATTGGGAATTGTAACCGTTCCTCTGTGGGTGTTGGTCGCTGTTAAAATTAGTCCAGGATCGTACACCAATTCTGTTGAATCATTAAATATTTCATCTTGATTGTAATCAATCCAAACCTTCAAAGACCATTCTGTTGCCCAAAATCCTGTGTTGAAACCAATATCTATAGAAATAGGGTATGCGCCACCTTGTGCTAAATCGGTTGTTGGGCCACCATTAACAAAAGAAACATAGCCTCCATCATTGCCAGTTATATTGTTGATGTTATTAATACTTACACCTTGAATCCAATCATCCGTAGAGTTTTGTCCTACCGACGTACAATAATTCGTCGAAGCACAGTTGCCACAGCCAGTTGTTTCAAACTCAATCGTAGCAGAGTATTGGTTGTTAACATTTACCGCACAAGTAGAAAGAATGCGAAGCTCATAAGCTTCACAACTATCTAAACCTGAAAGCGTAATGCCTGGGCTTGTAGTCGTGGTGGTCAACCAGGTGCTAGCAGTGCGTAATTTATATTCAACGGTATAGGTGGTCACAGAAGGATCGACAGCCCAAGAAAACGTCGCTGTTGTTAAATTCGAAGTATCTACCGTAATTGTACTAGGAGCCAAACAACAATCTCCCGTTTTGAAAATATAGTTGCTAGAATAAACTGATGAATCACAGTCTGCTGCAATTTCGACTTCATAGTCGCTACAAGCCGTTAAGCCACTTAAAAGAGAAAACGTATCGCTTGTATTCGAGAACATCCAAGTAGGCGTTCCGACCACACGGTAGCGCAGATAATAAAGATTGGTAGAGTCCACACGATCCCAATTAATCGAAGCGGTTGTTCCTGTAA
The DNA here is from genome assembly GCA_902727865.1 of uncultured Aureispira sp. Lineage (GTDB taxonomy): Bacteria > Bacteroidota > Bacteroidia > Chitinophagales > Saprospiraceae > Aureispira. The sequence goes on along the minus strand of CACVAQ010000094.1, from coordinate 3,236 downwards.
CGGCATTCGCCAAGACATTGTAAGGTTCATGGCAACCAGATAAAGAACAGCCAATAACCATTGCAGAATCTAAGGCATTTTTCATGTTCAAGACTCCTCCACTAACGGTTAAACCTTGTAGATCGACATTACTAACACTAGAATTTAAAATGATTTGTTTGAGCAATAAAGCCGTTTGAGCAGGTTCTGTACGGGCTAATAAAGCCAATCGAGGACAAGGAACCGAATACAGTAAACCGATTATTCCAGTGACATGAGGTGTTGCGCCAGAGGTGCCTCCAAAACTACCATAACCACTGTTTGTTGTTAAGGTATACGTACCTTCTCCATAAGCGCCCAAATCTACCGTCGTCAATCCATAACCAGCTTGCCCAATTTTGTTTCCAGATTGGTTCATATTCGTTACCGTGATTAAGAAGTCACTACTACAACTAGTCGGAAAATCTCCCGTTACATCAACATTATTATTGGCATTGGCTGTTGCAGCAGCACTAAGTATGCCGTGGACCCCCAAGGTGTCGTAAAATTCATTCACCAAGGGCGCATAAGTAGCACATTGTTGATTGTCAACGCCCCAAGAGGCATTGGTTGCGACAACAAAAGCACCTAATGCGCCATTGGTTTGGTTGTACAACTTTCGGCAAGCCAAAGGGTAGTCGTAAGCGGCAATCGAGTTGGCGCTATTACCACCACCGACAACAAACATGAGCTTAGCATCCCAGTTCACGCCAGTAACTCCAAGTCCATTATTTCCTTGTGCAGCTATAATACCTGCTACAGGTGTTCCATGCGTGGAGAACCCACTAGCCACAATATCATTGTCGTTATTATCTGCATTCCAACCTTGGAAATCATCAATGTAGCCATTGCCATCGTCGTCGATCCCATTTCCTGGAATTTCTTGGTGATTTCTCCAAACATTATCCCCCCAGTCTGGATGATTTACTTGTAAACCATCGTCAATGACGCAAATAACGATGGTGTCTCCGAGTGCCGTAACGCCACCTGTCGTAATATCCCAAGCTGTTGAAGCATCTAAATCAAAATCGGAAGCTTGTTCGTATTGCCATTGTTGACTATACGAAGCGTCATTTGGCGTCGCCCTTTTCTCTAGGATGTAATTGAGTTGAGCATTGTGCACCGAAGGATGGTTCTTAGCTTTTTCCAACATTTTGGAAGTACTCACAATATCTTTATTGAACGTAACTTGCCAGATGTTCATGTGTTCGGATAACAAAGATTTTGTATTCACATAAGTTTGTAAGCCTTTGTGTATTTCTAAGTCTTTGATTACCCAAGCAATAGAATGGCCATCTTTGACGCGAATCAATACTTCTCCTTCTATATGAGGGAAGTTTTCTTGAGCTGAAAGGTTGTTGTTTAAGCCAATTAAAAAGAAACATAATAATAGCTTAAAGGTAAGGTGCAATTGCATAAATACTTTTTTTTCAAAAATTAATCAATCATTACTTCGTGGAGAACCCGAAGGCTCAGCGTAGCTAAATTATATTAGTTTGATTATCAACAAGATAGCTTTGAATTGTTAATTTAACTAAAAAATTGATAATCAAACTAATATGAAATGGTTTTTATGTTTTTTGGTAAAAAAACTAAAAATCCCACGAAGTATTATCAATGGTATAAGAAAAAGTTTTTCTAAATACGCTGAGAATTTGTTACTTACGGGACCTTTTCGGGGGCTCCACGACCATAGACTAGCAGTCTATCTAAGTCCTGTTTTGAGGAATAGGTAGAGTAATATAATCTAAAGTTGAACAGTAAATTATCATGTTTGTGTAAATATATTTTTTTTTTGATAAAGACCTTCAAAGAAAGGTCGTTTGAATTTTGTTCTTTACCTAAAGAACAAAAAAATGTTTGAGAGGTTTTTTTTGTGGAGCGCTTCTAAAATGATTGAAATTTTGCTATCTTAGAAAGTTACTAATAGGTAATCTTAAAAGATAACGTCAGTCATAATGGGACAGTTTTTTGCGTTTTTTGGAATCATGGCTTTTACTGGGAGTTTTTTTTTATAATAATGGCTTATTATAAGAATCAATACCAAAAATCGAAACACAAGTTTCCTGATGCGGATGTACTCAAGGTTGCGATTGAGCAAAAAGGCCGTTTAACGCCAACTTTGCTTTGTTTGAAATTAAGAATATCCATAGAAGAAGGGCAAATTAAGTTGGATGACCTATACGAGCAAGGGGCATTTATGATGGATGTGAATCAAAGGGGGGCTGTGGTTGAATATCATTTGAGAGATAGAAGTTTATTGGCATAATTGAATCGAGAAGACATGAAAATATTGTTTATCATAGGAGTCATTTTGTATTTTTTGTTTATCATAGGAATAGTCTACTGGGCAAAAAATAGATTGAAAGGGCAACACGCAGAAAGTCAACACAAACTTTCTGATGCCGATTTGTTTAAAATGATGACGCAAGCCAATCATTTTCTAACCGTGGAACAATTGGTCGCTTCTTCTTCTCTGAATAAAAAAGAAGCAAAGGCTCGGTTGACCCACTTGGGATATCAAGGGGTATTGCGTAGTTATTACGATAGCAGCGGCACGGGCAATGCGATTTATCAACTAAAAGAAGAGGTACCTTTAATTGCGTCTATTCGAAGTAATATCAAGACGTTTTCTGAAAAGGAAATTATAGAAATGATTCTTTTACACGTAGACGATTATCAAGTGACGGTGGCAGAATTAGTCGTGATTTTTGGAATTGATATTTACGAATCCAAAGCCTTGATTCAACGCTTGAAAAAAAGTGGGCACATTAGTATTTTAAGAAAAGGCTTGAAGTACATTTACGTGATCAATCAATCTATTCGACTCAAAGCACCCAAACTTAGAACAAGCGCTAAGAAAAGCGATCTTCAAAAAATACAACTTCCTATTGAACAACGCATCAAAATTCCAGATGCAGATGTCATTCAGTTGGCAATTGACCACGCTGGGAAACTAACACCAACGTTGTTGTGTTTAAAAAAGAAAATATCCATTGATGAAGCCAAACAAAAACTGGAAGAGTTGTATGAACAAGGCGCTTTTGTAATGGATGTGGATGAGGTAAATTATGTGATGGAATATCGCTTGAGAGACCAGTCTTTGTTGTAGAAATACATAACTACGCTGCTATTTGAGCGTTTGATTTATTGTTCGTAGTCGTGGAATTTGTAGAAATTAGACTAATTAAATGGAAGAAATTAAATTTTTATATAAG
>CACVAQ010000093.1 GCA_902727865.1 uncultured Aureispira sp. | reverse complement strand
CTTTGTTAAAAACACTTCAGCGTATCCCTGAGTTTAAATGCCGAATACACAAGGGCGAGGTCTTGGAGTACAATACGATTGATACAGGCGTAACGATTCTCAAAGAAGACCAAACGTTCTTATATGGAACCTTAGATTATTATCAAAATTTGGACAAATTTATAAATAAAAGCCAAGCGGCTATTGAACTCCAGAAGAAAGAAAAAGGCTTTGTACCACATACCGAACCGAATGTTGTGTATGTGTCCTCGCTGCCTTGGATTTCGTTTACAGGCTTTCAACATGCCCGAAAAACGAGCGTAGAAGATAGCATTCCACGCTTTGTTTTTGGAAAGTATTTTAAAGAGGGGGAACAAGTCAAAATGCCGCTTTCGGTAGAAGTCCATCATGCTTTGGTCGATGGTTTTCATGTTGGGCAGCTGTTTGACTTGTTGCAAGAAGGCTTGGATGCGTTTGGAGGATAATATCCGTATTCCCTTGGTAATTTTAGTTTTATTAAGGCTTCCTTGTGTTCTTATTCGAGGATTAATTTATCTTTGTGCTAAAGATCAAGAAGTATAAAATGAAAGGCAATATAGAGCGGTTTCATTGGAATGATTTTTTAGAATTTGTTATAAAAAAATATTGATTTTTGTTTTGTAAATCAATGCTTTAGGTTTGTTGCGATAAAAAAACTATAATGGATAAGGAAGAGTTAAAAGCGTTTTTAGTAGAAGTAGAGGAAGATGGAATTGCGATGCTACACAGCAGAGGCTACCAATGGTTTAAGAGTGAATTTTTGCCGTATCTAAATTTGGGCGACACACTTTTGCCGAATGACTTAGAATTATTAGCCGATTGTTGGTATATCGTTGGCGATGTCTATGATTTTAATGGCACGCCTCTAAAAGCGATAGAAAGTTATAAAAAAGCACTAGAATACGACGATGATGTGGATGGCGCTTATCGTGAAATTGCCAACATGTACGAGCAAATTGGACAGTATACCGAAGCCTTGGAATACATCAATCTTGCGATAGACAAAATGCCAGAGGAAGAAGAATTGATGGACGAAAGAGCGTCTATTCAAGACAGTATTAACTATACCACAGAGCCTTATTTAACCAAAGAAAATAAAGCTTGGACTTTGGCAGAGGACTTGGCAGAAGGTAAATCGGAAGCAGTTATGGCAACTATTACGGCAATGGAAAAGCCAGAAGCGGCTGTTTTGCAGTGTTTGGCAAAAGCCTATGGCATGGAAAAACAGGAGGAAGCCTACAGTAAGACTTGGAACCGTATTTTGACAACCGAAGGAACGCTTACGTTAAATTATGCGGATTGGTTTTATATGCCTCGTGCGATTTATAACAACGAAAAAACTTGGGCGCTCATCAAAAAGCTTAGCCCTAGAGTAGAAGAAGCGGTCTTTGTGGAGTTTGATAGCTTAAACGAGCATTATGCAGAAACACTTAGTCAAGAGGAAGAACTCAATTTAATCTGTGATTTCCATATTTATAGATTGACTGAAAATAGAACGAAACTAGAGCAATTTGCCACTAAATACCCACTTTGGGAAGAGGTGCAGGATTTGTTGGCTTAACAGAACTTATCTTTCAGATAGATAGATAAACCAGGGAAATTGTTTTTATAATGATTTCCTGTTTTTGTAAGATCTTTTTCTAATAGTTTTTTCATTTTTTCAGTATTAATCGTTTTATCTTTGCCTCGACTATATTTGAAAAAAAGCAACCATTTATTTTTCCTCATATCTTTGATATGACGAATATTTAGATTCAGAATATTGTCCATTTCTCCATTATAATCTACATGACTAGACGTAAGTTGACCAGTAGAAGAATACTTTATAGTGGAGATATGGGCTGTGTTTGTTGGGCAGACAGTCATCGGTAAGCCATTCGTACTATTGAACGTTGCTTTTTGCGTATCGCAATGAAATTGTTTCTTTTTGTCTTTACTAGGAGCAATGCCAGGACAAACCGCAAACAAATTGCTGTAGTCAAGTGTTCGATCTTCTTTTCCTTCCAAACCATTGCAAATACTTCGTTCGCAATGATGCTCAATTGTAGCCGTCTCTGTTTTGAGTTTTATTTGACAATAAGCACAAACGCCTCCTTGCTCTTGGATAAGTGCTTCTAGAAGCTCGTCTTTTACCGCCTTATCCATTTCTTCATAACTAGCATTACTGGCACGAATATATTGTTGAAAGCTAGTTGGTGCAGCTTTTTTAGTTATTTTCTTCATGCTCTAAATCAAATTTGTAGGCTTCCAAACGTAATTCTAATTCACTTTCTAATTGGCTAATATCTAGTTGCCTATCTTCTTTTTCCTTTTTAGTAATTTCGGACAAGACGGCTTCAATTTCTTTAATAGGAGCTTGTGCTTCTATTAAATCGTCAAATTTAGAGAGCAATACTTGATATTCCTTAGGGCGATCAGTTGAATTAAAAACATGCCTTAGAATCGTATTAGAATCTAAGCCTTTTGTCTTAAATTCTAATTGAGAGACTTCAAAATTATCACAAATAAAGACTTGCTCACTTTTGATAGAGGCAATAGTTTGCGGCGAATGTGTGGTTACAAAAAACTGAATAGAAGGAAACAAGTCCAACAACAAAGGCACAATTTCTCGTTGCCAAGTAGGATGTAAATGCGCATCAATTTCATCAATCAATACAATACCTTTAGAGCCTAATATTTCTTCTGTTGTTTTGCCTTCTGGATTGGCAATCGACAAATTATACGCAATATCAGAAATCAACGTCAGAATAGTTTTTTCTCCATCTGATAGGCTATTGATGTCTAGTTCTTGTTTGGTTGCTTTGTTTTGAAGAACTATCGTTGGAATTAAGTCGTTTGAGCCTGTTCGTTTGAACTGGTTAGATTTGACTATAAAGTCTTTTTTATGTAATTTTTGAAAGGCTTTGTTAATAACGAATCGAACTGCTTTTAGATAAGGAAGTTCTACTTTAAAATCTTCTTGGTCTCTTTTAAATCGTAATTCCTTGGTTTCGTTTTCAAAGAACCAGTTTAGGAATTTAGAATAGGAAGCGTTGTTGTGTTGAACATTTGCCCATGTTTCTATTTGGGCTATTGGGTATATTTTCTTTTCTTTTCTTTCTGTGTATGCGGTTGCATTCCTATTGGTGGGGTAAAATTTTATAATAGGAAGTGAATTAGTTTTATCTTTTGTATAATCCTCTAATATAGATATTAAAGCGAGAGAAGAATCAAGGTTGTCATCAGAATAAATAGAACTTTGTTGGGTATCTCCATAAGAGGATTGAATATAGAAATGGTGGTTTTTAGAAATTTCTGGATCATGAACAGAAATATTTGTAACGGTAAATGTATGATTATAATTAACGTCTTTACTGCTTATTTTGTGTAAATTTTCATCGACAATAGGTTCTAGAACATAAACTAAACAATCAACAATAGCCTCCAAAATAGAAGTTTTACCAGCCCCATTACCACCAATAAACACATTAAGTCGCTTATCAAACTTAATTTCAGCCTGTTCAAAACCTCTAAAATTCTCCAGTTCTAATTTTTCTACAATCATTTCTTTTTACTAGTTATCGTTATTATTACAGCAAAGATAAACCAAAAAATCCTAATCAAGACTCCCCAAAGCATAAATCGCAAAACTAGCCAACCAATGCCCCCCTTCATAATTTCCATCCACAATAGCAGGCAAAGAATGCTGAATGTGTTCGTGCGCCACGTTTTTCAAGTGCCCATATTCAGGTAAGGTTTGAGCAATGCCATACAGGCACCAAGCACGACTAAAGTTGACCCCATCCAAATGCACCAAATGCCCATCCGAGCGATCACTCACAATACCAGGTTCTAATTTAAAATCAGGATTGGACAACTGTGGCAAAAACTGTTTTAGCCAAGTGGCAAATTCCGCTTTAGGAAGCACCCGTCTCATAATATCAATTTCTTCCAAACAAGGCGACAAGAAATCATAACCTCCAGGTTCCCATTCTAAAGGACCATTTTTATCCTTCAAGAAAAAATCTTTGGCTCGATTGGCAAGCACATTTTTGAGCGTATCATTGCCCACCGAATTGGCATAATCATAGGCGAAAGCCAAGCCAAAACCAGTATTGGTATGTGTTCCAATCCGAATAGGGTAGTAGAGCTTGGGTAAGAATTCCAAATAATTGGCGACCATAAGATCGGTTAAAGGCTGTAAATTATGTTCTAACTCTCTAGCAAAAGGACTGTCCCAAGTGTGGAGTTCTTCGGCTAATTTTAGCAACCAAGCCCAACCGTAGGTCCGCTCATAACTTTTGTTTTGAGGGCTCTTAAAATAAAGAATCTCTTGCAAAATATTTTCCTTAGATATACGAGTTGCTAGTTTTTCTTTGATTTCTGCCGCATTTTCCAAGTCTGGAAATGCCTTAAGCAAACGAATTAAAGACCAATGCCCATGAACCGCTGAATGCCAATCAAAACAACCATAAAAGGTAGGATGCAAGACACTTGGAGCTTTTAAATCGTCGGCACTACTCAGAACTTGTCCCAACTTATTGGGATATTCCGTATCCATGCAGCCCAAAGGCAATTTGGACAAGCGATTGGCTTCTATTAAATCTAGTTTAGGGGCAGGAACAGTTTCTTTTGGAAGCATAGGACTTGGTTTTTCCGTTGATTGATTTTCATTGACGGTCTTTTCAATCGTAGGCGTTTCGCTAGCATTACAAGAAAAAAGCAGCGTTAGAATAAAAAAAATAAAGATGCGAGTCATTGGAGTTATTATTTATAGGATTGAAAATCCTCAATTAGTTGTGAGAGATGGCTTCAGCTTCTTTTTTCAAGTCAGCCGCAAATTGTTCAAAAGGTTCGTCAAAACTAGGAATGTGTTTTGCCGCTAAGGCAAACATAATTCCAGCTAATTTCTCCTGCATGGTAAATTGCACGCTACCATCTGGATTGGAATCGAGGGTATAGGTACGAACCCCTTTGAAAAAAGGAGCCATGCCATCCGACCAAATCATTTTTTGCCCTGCGGTTACAATTTGTACACTTAAAGTAAAGATTCTAGATGCGTCCGTAGTGGATTTAAGTTGAATCTTTTGACCTGATTCAATCTGGCCTTCTATAGAGATAATCGTCGAATTCCATCTAGGGAAATCTGCGGCATCGGTTAGCAATTTCCAGACCGTATTTTTGTCTGCCTGAATGTCAATACGAACACTTGTTGCTCTACTAAAGGTTGTTTTTAGAGTGCTGGCTGTTCCTTGGGGCTGCTTTGTTGTCATAATAGAATTGATTTTGATAAAGAGAATTTAAGCTTCCGTATCGGCACTTTTCTTCTTCCTAAAAGCAAGCCCAAAGATGAATATTGGAACGATTAATAAGATATAAAGTCGATGTAGGGCAATGGATAAAAATACAGGAATGAAAAGATACAAACAACTATAAAATAATACGACATAAATAATAGAAATATGTACATCTTCTTTTTTATGATAATCGAATAAGATAACAAAAGGAAAAAATGGGAGGAGCACAAAAATGAATGCTGTTGGAGTTAAAAAGGAATATAGGGAAGCGTAGTCTATGTTTTAGTGGGAGTGATGTTCTAATAATAAGTGACAATAATTGGTCATTGAATAAGCGGAGTAGCCCGATAGAGCATTTTTGCTGAACTTAAAGTATTCATTCGTATTCATTTGTGCAAATTGCTCTAGCGCAAGCCTAAAATCTTGCACGTTTTGACAAAGCAAGCCATTGTAATTATGGTGTACAAATTTATCATTCTCTCCAATAGAACTTCCAACCACTGGAACGCCACAAGACAAGTACTGTTTGGCTTTAAAGGCAGATTTTGCTTGATTAAAAGGATGCTTGACCATTGGCGAAACCCCAATGTCAAAGGTCGCAATGATGGGATATAACCAGTCGTCTGTTTCCCAATTTAGTTGGGTCGGAATGTCCAAATGAATATTTGGTTTTCCTTTAAAATAGTCGTGAACCTCTGGTATATCTGTAGGGTTTTTAATGCCAATTAGAGAAAGTTGGATTGGAATATCTAGTTCTAAAAGAGCAGGAAATAAGAGTTGATATAAGCTTGTTTTGTGTGAGAAACTTTTGGCAATAGAACGACCGTTTCCAAAATCACCTACCCACCCAATGTGTAGAGGCGTCGTTTTTTCTTTTTTTGAATGCCCATGTTTGATGACTGGGGAAGTCTGGATATACACCTTCGAATTGTAAACCAGGCAGTATTCTTTTAGTGCTTGACTGCCTACTGCAACGGCTTGACAATGTTGGAGGAAAAAGTGAAGTGTTGCAGTCGGTTGGCGAATATATTCGGCATCATCTATATCATATAAGGTATCCTTGTTTCTAATTAGAACGAGTAATTTAAGTGCATTGGCGTACCATCTATTGCTGCATATTTTTTGGATGACTAGAAGGCTGTTTTTCTTTCGAAAGAATAGAATGGACAACAGCGTTTTTAAGAAAAAAAAGATTCCTTTTAAACTTCGATCAGGCAAGACAAAATCAAAACTTATAGTATGGTGTTTTTGGAGGTGTTCCAAGGGGTATTTTCCTCGGTATCTTGTACTTGGGCAGGTGATGTTGTAAGGGGCAAACCAGTAGATGTGCTCTATATCCATTTTAGGGGGCGTTTTATGATTTGAAAAGCACCCAAACTAAGTAAAAAATAGTATTTAGAACATTAATAATGTTAATACTCCGTTGATTAGCTATGCTGAGCCTTTGTTAATCCGAGAGGTCGCTACGCTTAGTTCGGGTTTTAAACGGAGTAATGTAATGTAAAAAAAGCATTAAAGTAAATAGATACCTTAATGCTTTTTTAGAAAGATAAATGCCGCTCTAAAGTTCTGTGAAATTATCAGGCGCAACGAACGTTTTTTCATCCGCCTCTACAAATTTGATATTACTGATGGCAGCCGATCCAAGCTCTTTTGTCAAGCCACCTTCTTTTCTCCATTCCCAAAAAATCCAACGTTGAGGAATTGGAATGCCATCAACCATCGTGTAGTCTTTGTATTGAATGGCATGAGGATCTTCTTCGGCCTCGGCTTGAGTTTTGCCAGCCGTTACAATATAAGCCGCAACATCAATCAAATGCGTTTCTTTGTCTGCATAAACAATGTACCAATCTCCTGGGTCGTCTCCAGTACCAGCATCAAAGCTTAATTTTTGACTTAGATACTCTTTCTCATTCAAAGAAGTTTGCTCATAAGCCGACCAATTTGTTCCAGGGTCGCTCAATTTGTATGGAAAGAGGGCAAAGTAAGGCCAAGTATAAGCATTAAAACGAGCTCGTTTGGCATTTTCCATTGTTGGAGCATGGTAAACGTTGTCTTCGTTGTAATAAAGCTTTTCACCATTTTTGTAGGTCGTTACTGCTTGACGAGAATCCGTCGTGACTAAAATGGTTCCGTTTAGACGCTCTTTTCCTCCAAAACTCAGTAAAATATCAAACTGAATGGCTTTTTTAGTTAAAAAAGCAGCTCTCTGATGCGCTTCCTCTACGCTTGCAACAAAAACATTTTCATTGCTATGCTTTTTAGGACTAGTTGCTTCGGTAATATTTTCTTTAGATTCTGTGTTAGGACCGTTGGTTTCCTCAGTAGTGGAGGTACTACAGGAGACTAAAAAACTAAAGAGTAAAAAAGATAAAATAGATAGATGACGCATGTTTCTTTTTTGTAAATGAAAAAATATAAAACCGCTAAACAAATGTTATGTGCTTTTTGTTGTCAACATTCTATCAATATTAATTAACTGATGTTACGCAGAAAATTGATATTGTCGATAAAATACCAAAATTTGCGTCTCAACCTATTCTTAATTTTGAATGCTTAATGTTGAATTTTGAATGCTTTATAGTACAAGGAGCATTAAAAATTAAGCCTTCAAAATTAAACATTAAAACATAGCTTAAAGAAGTAACAATAGGTTTTAGTAGTAAATAAAAAAATCCTGCGTAACATGAGTTAATTAAAATATTCAATTTGGTAAGCTACTAATCTAATTCTATCGTTTATTTAATTCA
>CACVAQ010000092.1 GCA_902727865.1 uncultured Aureispira sp. | reverse complement strand
ATGCGCTTAATTTTTGCTTAATTTAAAGCCTAAGTAAGCCGAATGATTATCAAAGAAAAAAGCAGCACATGAACTCTAAAGAATTTCGTCAATATGCCCACCAAATGGTCGATTGGATGGCAGACTACTTTGAGCAAATTGAGGACTACCCAGTCAAAGCACAAGTTGAGCCGAAAGAAATTTACAATCAATTGCCCGAACAAGCGCCTTTAAAAGGAGAAGAAATGTCCGTCATTTTCAAAGATTTCCAAGACATTATTCTTCCTGGCATTACGCATTGGCAACATCCTAGTTTCTTTGCCTACTTTCCTGCAAACACTTCTTTCCCTTCTATTTTGGGAGAAATGTTGACGGCTACCCTAGGAACACAGTGTATGATTTGGGATACCTCTCCTGCGGCTGCGGAACTAGAAGAACGGGTAATGAATTGGTTAAGAGATTTGATGGGTATTCCTAGTTTCTTCGATGGCGTTATTCAAGATACCGCTTCTACAGCGACCTTGACGGCTATCTTATCGGCTAGAGAAAAAGCAACTAATTTTGACAGCAATCAAAATGGCATTACTCAGAATAATTTTAGGGTTTATTGCTCTACGGAAACGCATTCATCTATTGAAAAAGCGGTGAAAATTGCAGGCTTGGGCAAGAACAATTTAGTCAAAATTCCTGTCGATGCCCAACTTCGAATGCAAGCGGATGCGCTGGAAAACGCCATTCAAGACGATCTAAAAAATGGCTATCGCCCGATCTGTATTGTTGCAGCAATTGGAACAACAGGCACTACAGCAATTGACCCTTTGAAGGAAATTACAACGATTAGTCAAAAATTCAATATTTGGTTGCATGTAGATGCGGCTTATGCGGGATCTGCTTTGCTGTTGCCTGAATTTCAATGGATGATTGAAGGGATTGAGCTGGTCGATAGTTTTGTTTTCAACCCACACAAATGGCTATTAACCAACTTTGATTGCTCGGTCTATTTTATAAAAGACAAAGAAAGCCTTTTGAAAACGTTTGAGGTATTGCCTGAATATTTAAAAACAGCTAGTCGGGGAATTGTCAACGATTATAGAGACTGGGGCGTTCCGCTAGGGCGACGTTTTAGAGCTTTAAAACTATGGTTTGTCCTTCGAAATTATGGTGTGGAAGGTTTGCAGAAACAACTTCGAGCCCATATTTCTTTAGCGCAGGCATTAACAAGATGGATTCAAACGAGTCCAGACTTTGAATTATTGGCTCCAACTACGTTAAATTTAGTTTGCTTTCGTTACCACCCTAAGAGCATACAGGAAGAAGAAAGACTCAATGTTATTAATAAAAAGATACTAGACCAACTTAACAAAAATGGTCGTATGTACTTGACGCACACTAAAATAAACAAAAAATATACTCTTAGAATTGTTGTTGGACAGACCTTTGTAGAAGCCCAGCATGTTCAAAGTGCTTGGGAACAAATACAAGAAATTGCTAGAAAAGGAGCCTAGCTTAAACGTTTTTAACAAAAAAACTATTAATTTTATAGTTTGCGTCTATCCGTAATCTTTACGTTTGGAATGAGAAATAAATAAAGTGAACAAGTGTTGTTAAATATTTTTGAGGATGAAAGTTTTAAAAAATGAGTAGTATGAGTGTAACGAACGAGCAAGCTTGCGCTAGGCGCAAAGGTCTGGCACGGGTTACACGTTCGATTTTTTTGAAATTTTCAGACCAAAAAGATGACGCAAAACGTTCATTTTATTTATTGAACGTTCCTTTATTGAGCAAACAAAATTAAATCACTTCGTAATAGAAAAGATGAGTCACCAACGCATACTCGATGAAGTAGCCAAAACTAGTATTCAATTAATGCTTCAAGAGACCTTTTTTGGTCACTTTTTTACAAGCATTCTAAAAGATGTTTCAGAAGAAACAAGCTCTATCGCTACCACGATTAGCAGCAATCAGATGATTAAATTGATTGTCAATCCAACGTATTGGGATACTACCCTAAAAGTCCCTGGTGACGAGGAGGCCACTAAAGCACTTCGCTATGGAGCCATCAAACATCAAATTTTACACATCGTCTTTAAACATGCTTTGCGCTTTCCTGAATTTGGAAATAAAAAATTGTTTGGTATTGCTTCTGATTTAGCAGCAAATCAATATATCAAATCGGAGCAGTTGACAGAAGATGCGATCCGAATGGAAGATTTCCCAGAATTTAAGTTGAATAGAGGGCAGGGAATTGACTATTACTACAAACGCCTGTCCGAAGAGTTGCAAGATATGCAACAAAATGGCGGTGGAAGTAATGAAGAAAAAGAAGAGGAAGGAAATAGCCCCAACGATAATTCTGATGGAGAAAATGACGACAAGGAAGAGGAGAAAGAAGAGGACTTAAATCAGGCTCAAAGTTCCTTGAAAGATTTGATGGAACAAGAAGATAATGAACAGTTAAATCAACATAAATTTTGGGACGAATTTGAACGGTTGTCTAGCGCAGAACAAAAAATGATTGATGCCGCTATCAATGAATCTATTGTTAACTCTGTTTCTCGAATAAAGACAAAAGACTATGGAAAACTGCCTGGTGGTCTTCAGCAGTACATTAATTTGTTAGTAGATTCCTTAAAACCAAATGTCAATTGGCGAAGAGTTTTGCGAATTTTCACGGCTAGTAGTAGTCGTACTCGCTTGAAAAATACGATTCGTAGACCATCCAAACGCTATGGAACTACCCCTGGTATTAAAATACAGTCCAAGCAAAAAATCTTGGTAGCAATTGATACTTCTGGATCGGTGAATGAAGATGAATTAAGAGAGTTTTTTGGAGAGTTGTATCATATTTGGAAACAGGGGGCAGAAATTTATGTGGTGGAATGTGACACGCAGATTCACAACCAATATAATTACACAGGTCGTCCACCAGAATTGATTAGTGGTCGAGGAGGCACCGATTTTAATGCTCCTATAGCCTTTGCGAATGAAAAACATTTGCCAGATGCCATTGTTTATTTTACGGATGGCTTCGCTCCTGCTCCGCATATCGTTTCTAGAAAACCAATTTTATGGATGGTAACCAGCCAAGGCGTTGACGAGGATAATTGGGACTTCCTGCCTGGTAGAAGGGTTAAAATGACGAAACAATTCGTCTAGGTTTTTATCAAAAAAAAAGACGATTTGAAAGCTTAAAAATAATAACAAGTATTTTCAAGTTCTCAAATCGTCTAATAACTTAACAAGTCCTTATGGACTCCTTTTTTATTTTGAAATATTCACATCCATTGTTGGATAAGGTATTCCAATGTTATTTTTATCAAACGCTTTCTTCACATGCTCATTCATGTAAAAGAATACCGTCCACCAATCCGCTGGATCCGCCCAAAGACGAACAGCTAGATTAACGGAGCTATCTCCTAATTCAGCCACAACTACACCTGATTCATTCAAGTTAATTACTTCCTTGCAGGTAGCTGCAACTTCCATAATTACTTTCTTTGCCGCATCAATATCTGCGTCATAAGCAATTCCAAACGTAAATGCAATACCACGTTTTCCTTGCTTAGAATGATTTGTCATCGTACCGTTTGACAAAGGACCATTCGGTATAATGATAATTTCATTGTCTAATGTTTCCAACAGTGTATTGAAGATTTGAATCTCCTTTACCGACCCTGTAAAACCTTGTGCAGTCAATAAGTCTCCAATTTTGAACGGTTTGAAAATCAAAATCATAACCCCTCCTGCAAAATTTGCTAAGCCACCTTGTAGTGCCATACCAATAGCAAAAGCAGCAGCACTTAATATAGCAACAAAAGACGTTACTTCCATCCCTAAAGTACTTGCAACAGCCAACATCAAGAGTACTTTTAACAGTACACCGATCATCGACACCAAAAACGGGCGTAAAGAAGCGTCAAAATTCGCTTTTTCCATGCTCATTGCAATGATACTTACTACCTTATTAATAACAATAGACCCAACGATCCAAACAACAATAGCTAATCCTAAAGATTTTAGAGCTGTCAAAAAGCTCTCTCCTTGTAAAAAGCTCATGATGTCAAAATCGGCTAAAAATAAAAATGCATTCATTTAATTAAAAGTTTAATTGGGGGTATGGTTATAAAATAATTGGTAAAAGGTTAATATCGGCAAAATACATTTTTTTTTTCTTTATTAAAAAAAATGTACTTATAGTTCTATTTAAATTTTAAAAAATTTTAAGTAAGTCCTCAAAAAACGACCTACACGCCATTAAAAGCTAATTTAACTTATTCCTAACTATTATCACGCCAAAATATATTCTTTCAGTGCTTATTTTAAAAAAATATTAATTTAGGGCGAAAACATTAATAGAAAAGGTTCTTTGACAAATCGTGTGGTAATAGTTTAAACCACTTTTTTTATTGGACAGTATGAGTCGTAAGTTTTAAGTAGAAAGTCGTCTATTTTCTTTTGGTAATAAACGACTTACGACTTTCTACTTAAAAGGTATATCCTAATTCATAGCTGTTAAAAGTTAGCCTATCGTTTGAACTCCACACGAGTTGTCAAAGAACGATAAAAAAAGAATAGAAGAGATAAAAAACTTGATCTTTTCTCCACCACCTAGCCTTAATAAAACGCTTCTTATTGCGCTGCAACAAAAAAAAGCAAAAACATAAAGTCTCCTCTACGTTTTTGCTTTTCAAATCATATCTAAAAACAGGGTTTATTAATCCTGCTTCAACACATTGAGGTCCATTGTTGGATAAGGAATCCCAATATTATTTTTATCAAACGCTATTTTAATATTTTCATGTACATAAGCATGTACTCCCCAATAATCAGCCGTTTTGGTCCAAACACGTACTGCAAAATCAACCGAACTATCGCCTAATCCAGTAACAACCACAACCGCTTTGGAGCGATCTATAATTTGCTCACAGCTGTTCAGTACTTCGTTAATTACCTCTTTTGCTTTTTGAATATCATCGCCATAACCAATGCCAAAAACCATATCTACACGACGAGTTGCCTCCGTCGTAATATTTTGAATTGGTCCATTAGAAACAGGTCCATTAGGTAAAATGATCACTTGATTATCGGGCGTACCTAAAATTGTATTAAAAATTTGAATTTCTTTTACAACTCCTGTGTATCCTTGTGATGTAATTACATCTCCAATCTTAAATGGTTTGAAAACCAAAATCATAACCCCTCCTGCAAAGTTTGCCAAGCCACCTTGCAAAGCCATTCCTACCGCAAAAGCAGCCGCACTTAAAATCGCAACAAAAGACGTTACTTCCATTCCTAAGGTACTCGCAACAGCAAGCATTAACAATATTTTCAGTAATGTGCCTAACATCGACACTAAGAAAGGACGTAAAGAAGCATCAAGTTTGGCCTTCTCCATTCCATTCGCAATAGCCTTTACTACTTGACCAATAACAATAGAACCAATCATCCAGACCAAAATAGCTAAGCCCAATGATTTTAAAGCCGCAATAAAACTATCTCCTTGTAAAAAAGCCATAATATCAAAGTCGGCTAAAAATAAAAATGTATTCATTTGAAAAGTTTGAAAAGTTTGAAAAGTTTGAAAATTTAAGAAAATAAAATGTAATTGAATCTAGTAAAGGGGGGAGAATTGGCGAAAGTAGAAATAAAATCTATTTCTACTAGCACTAATGGCTTTTATTTAAAATAAAAACTAATCTATGGCGTTATTTTGGTAGCTTATCCATTGGTCTAAAACCGACCTACATCACTTCTTTTATCTCAAAATAATTCTATGAAAAACACTTTTCTTTTTTTTGCGCTTTGTGCCTTTGTGTTTACTTCTTGCGAAACGAGTGTAGATCCTCCAACCAATAACTCAAAACTCGTCTTTAAACTAAAGTTTGACCCAGACCAAGCTCGACTCGATGCTTTTGCACAGCCATCCAGTGTCCCTAGTGGTCATGCCGCACAAGACCCTCAGTTCAATGGGATGAGTGCACATATGATTGAGTTAGTCCCTAGTCCCTTGACGCCTGTGAATGGCGGTACGATTGTTTATCATGGAGCAGAAACAACTGTCGGTGGAGACAATGCCCTTGATTTTGACCAAGCCGTGGTCACTACAGAAGGAGACATCTTTTTTGAAATTCCATTGAGCGATGTCACTCCTGGAACGTACCCACATATCCGTGTTTCTGTGAGTTATCAAAATTATGATATTGTTTATAATGTAAATAACGTTCCAACCTTCCCTTCTGGAACAACAGACTTAACGAATGAAAAAGGTACGATTGCAGCTTTTATTGGTTTTAACAGTTATATTAATGACTTGACTCCTAAAAGCCTATCCAAATCAATTAATGCGAACAAATTACAAGGTTATTGGGCCTTTGAGACAGATTTGAGCAGTCCATATTCTAGTGCCAATGCTATTTATAGTGGTGAGGCTCCCGTAACAACGGTCGTTAATCCATTAAGTGCAACAACGCCAACCCCTCCAGGTTCTTGTTTGGTAACAGGGAGTTTTGATGGCAATCCCTTGGAAATCACAGGAGATGAGACAGAAGATGTTGTCGTTACCTTATCGTTTTCTACCAATAATAGTTTCGAGTGGATTGATGACAACGGAAACGGAGAATTAGACATTGATTTTAGTGCAGGAACAGTAGAATCAGTGGTAGATATGGGGCTTCGTGGCTTGAAACCAAGTTTCCAATAAGCATTCATTCGGTCATTTTTTACCTCAAAGAATTAATTCCCAAACATAGGCTTCAATTTTCTCTGATAAAAACTATCTAGTTTTCAGTTCCTTACTAAAAAAAGAAGTACATTTACGCTGTTTCTTCTAGGTTTTAAGTTTTTCACCAAAAGGTATAAAACCTTTTAGTTTCATGAGCTGTCAATTCACATTGACCTAATTACCAACAGCTTAGAACTTTTTAAAATTCAAATCAATACTACACTAAACTAGACCTTACACCAATGGATTTTGCAGCAACGTTAGAATTATTTAGCACCTCTCAAGCATGGATTTCGTTAGGTATGTTAACCTTAATGGAAATTGTTTTAGGTATTGATAATATTATCTTTATCTCGATTGTTGCGAATAAATTACCAGAAGAACAACAAGCCAAAGCTCGTAATATTGGTTTGTTTTTAGCTATGCTTTTGAGAATTATCTTGTTATTTGGCATCACTATTATTGTTGCCATGCAAGACCCACTTTTTGAGTTACATATCTTTAGCATTCATGCTAAGGTTACAGGGCAAAGCTTAATTTTAATGCTTGGAGGGCTCTTTTTACTGTACAAATCCGTCACAGAAATCCACCACAAACTAGAGGGCATTAATGAGGTAAATACAGAGGACAACAACCCTAAAAACACACTAAGTAGCATTATTTTACAGATTTGCTTGCTTAATATTGTCTTTTCATTTGATTCTATACTAACCGCAGTAGGCTTGACACAAGATGTTGCCAATACGCCTATGTTGTCTGATCCTAGTCGCCTTTACGATCCCTTGTCTATTATGATTTTGGGGGTTGTTATTTCAATGATTATTATGATGGCTTTTGCGGGTCCAATTGGTCGTTTTGTTGACAAACATCCTTCTATTCAAGTTTTAGGGCTTTCGTTCTTGATTCTAATTGGTTTCATGCTCATTGTAGAAGGGGCACACAGCGCACATTTGATGCCTCCTAATGTAGAAATCCCTAAAGGATATATGTATTTTGCCATTTTCTTTTCCCTAACCGTAGAGTTTCTCAACATCAAAGTGCGTCAACGGGGCAAACCTGTACAACTAAAAGGGGCATTACAAGAAGCGAAAGAACGCGACTTGTACAACCTCGATCCTACAAATGATACAAGGGTTGAAGTAACTGTCCTTCCAGAAACAGATGAATTAGAGAACGATTAAATAGCATTACGAATCCTATTGATCCGTATAAACATACGTCCCCCCTTCTCTTTTGAGAGATAGACTAAAGATTTAAAAAGTCATTTGAGGGCAAAAAAAAGGAAAATTACTATTAGCGTAATTTTCCTATTTTTTTGCCCTCAGGAACGGTCAAAAAATAAGATGAACAAAATTTGAAACGAGATTTTTGTTTCAAATTTTGGTAAAGATGAGAAGT
>CACVAQ010000091.1 GCA_902727865.1 uncultured Aureispira sp. | reverse complement strand
GCGTATTGTTTTGTCTATAGTTTTTTCTTTTCTATCAAAAATGAAATTCTACTAAAAACAAGTAAGGAATGGAAATAAAGGATTTAAGTACGACCTCTGTAGAAGAAGTAGTTTTTGCTATCTTAATGGCTTTTGAAGGTTATTTTTTGACAATGCCTTCCGATCCATCGTATTGGGCAGGTCGTTTTCAAGCGGCTAGAGTCGATTGGACTTGCTCCTTTGGGCTCTTTGAGGAGGGAGAGTTAGTCGCTTTTATTATCAATGGAATAGACGAAAGAGGAAAGCATAAGATTGCATTTAATACGGGAACAGGCGTTCTTCCCAAATACCGTGGGCAACAAATCGTAGATCAATTGTACGAATATGCGCTTCCTTTTTTTGACGAAAAAAAAATTACACATTGTGCCTTAGAGGTCGTTCAAGAAAATAGTCGAGCGATTCGAGTCTATGAACGCATTGGCTTTTCTATTACAAAGGAGTATTATTGTTTTAAAGGAAAACTAGCAACATCAAGCTATCAAACAACCTTGGAGCAAGTCAACATAGACGATAGACAAGATGCTAAGGCCGACTTATATGCTTGGGATAATTCTACTCGTGCGGTTAAAAATAGTCCAATAGGAACGTATCGTTGTTATGAGGTTTTTAATTTGGAACAAGAAAAAATTGGTTTTTTTGTAGTCAATCCTTCCTCTGGTTATTTGCCTCAATTTGAAATTTATCAAGCAAGTTTAAGTGAAAATTGGCATTTGCTTTTTGATGGCATTGCTCAAATAAGTCGAGTTGTGAAAATCAATAATGTTGATGCGAAGAGAACAGATCAAAGAACTGTTTTAGTAAACTTGGGGCTAGAAAATACGATTAATCAGTACGAAATGGAACGGGAACTTTAAATTTTTTCCGAACGAATAAGTAGATGGACAAAAATAATTAACACTAAAATAGGGCATCTTTTGTCCGCTAAATTCCTTAAAAAGCCTTGCTTTAGCTCGCTAAAGCTTCATTTTTTAACTCTTTAGCGAAAAAAATATACTCCTATTTTTATACTACTAATTTTGTCCATCTACTTAATTCAAATTATAATCATACTAAAATGATAGGGCTGATAATAGGAGTGACGAGTATTGTCGCTTGGTTGATTTGGAGCAATGCTTTTTATGAAGTTAGGGAAGGCTTTGCCTTGATACGTTGGGGTTTGGGAGGTGATAAGGTCTATTTTAGAGGTAGTTTTTTTGCTTATCCTTTGGTCCATCGAGTAGAAAAAATTAAGATTAAAGAACAGCGTGTTTTAATCAATCGAACAGGAAATAAGAATGTACGGACGCAAGACAACATTCGGGTAGAGCTTCAGGTAACTTTTTTTGTTCAAATCCGATTGACAAACTGGGACGTATTGCAGGTCGCAAAGACTTTTGGTGGGGCGCAGGCAATGGACAAAGAAGTTTTAAAAAAGGTCTTCGAACCTAAATTGATCCCAGTGATTGAAACCTTGGTCAAGCAATCTACTTACCAAGATTTAGAGCGGAATCCTAAGCCATTCATAAGAGCCTTAAAACAAGCTTTAGAGCTTGATTTTGGAGGTTATGAGGTCAATAGAATTCGGATTGCTTCGCTCAAAAATAGCCCTTTAGATGCGTACGATATAGATGACAATGCTTTAGATGTTGAAGGGTTTAAAAACTTAAAAAAATGGTTCAAAGAAAACAACTAAAAAGTTTGAAACTTTTGTTCTTATTCGGTTGGCTATTTGGCGGGGGAATGGCTTGTTCTTCGCCTGTTTCTATGGAGGTAAGAGCAGCGGAAGGCGACTCAATCATCCTTGTAGCAGCGGAAGAAGAAGAGCGGCTGAGTAAGTGGGAACGTTACTTTATGGATTATCCCGATTATCGTTGCGATGGCTTTGATTTTCCTGTTGGCAAACCAAATGGAAAGGGCTATTATAACGCACAGCCTTTTATGCAAAATAATCATCTAGGGGATGATTGGAATGCGGTTACTGGAGGCAATTCAGATTTGGGCGATCCTATTTATGCGATTGCAAATGGCTATGTTGTTTTGGCAAGCGATGTTGGGAGTGGCTGGGGAAATGTGGTTCGAGTGATGCATCAATTAAACGACAGTACTTATGTGGAGTCGCTTTATGCGCATTGTGATACTATGTTGGTGCAATCCAATCAAGGTGTACAACGAGGGCAACAAATTGCGACGATAGGAAATGCGAATGGGGCTTATTATGCACATCTGCATTTAGAAATTCGAGATAGTGTGGAGATGGAAGTTGGTGGAGGTTATTCTAGTTTTTATAATGGTTATGTCGATCCAACGGTCTTTATCAAAGCGCATCGACCTTAGTAGCTTGTAATTTACAGTTTTAACACTGATTCAACGAGTATTTCACAAGCCTTAAATTTGATAAGAAAAGCCTACTTTGTGCCTCTAGGAGACAGAAAGTAGGCTTGTTCAATTAGATGGATATAAGTAGATGGACAAAAATAATTAACACTAAAATAGGGCATCTTTTGTCCGCTAAATTCCTTAAAAAGCCTTGCTTTAGCTCGCTAAAGCTTCATTTTTTAACTCTTTAGCGAAAAAAATATACTCCTATTTTTATACTACTAATTTTGTCCATCTACTTACCTATTTTAACGATTTTAAAGGACGAATCAATTTAGCCCTTGATTCGCAGGAGTATTTGATAAGAAGCTTACTTTCTTAAGAGCGTTTTAATCGTTTTCCAACGACAAGATAAGCCGCTACAATCAAAATGAAAATGGCAGCGGTTATGCCCCCTGTTTTTGCATAGCCTAAAAAGCGATTCCAATCTTGTTGTTTTTTAACCTTGATGTAATCAGGATTAACAGAGGCTGGGCTACCACCTCGTTGTAATTTTCCCCAATTTTTGATGGTATTATTATCCAAATTAAAATCTCTTAAAACAATCGTTTGAATCAATTTAGCAGAATCTTTAGAAAAATGATAGCCAATGCTGTCGACGGGATTGGCAAGGTCATCGTAGATTAAGATAATTTCTTTTTCTGAACTCAAACCAAAGGGCAGACCGCCAATAAAATTTTTGCAAGAAGGAAAGGCTTTTTTAAAGCGTTCTTCGTTTTTACAAACAACAATATAGTCTTTGGACTTAATAGTGGCCGCTGGAAACGTAAACGTTTGTTTATTGGTGCTCTCAATCACCCAGTTACTAATGTCTAAGTCTTTGTCTGAGTCGTTGTAGAACTCAATCCAGTCGCCCGAAGCACTGTCGGAAAAACTAATTTCATTGATAATCATTTGTTGAACAGCAGGGTGTTCGCCTGGCACAAAAATCGCCTTTAAGGTATGCAAAGTATCCGAAAAGCGGATGCTTAATTCTTTGCCATCCATTCGCTCCCCGTCCATTTCCCAATGTGAAAATTGAGCACCAAAATAAGGTTTTGCTTTTACTCGAACAGGGAGTTGTTGGAAATAAATGCCTCTAAAGGTGCGCTTGACTTGAATGACTTCGTTCAGCTCTACAATTCCACCACTATCCACTTGAATTTTAAAGTCTACATCACGTCCAAATTGAGGGAAACGCTCTCGTAGAAACGTTCTCATGTATTCAGGACGTTTTCGGGCAAATTCCTTCATGCGATCGACTTCTTTTTGCCAACGTTTGGACGTTAAGTTCCAGCGCTCCCAATGCCTAGGCAATTCGGGCAGAATGACACTGGCCATTTTGTCAATTCTAGGAATAATACTCGTAGAATCAAAGGTGGTATTTAAACGATCCAAGAATCTAGAGACAAAGTTTGCTTGAAAGTTTTTATTTTGTAATAAGGAACGCAAATTTAAGGTGCTCCAAGGTGGATTTGGCCATCTAGGACCATTCGGACGGGTATGAAATGCCAAGCTATTGTTGCGAAACCCAAAACGCCCATAATGCCCTAGACCAAAGTCGGTGTCAAACAAAATCCAACGCCAACGCCCACCTTCTTCCATTGGTCGCCAAAATTTAATATTACCACCAGCATCTTGATTGTCAATATAGATTTGAAGAATTTCATATTCCATAAAATTGGCAACATCCATTTGTGTATTGATGTAATCAAAGTTTTCGTCACTCGCCAAGCTGTTTTGACGCATAAAGGAACGCATCGCATCGTAGGTCTTTCGACTTCCTGCTTGAACACTTTTGTGATGCTCTATCAAGTTGACACTATCTTTGTGATAACCAAAGTTCTCTGCTAGATAATGACGGGTTAGTTTTTCTCTAAAATTATAAATCCCCCAATAATCTCCGTTAATAAAAACAAGAGAAGGTCGGTAGGCTTGGACTTCTAGACCAATGTCTTTTCCGAAACTCGTAATTAAGGCATCTCTAAAATGTGTTTCTCCAAAATCACTACCAGAATTTCGCATCACCAAGCGTTTGTATTTCTTTTGTTTTTTCTCAGGGAAAATACGATGCCGCACATGTTTGGTACCGTATCTAGATTTGCTGGCATAGAGAGAGAATGATTTTTGAGGGAAAATGCGACTCATTCCTCCAAAAATTTTGAAACCAATTTTGGAATCAAAAACCCGTTTTTTATCTGTTTCAAAAATCTCGACATAAGCGGGATATTCTTTTCTAGAGTAGTAATTTGCTCCCGTGTGAGGGAATTTGGACCCCGCTCTAGGCCCTCGCTTAAAAACACCTCTCACGGGATCAAAGAGGACATAAGGTGGAATCGAAAGCGATAAAACAGGCAAGGTGATAGAATCTTCTCCAATAAAATAAGTATGGGTTAGAATCGTACTTTTTTTGCCATTCGCAAAAGCCAAGGCTTTGATAACCGCAGTCGTGTCTATTAATATAGGCCCTTGATACCGTTTGGACTGTGTCGTTGGGCGATTGCCATCTGTTGTATAATAAATAGCTGCCGAAGCATTGCTCGCTTTCAGTTCGACTGCTACTCCTGTGCTATAAAAACCAGCTTCTGGTGTTGCTTTTAATAACAAAGAATCTTGCCCCCAGAGAACGGAGCTGCTTAGTAAGCCAATTAACAATATGTAGACTGCTTTCATTTTTATGTTCAAAAGTTCATTTTTTATAGAGTCTATAAGACTCTATCATTTTTTGGGTATAAAATAGTAGATGTTTGTCCAAACTTTTTGGGCTGGACACTCGTAGAAGGAGTTTTCCTGAAACGGCATAAAAATACTAAGATTTCTGAAAAGTAAGGACAGGTGCTAATCTATTATCAAGATTAGAGTGAGTATTAGGCGCTTTTCTTGATTAATCGACCTCGTTTGTTTGTTCTTAAAAAATAAAAACCATGAAATACCATCATTCTACCAAATTATCCTCTATCAAATCTTGGGCAGTGGAAGACCGACCAAGAGAAAAAATGTTACAAAGAGGTCGAAAACACTTGTCGAATGCCGAGCTTGTTGCCATTCTCTTAGGCTCTGGATCGGTCACCGAATCTGCGGTGAGTTTAGCGCAACGAGTCTTAAGTTCTACGAATAATAACTTGAATGAATTGGGCAAACGAAGCATCGAAGAGTTGCAAAACTTTAAGGGAATTGGTCCTGCCAAAGCCATTGCTATTTCTGCTGCCTTAGAATTAGGGATTCGTCGTCAAGCGACTCCGCTAATTAAAAAGCCCAAAATTACGCAAAGCTCAGATGCCTATGATGTTTTGGTTGCTGATTTGATGGATTTGCCCCACGAGGAATTTGTTGTCTTGTTGCTCAACCAAGCCAATCGAGTGATTGATCGAATTTACATTAGTGTCGGTGGCGTGGCAGGAACGGTGGTGGATGTTAAGAAAATATTTCGTGCTGCGTTGGCAAACCCTTTGGTCGCCAGTATTATCTTAGGACACAATCATCCTTCTGATAATTTGAATCCAAGTAAGGCGGATATTGCTATTACCAAAAAAATAAAAGAAGCAGGGCAATATTTGGACATTTCGGTTTTAGATCATCTGATTATTGCAGGGAATACGTACACTAGTTTGGCAGATGAAGGCTTGATGTAAGCCGCTTTGGGAAAGGCTAAGTACGATAATTGCTCCCTTCGAAGCAGCGGTTATCCTGCTTGATTTTAGCTGCGTTGTAGCTTGTGGTAATTATAAATTACATCGAATGATTACTTAATTCTACAACTAAGATGATAATGTTGTATCTTTGTATTAATAGCATCAGAATTAATACAATAAAATGGAAAAGAAAGATATACGAGAATTAAGTTTGGAAGACTTAGTTCGTTTTTTTGTTAGCATAGGAGAGTCAAAATTTAGAGCCAAACAAGTCTATGAATGGTTGTGGAAAAAAAGTGCCTACTCCTTTGACGACATGAGCAATTTATCTAAAAAATTGCGAGAACGTTTAAAAGAGGCTTTTGTGATTTTACCAATCATAGAAGATCTGTCTCAAGTAAGTGGAGATGGAACGATCAAATTTCGATTCAAATTGCACGATGGGCATTTGGTCGAATCGGTCTTGATTCCTGTTTCTAATCAAAATAGATATACGGTTTGTATTTCCTCTCAGGTCGGCTGTAGTTTGGCTTGTAAGTTTTGTGCCACTGGGCAGATGGATCGCCTAAGGAACTTAACGGCTGCGGAAATTTACGACCAAGTGGTGAAGGTGAATGTATTGTGCCAAGCACATTATGACCATCCGATTACGAATGTCGTTTATATGGGGATGGGAGAGCCTTTATTGGCGTACAAACCCGTGATGCGAAGTGTGGAGCTGTTGACGTCGGAAGAAGGCTTAAACATGGCGCCTCGGCGAATTACTGTCAGTACGGCGGGTATTGCCAAGATGATAAAAAAATTAGCAGACGATGGGACTAGAATTAATTTAGCTTTGTCTTTGCATGCTGCTGATGATGAGAAGCGAAACTCAATTATGGCAATCAATGAAAGCAATGATTTGAAAACCTTGACAGAGGCCTTGCGCTATTTTTATGATAAAACGAAAGACAATAAAATAACCTTTGAGTACATTGCCTTTGATGGCTTTAACGACAGTATTGAAGACGCTAAAAATTTGTTAAAACTGTGTCGCCAAGTACCCACCGCAAAAGTTAATGTGATAGAGTACAACCCTGTCAGTGGGGTTGATTTTATCAAGTCAGGAGAGGACAAAATGGAGCGGTTTGCTCAGTTTTTAAGAAAGAATGGGGTCGGGATTACCTTGCGTCGTTCTCGTGGTAAAGATATAGATGCGGCTTGTGGTCAATTAGCAAACAAAGAATAACAATCAAATGATACATTTATTACAGTTAGAATGGAAAAAGATTGCGCCCAATCGTGCTTTCAAAATTGCAGCGGGAATGTACATTGTTTTGCTGCCTTTGTTGTACTTGACCATTAAATCAATGATGAAACCATCGGCAGGCGGTGGGGCAGAAATGGCGATGTTAGAGTCCTTTTATGTATTTCCAATGATTTGGGATACGATTTCTTATTGGGCTAGTTGGCTGACTTTCTTCTTGTTGATTTATCTAGTGATTTGGATGATAACATCCGAGTACATGTTTAAAACGATGCGCCAAAACCTAATTACAGGAATGGAACGCAGGGATTTTTTGCTGGGTAAAATAGGCATGATGACGATGTTAGCTTTGTCTGCAACGCTCTATATGGCAATGGTAACCTTTGTGTTTGGTTGGTTGGCAGGAGGCTATGGAGACCCTTTTGGCTATGAGATCAATGCAATTTGGCGGTTTTTTGTTCAGACGATGTTTTACATGAGTTTTGCCTTGATGTTAGCTATTTTGTTCAAACGAAGTGGTTTAGCGCTGATCGTTTTCTTTGCTTATTTGCTAATTATCGAGCGGATTGTTCGTTACTTAGTTTTTCTAAATGTTCTAGACAATCTCTATTGGGGGAGTTTCTTTCCAGGGAGTGCTGCTTGGGATGTGGTCCCTTTTTATATGACAAAAAAAATGCCTTCCATAGATTCCGATATGGCTAATATGTTGTCTTATAATCTAGCATCAGGTGTTACGATTGCTTATACCTTTGTATTTTTGATAATCGCTTATAAAGTCTTTATGTCTAGAGATTTGTAGGGATTTTTGCCCTTGTTTCAAGACGGGACAATTTGTAATAAAAAGAGCACACTTGAATAAAATTCAAGTGCGCTCTTTTTATATTTTAGAA
>CACVAQ010000090.1 GCA_902727865.1 uncultured Aureispira sp. | reverse complement strand
AAGCACTACAATTAAACCGATTGGGCATCCAAAGCCTTATCCAAAGCATCGTCAACCGCACCTGCTTCCGTCACTTTTTTCATGTCCGCCTCCAAGTCGGTTAATTGCAAAATGATAAAACCGATGGCAAAAAATACCGTCATAAACAACATACTATTGCGCATAGAGCCTGTTACTTGATTGATAAAACCGAAGGAAAAACTACCAATAACAATCGCTAATTTTTCTGTAATGTCAAAGAAACTAAAATAAGAAGCCGTATCTTTAGTTGCTTTAGGAATCAGTCTTGCATAGGTAGATCTAGAGATAGATTGTACGCCCCCCATTCCAAAACCTACAATTCCAGCAACAATATAGAAGCCTATTTTGATGGTTAAGAAATAACAGGTAATACAAACCCCTATCCACATGATTAAAATGCAACTAATCGCAAATCGACTGCCTTTTTTACTAGAGAGCCAAGAGAAAAAATACGCTCCGAAAATTGCTAAAATCTGTAGAATTAACACAACAACAATCATTTCAATAGAATCAATTCCAACTTCTTTGGAACCAAACAAAGGCGCTAAAAGCATGACGGTAAGAACGCCCATGCTGTAGAAGAAAAAGGACAGTAAGAACTTTTTCATTGTTGGTCGAGCTTTGATTTCAGTGAAAACCTTGCCCAACTCTGTTAGACCCAAGCCCAAGACTTTCGACGATATTTTATTTCCTGTTGGGCGATCTTTTAGGTAGTAGAATGAAATTTGAGCAAAACCCATCCACCAAAGTCCAACCAATAAAAAACCAAATTTAGTAGCACTCCCTGTATCACTAAACCCAAAGGTGTCTGGCGCAAGAATGAGGGCTAAATTAATGACCAATAGAATGACACTTCCAATATAACCAAAGGTAAAACCTTTGGCACTAACGCTATCCATTTGGTCGGGCGTAGCGATTTCGGGCAAAAAGCCGTTGTAAAAAACTAAAGAACCTGCATAGCCTACACTAGCCAAAATAGAACACATAATACCATATTCTATGTTTGCTCCTTCAAAAAAGTACAAGCCCATACAAGAGATAGAGCCTAGGTAGGTGAAAAATTGCATGAACCGTTTTTTACCACCAATATAGTCAGCAATGCCCGACAAAATAGGAGAGGTCAGCACAATGATTAAAAAAGACAAAGAAATCGCATAGGTGAATAGAACGCCACTAGAAATAGTGAGCCCAAAAAAGGAAACAATTTCCCCACCAAAAGCTTCTTTTGTGACCTGTTCATAATAGGTTGGAAAAATCGCTGTGGTAACAATTAAATTATAAACAGAATTGGACCAATCATAAGAAGACCAAGCATTGATGAGTTTTTTATTATTTTTTTCCATGCGAATGTTTTGTGCGAAGTGTTTGTGCGTGTTTTTTTTGTGTTCGTACAATATAGGAATAAGGACGAAATAAACCGATTTTAGAGGAAACTAAAACATATGTGTTGTTCTTAGGTAGATGGACAAAAGCGTTTTTTTAACAAAAAAAAAGCAGCTACTCATTTGAATAGCTGCTTGTATTGATTTATAGCTTAATTTTAAGTACAATTTTCTATCGAGTAGAATTTACATCTCCACCAGAGCCATAGTCACCATCGACCTTACCAAAAGAATACGCACCGTCAGGAACTTGATAGCCACTAGGAACTACATAAGCGACTATTTTGCTTGTTGAAAAGGATTTAATATTCACTGCATTGGCTTGATTACCACCTAAAAGCATAATATTGTTTCCTTTTTTGCCAACGACAAAACCTACATGACCTTTCCATCCAGGACCAGGACCATCCCAATCAATAACAGCGATTGCACCATAAGCAGGTCGGTCTAATTTTTTACCATATTTTTTCCAAGAAATAGCCATGGCGCTATTCGTTCCACCTTTTCCAGCTTTTTTCATGACCCAATTGACAAAAGAAGAACACCAAGGCGTTTCATCATTGTTGATATTACCCCCAACAGAACCGTGGTACTCCATTACTCTAGGATCGTGCTTGCTTTTGCTGGTATTTTCTTTTACTCCTTTTTCACCTTCCGCTATACTGATCCAGTTTGGTTTGGCTCCATTACCGCCACCACCGCCACTGCCGTTGTCGCCGTCAGTGGCACCGTCATCTGCACCAGTAATTGCTTTTCCACTTCCAGTTAATAATTTCCAAGTTCTACCGTTTGGATCAATGACACCATCGCTGAAACCATTCATATTGACGGATTGGAAACGCTTGATGGCGCTGATTGTTTTAGGGCCACAGACTCCAATACCTTTTAAGTCAGCGCCTTTGCCTTTGAGTAGTTTTTGTACGAGTTTGACATCTTCTGTGTCATTCGCTCCATTTTCCCCAACTGATTTTTTGATTGAAAGATTGGCGTCATCTGCACCTTTTGTATCGTCACCAGAAACCTCTTCAGAAGAACCACTACTACTAGCGACCTTAACCCAAAGTTTTTGACCATCGACACTTTTGTATTTTCCTTCAGGATCAAAGAAATCTACGCGTAAATTTTTCAAACCTTTAGCCGTTTGATCTGCCGTTTGGAATTTTTTAGTAGAGCCATCTTCAAAGGTAACAAAGATATATCCACCAGATTTTCTACCAATTCCTAATTGTTGATACAGCTCTGGGCTAAGTGCAACACTTAAACCTTGCGTCAATTTATTATTATTATTACCACGAGCCTCTCTATCATTTTGGTTTGCATAAGGGTCTGAACTATAGCCATATCTTGTTGCTTGAGCTAAAATGCCTTTTTCTTCTGGCTTGTCGTCTCCATTATCGTCACCACCACTAGCAGCCGCCGCATTCAATTTCTTCCAAGTGTCATCATTTGGAGCAATGAGACCTGTTTCAGAGATACCTACTTTGGTTTGAAATGCGTTGATTGCTTTAATTGTTTTAGGACCGCAAACGCCAGACCCCTTTAAGGGCGCATTATTTTTTTCTTTGAGTAAGTTTTGAACAATGCTTACATCTGCTTTTTTATTGTCTCCTTTTTTTCCAACAGAGCCGCCAATACTACTTCCAGAGCTGGCTCCATCATCTGCTCCATCATCTGCACCATCGTCAGAGGCTTCACCAGAAGAAGAACCATTTAGTTTTTTCCAAGTGTCATCATTTGGAGCAATGAGACCTGTTTCAGAAATCCCTACTTTGGTTTGAAATGCTTTGATTGCTTTAATTGTTTTAGGACCACAAACGCCAGAACCTTTTAAGGGCGCATTGTTTTTCTCTTTAAGTAAGTTTTGAACAATGCTTACATCTGCTTTTTTATTGTCTCCTTTGCTTCCAACAGAACCGCTAATTCCACTTCCACTAGCATTATCCGCATTATCTGCACTGTCATCACTACTAGCACTGTCGTCACTGTCAAGATCGAGGGGTGTTTCCAACAATTTAGGATCAGCCGCATCATCTTCACCGCTAGACCAGTCTGCTTTTGCTTCTTCGTTGGCTTTTAGGGCATTTTTATTGCGGTCATCATTGGTGAGTTGCTTTTCTATGGCGCCTATTTTAGCCAAGATCTTTTTTAAATCAGCGTTAAGCTTGTCTAGCTTCTTTTGTTCCTTGTCATCTATTTTACCATCTGCTAAGAACAGTTTTTTGTAATACCTTAAAGTATCCTCGTATTTGGATAGACTGCCACGTAATTTTTCAAGTTTCTTAAGTTTCATAATTTTTTTATTTTGAATAAAAATGGGGCTAGCGATCTTATACAAAAATGGAGGGGGAGAAGTATAATGTTGCTTAGGTTCTTTTTCGTAATGGATTCACGTTAAAAAATGTCCGATTAGCAAATATAATTTTTTTTTTTGTAAAAACAAACCATTTTTATTTTTAGCCCCTAAAAGAGGAGGGGTTTTTACTAGTTGTTGAAAATGTGTTAGTTATAAAATTCATTTTCTTGGGAAATAACTGAAATCGTGGAGCTAATTAAAAATAATCAAGCTGCCGCCTTTTTGCGCTGTTTATTTGCTTCTTGATAGAGGAATCAAAAAAGTATAAAAAAAAGGCAAGAAAAAAACGCCAAGAAGATTTTCTTCTTGGCGTCTGTTATTCTTATTAGAAATAAGATCTCTTTTATTGTTTGATCACCTTTCTAACCAATTGTTTTTTATCGTTTGCAAACGTAATGAAATAAACACCACGGCTTAAGTCATCCAATACAACTGTTTTGTTTTGTATGTTACCTGTTTTGATAATTTGTCCTTGCAAATTCACCAATGTATAATCGGTTAAACCTTCAATGTTCGTTTGAATTTGTAAGCGATCCGTGAATGGGTTAGGAGAAACACTCAAGAACGTTCCTTCTACTGCATTATCAAAAGAAGCGATCTCCGCAGTTGCAGACTCGTTGCCACCAACGCAGAAACTAGTCGTTTCACTACTAGTAAAGCTTCCACCGGAAGCTAAAGTTGATCCAGAAGCAGTATTACTAAGTGTATATGACCCATTGCCATAAGCACAGCAAATACCATCACCATAAGAATCATTAATCGTGAAGCTGTAACAACCTGCATCTAAACATTCGTTAATCACTAAAGTAGAGCCACTTGTTTGACCAGAATACGTTCCACCAGAAGCCACTACAGCACCAGCACTGTTATTGATCGACCAACTAGTTTCAGCTGGGTAATTATCAAATGTAAGAGACAATTGAGTTCCAACACAAGCAGTACTTCCTGTAATAGAAAACGCATCTACTGCCATATCTCCTTGCCAAGTTGTTCCTGTTGTTCCGTTAAAACGCAATTTTAATTCTGTTTGAGAAGCATAAGCACTTAAGTTAACATTAGCTGTTTCCCAAGAATTTCCTTGATTACCAGCATTAGACCAAATCGTTGTCCAAGAAGTACCATCTGTACTTGCTTCTAATTTTAAGTTACCCATTGCAGATGTTCCGTACATGTGGTAGTCAAAGCTTAGAACCGGTGCACTTAAACCAGATAAATCAAAACAAGGGCTATTCAAAATAGCTTGTTTAGTAGAATAGTTTGGAGACGAAGATTCCATGTAAATATAGTAACTACCGCTATTGGCGGCACTTGGTCCAGTGTTAGAAGAAGGCGTAGATCCCGAACGAGTTGCCCAGTCAAAATCATCTCCACTATCTTGTGTCCAATCACCTAAAGTATTTTCAAAGCTTTCTGTGTATGGGAACGAACTGATGCTAGAGCCACAAGAAGCCGCAGGAGGAGTCGTTCCACCACCATTATCAACACCACAATTTGGCATATCACTTCCAATACTAGCGATCAATTTATCACTTCTACCATAAGAACCATTCATACATCCACCTGTGTTGTGAATCGCAACAACTAAGTTAGAGTTGTAATCCAAAACAGGAGATCCTGAGCTACCACCTTCTGTATCTGCGTAGTAACGAATTCCGTTTGTGTTCACTTGGTTTACGATAGCATTTCCGTTTGCATCACCACCTTGATCTGTCGTAACGGTAATTTCTTTGCGTCTTCCTCCAGGATGTCCTACAATGTAAATACGATCATTGACAACAGGCGCAACAGAACTTAAGCTCAAATAGCCATAAGTACTTGTTGGGTTAACTGGAAGTTTTACTAAAGTATAATCTAAAGTAGCATTTGTCTTAATGAAAGTAGAGGTAGAAGCAACCGTATTCGTTGTTGAATTACCAGAACCATTACAGTTTGTATATTGGTAATTGAACATAAAGTCTGTGTTCGCAGCATCTGATGCAGAACCAATACAGTGATTGTTTGTCATTAGTTCACCTTCACAACCTAATAACCAACCCGTACAAAGTCCTGAACCGTTGATTAGCAATCGACAAACAGCACGTCCTTTATCGTACATCGTTGTTCCATTGTAACAGATAATAGGCTCTTTTTCATCGCCACCACAAATTGCTTTTTCTTGTGCTAATAGCGCATTGATTTGTGCTTGAGGGTAACCATAAGCTACTCTTGCAATATCAAAACCATAGTAGTTAGACGCATTTTGAGCATGCAAACGAACAACAACACGTTCGTCCATCAATACTTTTGTCCAGAAATCACTAACCGTATTTAGGTTGGCATCAATAATTTTACCTTGACCACCATAAATAATAGACTCCCCAATATTAGGAGCTGTAATTTCTACATAATCACCTGGAGCTAAGTTAAAGTTCTTGAAGTATAATTTGATATAAGAAGATTTCTTGGAATAGAATTCTTGCTCAAATATAACCCCTGTTGTCCCTGCGGTATTGTAAGGATGCAGTGTTTTAATATCTAAGGACGTTTCGTCACCAATTTTGAGTGGCTTATTCGCAACTTCTAATTGATTTTGAGAAGAATGGGTAACTCCCGTGAGTGTACTTTGACCATAAGCAAGGCTGCTACTAACAAATAGTAGGAAGAATAATAATTTTTTCATGTTCGATTTTTTTAGTTAAAAACAGAATTGTGTCTTGTTTTGTATTAACCCAGGAGAATGATACGAATGTTGGGGAAGATGATTCGTATTGTTTTTATTCTTTTATAGTTGCCTGCAATTATACGGATTTTAAAATTAAAAAATGAAAATTTAATTTTGTTTTTAAGCTAATAGTCAAATTCTAATTTCATTAAAAAAGCAATTAAATGCGTTTAATTTTGTTTTGTATCTTGTGCTATTCAGAGTTTAATTTTGTTTTTTTTTGTTTTTTGTTTTTTTATTTTGAAATAAGCTTTGGTAATCTTACTTCTTAAAATTTTCTTAACATATAGATAAAACTTTAAAAAGTTTTCTGAACCCAAAAAAAAGCTTGTTCTTTTGGCAATAAAAAAAGCTTAAAACCTAAAATAGCGTTGTTTTTTTTATAAAAACAAATAAAATACCGTGGTTTAATTCAGGTAAGTTTTTGAAAATGAGTGATATATAAAATAAAGTCCTATCAATAATATATTGATAGGACTTTATAAGGATGGTCTAGAGTGCCCTTTTTTAGTATTTAGGCTTAGCGGTTCTTTTAAGTAGAATTGTATAGAGTAATGATAGAGTCGTCTTAGTTCTTAAGGCTGCCTATTTATTCGGAATAGTACTCTACATACCATTTTTTGTCCCTCATTCTTGTGACTCGGATCGCCTTATTCGTTTCTCCAAATAAAGAATTGCAAAGAAAACAAATTTTGGTAGCGGGATAGGCCGCATCGTCTCTACATTTTAGCCACTCTAAAGCAGGGTTAAAAGAGGTTATTGTGGTAATATTTTTTTTAAGGTCCTTTAGCTCTTTTTGACTAAAATTTCCAGTCTCTTTCATAAGCGTTACAACTAATTCTATCGCTTCTAATTCCTTTTTTAACCTAGGGCCAGATATTTTTTTAGCGGCCTCAAAATCCATTTCCGCTAGGTAGCCTAAGAATCGTTCGACGACAACAGTAGGAGCGAACTCGTTGTAATCGACCAACCATTTTCCATCTGTATTCCTTAATTTTAAGTAATCTAATGGAGTACAATTTTCGTAGTCATCGCAAAGCGTACAGTTAGCAAGGGTTTCTCCTTCAGAACACTTTAAATGATTAAAACGGAGGTCCCAATCGTGTATTAGCAGCGATTGAAAGGTACGCTTTCTGGCTTCAATTTGCTTGAATGCTTTGGGCGTACAAAGCCCTACGATGGTCGAGATCTTATCTTGCTCGATGGCTTCCAATACTTCCAGTAATGTAGCTTCTTTTTCATTCGTACAGCTGGAAATTACAAAAAGACTGAACAGAAAAATAACAGGTTTTTTTAAGACAAAAGTAAGTCGCATACCCTTAGCTGTATGATGGTGAATAGAAAAGAATTGTACAGAGAGAAAAGAATCAACGGATTATCTCTTTTTATCTAGTTTACTAATAAAATAAAAGAAGACAATTGCTGAAACCCCGTAGAACGCCATAAAAGCAGGGTCTTTTTTTGCATAATCCATTTTTAGCCCCAAAAGATCGAAATAAACGATGAGGGTATAGAGAAAAAGTTCTATCCCAATAAAAAGTAAGAATAGGATTACAAAGCGTCGGCTCTCATTGGAATTGCTCATTAGTCGGAAGAAAATTTAGGTTGGTTGTTCGTAATAAAAAAAGGTGGTTCTTTGTTAATCCGTGTCGTCGCTTTGTTCGTCGCTAAGCTCCTGAGCGCTA
>CACVAQ010000089.1 GCA_902727865.1 uncultured Aureispira sp. | reverse complement strand
TTTGGGATTGCGAGCCTGTAGGAACAACTAAAAAATAGAGGTTTTTGCTTTATGCGGAGCAAAGTTACCCTTTTTTTTTTGATAACATTAGGTTTTAAGGCTTGCTTATTTGTTAAGCGTTTATTTACAGGCTGTTGTAATAGTAAATGCTTCTTCGTGAAATGGGTAGCTGTTTTGTCGCTATTATTATAATAATAGACAGAAAAAAAGCTCAAATTCTTTTCAGAACTTGAGCTTTAGAATTTTTTACAAAGAAAAAACCGAACCTACATATTACGACGATACTGCCCACCGACCTCATACAAGGCCGTTGTAATTTGACCCAACGAACAGCATTTAGTGGCTGCCATTAATTCGTCAAATAAATTTTTGTTGTTGATCGCTGCTTCTTGCAAACGCGCCAAAGCCGCTGGGCTTTTATCCTCATTCGCTCCTTTTAAGCTATTCAGTGTTTGAATTTGCGCCTCTTTTTCCTCTTCTGTCGCACGGATGACTTCATCAGGAATAATGGTTGGAGAACCTTCTTTGGACAAGAAAGTATTGACCCCAATAATCGGAAATTCGCCTGTATGTTTGAGCGTTTCATAATACAAACTCTCTTCTTGAATTTTTCCCCGTTGGTACATCGTTTCCATCGCACCCAAAACACCACCACGTTCGGTAATTCGGTCAAATTCCAACATAATAGCTTCCTCGACCAAATCCGTTAATTCTTCTGTAATAAAAGAACCTTGCATTGGGTTTTCGTTCTTCGCCAAGCCAAACTCATGATTGATAATCATTTGAATTGCCATTGCACGACGAACCGATTCTTCGGTAGGCGTTGTAATCGCCTCATCATAAGCATTGGTATGCAGCGAATTACAATTATCATAAATCGCATACAAGGCTTGTAAGGTCGTACGAATATCGTTGAAGGAAATTTCCTGTGCATGTAAGGAACGTCCAGACGTTTGAATATGGTATTTTAGTTTTTGAGCACGAGAATTAGCGCCATATTTTTCACGCATCGCTTTTGCCCAAATGCGTCGAGCAACTCGCCCAATAACCGCATATTCAGGATCGACGCCATTCGAGAAGAAGAAGGAGAGGTTTGGCGCAAATTTATTGATGTCCATTCCCCTAGATAGATAATACTCTACAAAAGTAAATCCATTGGCTAGCGTAAAGGCTAATTGAGAAATGGGATTCGCACCCGCTTCTGCAATATGATACCCAGAGATAGACACCGAATAGAAATTACGAACATTCTTATCAATAAAATATTGCTGAACATCGCCCATCAAACGCAAGGAAAACTCTGTCGAGAAAATACAAGTATTCTGTGCTTGATCTTCTTTTAGAATATCGGCTTGAACGGTTCCACGAACAGAAGAAAGTGCTTTTTGTTTCAATTCAGCGTAAACCGTTGGGTCCAAAATTTCGTCCCCTGTAAGTCCCAATAAGAGTAGACCCAAGCCATTATTCCCCTTCGGCAATTCCCCTAAATAGAATGGACGTTGTAAGCCTTTGTCATCGTATTTCTCTTTTTTTCTAGCTTCTACTAAAGCCTCTAAATTATGTTCTTTGATGTAGAGCTCACATTGTTGGTCAATCGCAGCATTCATAAAGAACGCACACATAGCGGCAGCAGGACCATTGATGGTCATCGAAACCGAGGTACTTGACGCACACAAATCAAATCCAGAATACAGCTTCTTGGCATCATCTAAGCAACAAATATTGACACCAGAGTTCCCGACTTTGCCATAAATATCTGGGCGGTAATCAGGATCATCACCATACAAAGTGACCGAGTCAAATGCCGTTGACAAACGATGTGCAGGCATATCTAAGGAAACGTAGTGAAACCGTCTATTGGTCCGTTCTGGGTTTCCTTCTCCTGCAAACATACGGGTTGGATCTTCTCCTTTTCGTTTGAACGGAAAAACACCCGCAGTATAAGGAAATTCACCAGGCACATTTTCTTGTAGCACCCATTTTAGAATCTCACCCCAACTTTTGTAGTTAGGCGTGGAAACACGTGGAATACGAGTTTGAGAAAGAGAAGTCGTAAAGGTTGGTACCCGAATTTCTTTGTTTCTTACTAAGTAAACAAATTCATCGTTGGCATAAGCCTGTACTTTATCGTCCCAAGTCGTTAAGATTTTTTTGTTCTGACCATCTAAATTCAATTCGACTTCTTCATACGCTTTTTGAACCGCATCTAGAACCGTTTCTCCTTGACCTTGATCTTTTAAGACCTCTAAAGTTTTTTGGATGCCGTACAGCTTTCCTGCTACTTCGGATTGCTGTTCTGCTTTTTCGTTATAACTACGAATACTGTCCGAAATTTCAGACAAATAACGGATGCGTTTCGGAGGAATGATATAAATTTTTTCACTCATTCCTTCTGTCATCTCAAAGGTAGATTTTAAATCTGCTCCTGTGCGTTCTACGATTGTATCGACAATCGTGCGATACAATTGATTCATGCCAGGATCGTTAAACTGAGATGCAATTGTTCCGAAAACGGGCAATTCTTCATCTTTCGCTTCCCATAGATTGTGGTTGCGTTTGTATTGTTTTTTAACATCACGGAGGGCATCTAAAGCGCCTCGTTTGTCAAATTTATTCAAGGCAATGACATCCGCAAAATCCAGCATGTCAATTTTTTCTAATTGAGACGCCGCACCATATTCTGGTGTCATCACATACAAAGACATATCTGAAAAATCGGTAATGGCCGTATCCGATTGTCCAATACCAGAGGTTTCTAAGATGATTAAGTCGTATTCGGCTGCTTTTAGAATGTCAACCGCATCGGCAATGTACTTAGAGATAGAAAGATTGGCTTGACGAGTTGCCAAGGAACGCATATAAACACGGTCATTTTTGATGGCATTCATTCGAATACGATCGCCTAAAAGTGCGCCACCCGTCTTACGTTTGGATGGATCAACAGAAACAACCGCAATTGTTTTGTCTTCAAAGTCGGTTAAAAAGCGACGAACTAGTTCATCCACCAAACTTGATTTTCCCGAACCACCAGTTCCTGTAATGCCCAATACAGGAACATTTTTATTGGGCGCCTGTTGGCGAATGTCTTCCAACCAAGCATCTGCTTTTTCGCCTGTATTCTCTGCCGCAGAAATCAATCGAGCGATAGAGTATTTATTTTTTTGTTTAAAATCTTTCAGTTCTCCATCAATATTTTGCCCAGTAGGGAAGTCGCATTGTTCCAACAAGTTGTTGATCATACCTTGCAAACCCATCGAACGTCCGTCGTCAGGAGAATAAATACGAGCAATGCCATAAGCGTGTAAATCTGCGATTTCTGTCGGGAGAATGGTTCCGCCACCGCCTCCAAAAATTTTGATGTGTCCAGCACCTTGCTCTTTTAGAAGGTCATACATATACTTGAAGTATT
This sequence comes from uncultured Aureispira sp., assembly GCA_902727865.1. Classification (GTDB taxonomy): domain Bacteria; phylum Bacteroidota; class Bacteroidia; order Chitinophagales; family Saprospiraceae; genus Aureispira. The sequence goes on along the minus strand of CACVAQ010000089.1, from coordinate 4,771 downwards.
CGTTATGACCGCCTTGGTAGGAGGTGATAGCAATTCCTTGAACATCTTCTTGAATTGCAGTATCTACAATTTCTTGAACCGAACGATTGTGTCCCAAGTGAATGATCTCTGCGCCAGAGCGTTGCATGATTCTACGCATGATATTGATGGCAGCATCGTGTCCATCAAACAATGCAGCAGCAGTCACCATACGGATTTTATGTTTGGCTTGATAAGGTGCGACTTGTTCCATAATATACTGTAGTTTTTTTTATGTTTGTCTTGTAAATCGTCTGCGAAGATACGTTTTTTAGCCTTTTTTTTTGCATATCAGACTTATAAAACTTTGTTGGCATTATTTGGGGAATAATTCTAGCCTAAAGATGATTTTTTGCTGGATAAAGAACTTCAATATTCGTTTTAATCTTCTTATCTTTACTAGTAAGCATGTTTTAATACAAAATGTACCATGAAATCATAATATGACTTATATTTAATTGATAATCAAGTTGAGTTGAAGGTGCTTCGAGATGTATTGTAAGCCAATAGATAACTTTCGAGTAAGTAGAAAATACAATGTATTAAGTTGCCAAAGAACGAAAAAGATTAACAAACGATATAGATAAAAAAGATAGGATGCAAAATTTTTGTAAAATCAAGTATATCATTTATTTCATATGCCTATTGAGTCAAACGACGCTTCACGCGCAACATCTAACGGCATTGATACCAAGTAATACTGCCACGCACACCGCTGTACAAAATGGCTCTTGGTTTGATCCGATGACTTGGGATGTTGGAACGGTACCTAGTGATGCTGCTATCGTTGTTGTTCCAGGGAACATTACGGTCAATTATGAAGGGCAATCGACCGCACATATTTTTGCGATACGAGTAGAAGGCACCTTTAATGGGATTCAATCCAATAGTAGCCAGACTTCTCTATTAATTTTTGATACTTTTATTGGAACGAACACGTCTACCGTACGATTTAAAGCAGATGCCTTGACGGATGGAAATATAGAAGTCGAAATCAAGCCTTTTGATATTGAAGCGCACAAATTGGGAACGAGTGGTTTCTCGCAAGTCTGGAACACCAATGCGCTCAGCCATTTTAGTGATGGAGAACCAACCTTTGAGGTTAGTTATAATACAGGACCAGACAGTCGATTTAATTCGTATGCAGATGCCTTATTAGGAAATACATCGGTTACAGAGCTTTCCAGAACGTTAATTGATGATGGGGCAGGAGTCTTGGGGCGTTACCTTTGGGACCCATCGCAATTGTCTCTAGGACTGGTTGTTATGGGAGAACTAGAAATTCTTGGGCAAGAGAAAACCAATATGGTAAAACTAGGGGCGGATGCTCTAAGGAATCAATCGCTGTTGGAGTTAAGTAGTCTGCCAACAGGTTGGGCGGTTGGAGACAGTTTGATTGTGACAAGAGGCGGGAATAGTGGGGCACTAGCCAATGGAGAAGATTTGGTTGCGATTCAAAATATAACAGGAACGACAATTACCTGTACGGGTAATTTGGATAAAAATCACGAAGGGAGAATACAAGATAATTTGCATTGTTATGTTGGGAATCTAAGTAGAAATATTCGATTTCGGTCTGCTTTTTCGACCGTCATTCACCAAAGAGGGCATCTAATGGCGATGCATAATCCGACGAACATTCAAATTAGAAACGCTGCTTTTATCGACATGGGACGAACCAATAAATCTAAATTATTAGATGATTTTTTATGGTCAAATTGGTTGCAGCCCAAAGTTTTTACGTCCAAAATATCTGCTTTAGGACAAGAGTGCTCCGAATTGAGTCCAGCACCAATCGCTGATGTGACCAATCCAAGAGGGCGTTATTCTATTCATTTGCATCAAACAGGGGCTAGTCAAGGGACGAATATCGTGCATGTAACAGGAAATGTCGTTTGGGGAAATCCTGGCTGGGGAATTACACAACATGATTCTCATGCAGATGTTTCGGAGAACGTGGTGTACGATGTGACAGGCGCTGGGATTGTCAGTGAGTCGGGGAGTGAAACGGGATTTTGGGACAATAACTTAGTCGTTGACGTTAAAGACGGACATGCAACAAGTCCTTATCCTGCCGTATTGTTTTACGACGATTATTTGTACTCTGGACAAGGACTTGGTATGAAAGGACGTGCCGTGGTTTGTCGGGGGAATGTGATTGCCAATACAAAACAAGGCGTGGGAATTATGAACATGAATCCTACGGTTAATCATTTGGACCGAGTCGATCCAGCAGCTTTAGCAAGCCTTCGACCCAATTATCTATTTGATCAGTTTCCTTTATGTAGTAACGGATACAGTAAGGAAGGCGATGGTATCATGCCTGTCGAAGTTGCGTTGATTTTTACAAATACCACCGTTATTAGTTCCCAGCAAGGTTTGCGATCCATTGAACGAGATATGGGCGTCAACCACGAGTCTCGTTCTGTCTTTGACGGCTTTATCGCTTGGGGCGTTAATCAAGGTTTATCTATTACTTACCAAGCCGATTATTCGTTTAAAGATGTTTTTATATCGGGAAAAAACGCTAGTTCAATAGGAATGTATTTGTGGAAACATTCTCACAACCATGTTTTTGAAAATATAAAATTAGTAGATCTTGGTTATGCGGTGACGGTTTCTAAATTGGTTGAAAGTGGCAATGGAACACTAAAGACACGGAACAATGGATTTACACCTTGGTATTTTGTCGATTTAGTCTTGGAAAACGTAGGCGTGTTTTATCAAATTGAAAAAGAAGACCCTAATACAGCGACGGTCTATGACGAGCACAGTGATAACCCGATTCATTTGAGTTCGACAGAAATAACGAGCCGCCCAACTACCTTTACTACCTTGGATAGTTCGGGTTTGATTGTCGATTATGCTACAGGAGATTTTAGGTTTGAGATTGATGGCATTATCACAGATGACCTAGGGAGTTATGATATGGGGATTAAGCAAGCTTGGGCACAAGGGAATTTGCGTTTAGATTATCCTACTCGAATTTATGAATTTGCCTCACAACAAAAGTTTGAAGATTATCTGGGCGTACATGGCGTTTATAAAGATACAGCGAATAACGACCAATTGTATTTTATGATCCATGAAATTTTGCCCAATCGTAGGACTTATCAATATACCACTTTTCCAGTACGCATTAAAATTATGAATGCGCCTCTTTCAGGCATTTTTACAAGCGCTCAAATAGAGCCTCCTGTTAATCTTTTACCTCAGAATCATATCATCAGTCGATTTGCAAGTGTGACGCAGAGTAGTACCAATAATGGGATTACCTACAGTGGGGTGGCGATAGATGCAGGGGCTTGGAAGGCGATAGATGGCAACAACAATGGTCGAATCAATGCCCAAGTTTTTCAACAAGGTTTGGTGCCCGTAGGCAGTTTCTCAGAAACCAATGTAGAACAAGAGCCTTGGTACGATTTAGATCTAGGCGAAACAAAAGTGATTGAGTTTATAGATATTTGGAATACCGTAGGCTTGAACGGTGCAAGTATTGAAACATTGTCGCCGCATTTTCAAAATTTTTACGTTTTAATATCCGATACCGCTTTTACGCCTTCGATGACACTCGCTAATGCTCGTGTATTAGCAGATTATGAATATTTGAAAGGAGGCGGGACAGCTCGAAAGTTTTCTTTAGATAATTTAAACGCTTTCGGAAGATATGTACGGATTCAAGCGGTTGGTACAACTAAAATAGCGCATGCCGAAGTGGAAATTATAGGCAGAAGTTTAGCCTTAAATAGTGCTGCTTTACCGATAAGTTTGCTGCTGTTTGACGCCACGCGCCTAGACAAAGCAAGGGTGCAACTGGATTGGACGACTAGTACTGAAACCAATAATAAAGGCTTTGTGCTTGAGCGGATGTTGGCGCATGAAACGACGTTTTCTAAAATAGGCTGGGTAGATGGACAAGGAACGACGACGGATGAAACGCACTATAAGTTTATAGACAAAAACAGCTATAAAGGAACTAGTTATTATCGACTCAAACAAGTTGATTTTGGACCAACAAGTGTTTATTCTGATGTTCGAGCGGTCTCTGGAATTGGAGGGGAGGAGCAAGGGTTTTCTATGTATCCTAATCCCGTAGATAAGGCGTTTTCTATTGATTTGGGAGCACAGGTAGCAACTGTTAACAAAGCCGTTGTCTCTATTTTTGATGCAAGTGGGCAATTGGTTTATAACAAAAACTACCAGCTTGTTCCGTATCAGTTGTTGACGGTATCTTCTGTAGAGCATTTCCCCGCAGGACTTTATTTGTTGTCTATTCATTTGGATAATGGGGAGCAATTGAGGCAAGAGTTTATCAAACAATAAGGATTTTGTTGCCAAAATGGAACTCCAAACACTACTTTTTTTGTTTTAAATAAACATTCCTTCAGTTAATACTTCGTTGATTAGCTGCGCTGCTACTGCGTGGTTTTTAGTTTTTTACTTAGCTGCGCTGCTACTTAGCTACGCTGCTACTTCGTGGTCGTGGTCGTGAGCCTTTGTTACTTACGTGAGGAGGTCGCTTCGCTTAGTTCGGGTTCTATGAAAAACATAAAAAAGTATCTTGCATTAGTTTGATTATCAGTCTTTTAATGCTTTAGTTAGCAAAAGTACATACTGCTGATAATCAAACTAATACGATTTAGCTACGCTGAGCCTTCGGGTTTTCAACGGAGTAATGTTGAGTAAAAAATCTTATTAATTTGATTGGCAGGTATTTAGTTGTTTGGAGTGTTTTGGTAAGTTGCTGTGAATC
>CACVAQ010000088.1 GCA_902727865.1 uncultured Aureispira sp. | reverse complement strand
TATTGTCCTCTTTTTATTTATTAGAATTAATTTCCTTTTCTCTGTTCCTTATCTAAAGCCAATTCCTTTTTTAGGTTTCTTGTCTGTTTGATCCATCAACTTAAAGTCTTTAAAATCTTCGAGGGTTACCGTGCGCACCATTGTTGACGTACGTTCGTCAGAAGATAAACTGGCTAGACGTAAATTTTGACGACGAGCAATCTCTTTGACAACTTTTCGGATAGAACGGGCGTTTCCAAAATACTTGTGCTTGTGTTCTAACATTCCTTCAATATATTTGGTCAAATGATCTTTAGACTCGACATCCAAATACAAGCTTTCCTTGTCAAACATCACCTGTGCAATTTCCATCAAATCAGTTGTCGTATAATCAGGAAAGTTTAAGGTTCGATCAAAACGAGACATTAGACCTGGATTAATTTCCAAGAATTTGTGCATTTCATCTGGATAGCCCGCAGCGATGACAATAAAATCACCTCGTTGGTCTTCCATCCTTTTAAGCAACGTTTCTACGGCTTCCCTTCCAAAATCGCCTTCTCCGCCTTGCGTCAAAGAATAGGCCTCATCAATAAAGAGTCCGCCACCAATCGCTTGATCGATCATTAAGGACGTTTTGATGGCCGTTTGTCCCGTATACCCCGCCACCAATTCTTTTCGGTCACACTCAACCAAATGCCCTCTTTCCAAAATTCCTAAAGCTTTGTAAATTTTCACTAAGATACGAGCCACCGTTGTTTTTCCCGTTCCAGGGTTTCCAGTAAAAACAGTATGCATCGAAAAAGCTTTCTTTACATCACGGCCAATTTCAGTATAATACCGAACCAATTTTGCCATTTCATCCACGTCCCTTTTGACGTCTTCCAAGCCAATCATCTCGTGTAATTCTTTCAAGGCTTCATCCAGAGCAGCATTATCAACAGGAATGTGTACTTTTTTATTGTTGGTAATCCCAAACGCTTTTTCAATATCAGCTAAAACAATCGTCGATAAGTCTTCGTGTTTTAGCGCATCAAAATCTGCTACTTTCATCAAACGCAAGGCCATATTTTGTTTGCACTCCTCAATGATTCCATTCACAAATCGAGCATTACCAAAATGTTGATCTCTGCTACGATAGGCTTCTACTACTTTTTTATGTAATAATACGTTTGCTTCTTCATTAATGTTAACATCTCGTTTTTTGGCAGCATATGCAGCAATTTCCATTAATTCATTGGGCACATAATCCGAGAAATGGATATGCCCCGAAATACGAGAACTCATTCCAGGATTAGAACTAATAAAGCCCTGCATTTCTTTTGGATAACCTGCAAAAACAATGGCAATATCTCCAACACCATCCGACATTTCTTTGAGCAAAACTTCAATGACCTCTTTGCCAAAATCCTTTCCTTCATCTCCTCGGTCAGACAATGCATAAGCTTCATCTATAAATAAAATTCCGCCTCTAGCTTTGTCGATTGCTTTTTTAACTTTCGGAGCCGTTTGCCCAATATATTCACCGACCAAGTCAACCCGTCCAACTTCGTGTACATGCCCTTTGGTCAATAAATCTAAGCTGTAGTAAATTTTACCCAACATTTTGGCAACCGTTGTTTTCCCTGTCCCAGGATTCCCCAAAAAAGCCGTGTGTAAGTTAAACGTATTGTCTTCTTTAAACCCTTTTTCTTCTCTTATTTTCAAGAACTTGAGGTAAGTCGAAAATTCATCAATCTGCTTTTTTACGGTTTCTAAACCAATCAAAGCATTTAGCTCTCTACTCGCTTCTTCAAAAGTAGGTTTCACAACCGCTTCAATATTGTCTGCGGCGATACGTTCGACCTTATTTCCAACATTAAAAGACATTTTTCCTTCTAAGACTTCCTCCTCTTGTGCGACAACAAAAGGCACCACAGCTATTAATTTATTCATAAACTGCACCTCTAAGGTATAGTCGTCTTCAAACCAATAATTTCCTTTGTTCGATCCATAGCCCGTATCAAAGGTAAACGTTGTTTTATCATCGTTAATTTCTTTAAAATATTCTATGTAGGCTTTGTGTTGCCCGATGTCATTGTAGAAATTGAATTTAAAATTAAGTGGCAGCGGTCTCTTTTTGCTAAGAATGTCAATCGTAATTTGAGCATTGACATAACGAGTCGTTGATTTATTAAAAGCCTGTAGGTATTTTCTATCCTTTATAGGCGTTCCTTCTAGCGCACTTTCAAACAATCGGATGTCTTTAATGGCAACATAAGGATTAGAGGTTTCGGTAACAGGTCCTTCGTCATTAATATAGAAATAAGCCGTTCCCAAATATTGGTTGTCCAAATAAGCATCCCACTTATATTTTCCTTTCTTCCACCAACCAGTATTGACCGTTCCCCATCCTTCTTGAACTTTGACGATATTTTGATCTTTTTTTACTTCAAGCTCTTTTTTCATATCACAAATCTGCATTCCTGTACTTACATCTGTGCAGACCAATCTAGATTGGCATTTCCAATCTCGCTCATCAAATAATTTATTATAAAAAGAAAGCTCCCCATAAATATAACGACACTCCGAGGTATCAAAAACACGACGATACGTCTTTAAGTTTTTATAAAAATTTTCTACAGACCCAAAAATCTTTAAATCGCTAAATTTATAGTTGCCTCCGATGGCATTTTGGTCATCTTTCATATTTTATGTATTGGTAGTAATTGAAGCGATGTAATCTTTGTTTCTTTGGGCTAAAAAATAGCTGTATGATTAAGTAGCGTAATTTAGTGTTTTTTAAAACAAAAAATAATTCTTTCCCCTATTTTTATGGCTTTTTCTGTCTGTTTATAAGCCTTTTTTGGGTCTTTGACAACTCAAAGATTCCCCGCAGCTAATTTTTGCCACAGCGGACTCTTTTTCTTTTTCATAACGGTAGGCATTTGGTCGTAAGCAGTAAACGTAAAGTCGTAAATAACTGACTTTCAGTACACTCACTTACTATTTTCCGCTTGCAACGTACGACTAAAATAGTAAAGCCTAAGCTATTTTTTATGGGCTGGCAAAAAGGGTCAAAGCCCCCCTTTTTTTTACTGTATTTCAGATAATAAAATACTCTTTTGCCAAATAATCGACCCCGTCCTATCTAGTAATTCTAAGCGACATTGACGCTGCTCTCCTGCACCAGATAAGTGTACTTTTCCAAAATTCAAATCCAAAACTAAGGTTTCGGGCAATCGCAATGGATTGTCTTTCGTATAGCCTGGATTCACTAAAGAAGTTAAAGGAGAACTTGTCATTTCGTACAAGGGATAAGCGCCCGCTCGTTCCAGTTTCAACAATTCTCCATAATGGCGATCGCCACTCAAAAAAATAACCCCTTTGATCTTTTTTTTACTTAAAAAATCCAGCAAATCTGCTTTAGCAGTAGCAAAATCGCCTAAATCTTCGCCCCCAGGATTATCACTCAAAATCTGTGTCCCAGAAACGATAAATTTAAAATTAGCCGTAGAGGCTTCCAATTTTTCTTTTAGCCACTTGGTCTGCCCTTCCCCCAGCATACTACTATCACTGGCATGAAACCGAGCATCCAACATGAAAAAATCAGCATCCGCATGGCTAAAATGACAAAAAACGCCTAAGGTGCTGTCGGTTCCATAATAAGGATTTGCCCAATAGTCTTTAAAAATTTCTAACGACTGATACTTTCCTCCATAGCTTCCATCCTCGTTGTTGCCCCCAAAATCATGATCGTCCCAAGTCGCATATTGAGAGCAGCTCTCTAGAAAATTTCTCAACTTGGGATTAAAACGCATTTTGAGATTCTTTTGGTGCATTTTTTTCTTTTGCTTCCACTCTCCAAACAAATAATACACATTGTCGCCCATCCACAACATAAAATCGTTCTCTTGTTTAGACATCGCATCAAAAATAACCTCCTTGTTCTTCCCGCCCCAAAATGCAAATGGATAAGGAAAAGCGCAAGAGCCAAGCAAGAAACTAATATCTTTTTTAGCTGGTTTCGGTTCCTTTATTTCCAAAATACCACTCACCATGATATAGCCTTTATTGAGCACCGAACTTCGTTCAATCTTCTGTACCCGTTCCGCTGTAAATTGTTCAAAGTAGGCATATAAATCTACATTAAACTGTGTCACCCAATCTACCAAAGGGTCATTTTGAGCGTGCGGTGTTACCAGCATCCAAAAATGACGCGTACTATCGGTGTAATGTCCGTAAATAGGTCCAATTTCGACCTCAAAATTCTGAGCAAAACTTTGAATAGTTAATCCTAATAATAGGGATAATAATAGTAGTATTTTTTTCATTGTAATCTATAAAATAGTCTAATAACAAAGGCTTTAAGTGAACGCTTTTGAGCTAGTCTTTTTTGTTTTTTTTTGTTACATTACTCCGTTGAAAACTCGAACTAAGCGTAGCGACCTCTCGGATTAACAAAGGCTCAGCGTAGCTAAATCGTATTAGTTTATTGCATGAGTGCTTCGCTTTGATTATCAGCAAGATGAGTTTTTTTTATCAAAGCCTTAAAAAGCTGATAATCAAAACTAATGCAAGATGCTTTTTTATGTTTTTTATAAAAAAACTAAAAACCACGCAGTAGCAGCGCAGCTAACAATAAGCGTAGCGCTCATGAACCGAACGGAGTGAGCTCACGAGCAAAGCGAGCTAACAAACGTAGTGAACTAATCAACGGAGTATTATGTTAAAAACTGTTTTTTAATAAACACTTACTGTTTTTTGGTATTAAATGATTAGGCTCAGGACAATTCTTCTCATGAGCGAAGCGAGCTAATATCTAAAAGCAAAGCGCTCTGAATGTTTTGTGAAATAGATCCTTGCTCTAAATTATGAAACAAAACTTTTGCCCTGTACTCAGATTAAATGCTTAAGTTTTGTTTTTTTTAACACAAGCAAGCAGCCTAGATATTAAAATATTCTTACAAAAATAGTTAAATTGCGCTATTATTTATGGATAACGAATATTCAAAATAAATCGCAAGGTTTTCAACATAAACATAATTAATTACCATATAACAACTTATGCAAACATTAGTCTCTTTTTCAGAAAATGATTTAGAACGTCTGTATTTAACCTATAAACGCAATTTTAAGAACTATAGTAAGATAAAGAATAAAGTAATCGGTGAGGATGCCGAAATCCAATACAAACGCAATAGAAAATCTAGTATCTTTTTCTTTATTGCCTTAACATTCATTATTGTCATTAGTTCCGTTTTTTCATTGGTCGCAGATCACATGAATAGTTTTATTGCTTTATGGATGATTTGGGGAATTGCCGCCGTTTTGTTCTTTATCGGATTTACCTCTTATTATAAAAACAGTTCTAAAATTTTACAACAAAATCAAGCTTTCTTTGACAAGTTTGAAGCTATTGCTAACAAGAACGAGTCCTTAGATGGCTTCCGTATGAATTGGTCGTAGATTATTTTTCTATTTTTCCTTTCGGGGAATTAAAAGGCTAAAAACAAAATTGTTTTTAGCCTTTTTTTTATGCCCTAAACGCTTCGTTATCGCTTACGAAAAGTGCTTTTCCCACCCAAAAAACTCAAGAATAAAATAAATTACTTTTTACTATCTTTATTTGGATTTAGTTTAAATAAGCTTTAGTTTTGTGCCACAAATCAACATAAATACTTAGTTCTTTCACTTTAATAGTATCTATTCTAGACAAGATTACGATTGAAGAAAAGATTATTAAAATCAAAAAACAGACAATGAAATTTTCATCAAATACTCTTTTAGCAGCTACAGCTGCCTTAGCTCTAGGCTTTTCATCTTGTCAACCTGATGATGAGTTTTCTTATACGGTTCCAGAAACGTATAGTTTTGAAAATGTAAGCTATAGCGGTCAAAGCGCCCGATTGGACATGATGGCTGAAATTACGAGTTACATCAAAACAGCACATATTTCGAATGCAAGCCCTTTGGATGCCGCAAAAATAAAAGATATGTATGGCGATAATACGGGCAATCATTTCTCTACAACCGACTTAAATAATTCTACGAAACAACTCAAAAGTAAAACACTTTCAACAGCGCAAAATAGCTTTGAAGCGTACATGGATGCTGTTGCGCTCGCTAGTCAATCCACGAATATGACCGCTAGTAATGGACAAGCAGGCATTGGTACTTCGACCGATAACGCTGGTGTTACAAAGTCCTATTTATTCAATGAAAATGGAATTGAGTTAACTCAAGTCATCGAAAAAGGACTAATGGGCGCTTGTTTTTATTATCAAGGAACATCGGTTTACATGGGTGCTGGAAAAATGGATGTAAACAGTGTAGACAATACCATTGTAACAGATGGAGAAGGAACAGAAATGGAACACCACTGGGACGAAGCCTTTGGTTACTGGGGTGTCAACAAAGATTTTCCGATCAATACGACAGATATTCGTTTCTGGGGAAAATACACTAATGTGCATGAAGTGGTTTACCCTTTGAATAAAAAAATGATGGATGCCTTCATTAAAGGTCGTGCAGCCATTTCAGCGCAAGATATTGAAACTCGTGATGCACAAATTATAATTTTACGAAAAAACTGGGAATTGGTCGTTGCTGCCACTTCTATTTATTACCTAAACAACGTTAAAGACGATTTGACAACCGATCCTTCTGCCGCTTATCATGGGCTTTCTGAGGTCTTTGGCTTCATCAGTGCTCTAAAATTTGGCACAGGTGCTAGTGGAATTACGGAGATTCAAGTGAACACTATTTTAAGCGATTTGTTTGGGGATTCGGATGCCTTACAAGCCAATAATTACACTGTTACGCTTGTTAAAATTGAAGCTGCTAAAACAGCTCTAGCGGCTATTTTCACAGACTTAGAATCTGTAAAAGATAGCTTATAATAATTAATACTCCGTTGATTTTTCAACAGAGTAATGAATAATCATTCCTTTAAAAATTACATTGAGGATTGAAGTGCTCAACGGCTTCAATCCTCAAATATTCGTTGATACTCACGCCACTTATTATGCAAAAGACGATCCTTTGGACCATCGCTGTTTTTATTTTTCTATGTACTTTATCTGCCTGCAAAACAGATACAACTGACGCTTGTGCAAGCGATTTTGATCAATTAAGTTTGTTATCCAACATAGGAAACAACCTCATCGTTCCGACTTATCAAAGACTAGCACAAGAAACAAGCGACTTAGAAATTGCAGCGATAGATTTCACCAACAATCCAAGTACAACAAATCTAACCCTTTTAAGACAATCATTTCAAGCCACTTGGACCACTTGGCAAAGCGCAAGTCTTTTCGAATTCGGTCCTGCTGAGACAGAAGAACTACGGACTTACATGAATAATTTTCCCGTATTTGTCACCCGCTTGAACGATGCCATTCGTTCTGGAAATTATGACTTAGAAACAGAAACCTATTCTTACACCAGAGGTTTTCCTGCATTAGATTACCTTTTGTATGGCGTGGCGAGTTCTGATAATGCGATTGTCAACTTATACAGCAGCGCTTCTGATGCTAATAATAGAAAGCAATACCTTAGAGAAGTCACCGCTTTAATCAAACAGAAAGCCAATACCGTTTATGATGCTTGGAATGTAGGTGGTGCCAATTACTTAAACACCTTTACCTCAACAGAAGGCGTTGCGAATGGCAAGCCAATTAGTAATTTAATCAACCAACTCAATCAAGGTTACGAGTTGTTCAAAAACAATAAACTAGGCACTCCTATTAGTGCCAAGACTGGTTATGTTCCAATCCTTCCTGCCAATGTAGAAGCCTATTATAGCCGCCAATCTTTGCCTTTGGCTTTAGCTTCGCTTCGAGCCAACAAAGCTGTATTTATAGGGCTTCATGATGGTATCAATGGTGTCGGTTTGGATGATTATTTAAGGGCGACCAATGCAAGCAAAGGAAATGACTCCTTGCACAACGTTATTATCAATCAATACGATGCTGCCATTAATGCCCTTGTCGCGCTAGAGCCTAGTAGCTTGTACGATGTTATTCATACGGATTTGAATGCGGTAAAAGTGGCCTATGCTGCGGCTCAAAACCAAGTCGTTTATCTCAAAACAGATCTCCCTTCGGCACTATGTACGAGTATTACTTATATTGATAATGTCGATGATGGCGATTAGAATAAGCCTTAGCATTTTCATTTAAATGATCCTAAAGTGCGGACAAATCTTGAACGAAATCTCATCTACTTAA
>CACVAQ010000087.1 GCA_902727865.1 uncultured Aureispira sp. | reverse complement strand
AGCTAACATAAGCGTAGCGCTCATGAACGTAGTGAACTAATCCCACGAAGTATTAAAACACTATAACAAGCAGAATTAAAAAAGAACTTATGCAGCAACAAAACCATGATAAAATTGAAATACAAGATGTATGTTATGATGCGTTGACATACTTAGACATGATCCTTGCCAAAGACAGCCAATTAAATGTTCATCAATATTTTAAAGAAAAAAACAATCCTTTTATTTATCCATCTAGTACTAATCAATCTGAATTCGATTTATTTTTAAAGAAAGAAGCAAAAAAATATGGGAACTTTCGACTATTATGGAATTTTAGTCCTTGGTATCGTAGTTTTGAATTCAAACAAAATCCTGATAAATCTAATATCGATATTATTGCTTATTTATCTACTAAATTTCAAAATGAAATAACTTCAATGTATTTTGGGAAAAATGCAAGTTCTTGTATAATTGGCAAAAATAATCAACTAGAATTATTTTCTAAAGAGAGTGAATTATACTATTATTTTAATCTTCAGAATTTGCATTCTATAAATAATAAAAAAGTAATTTCAATAGAGAAACAGTTTCATAAACTGATAAACTATGGCTTGTTTTCTCATGAAAAAACAAAGAAAAAGAAATACAGTTTTATTAACATAATTCAGCTACTTGATACCATTCAATCTACTTTAAAAAGAATTGAATTCCCGAATTATTCAAAAGATACAAACAAATTAAAACCCAAATCTAACTTTGGAAGTGCAAAAGGAATAATAAAAATGTATTCCGATTTCAATGCCCCTTTAGAGGATTTTAAAGATTATATGTAATGGAGTATATTCTAGATACTCATGCCTTTATTTGGTATGCAGCAGGAGATAAACAGTTGAGTACTAAAGCTAGGAATCTTATTGATAATTTAAACAATGAAAATCAAATTTTCTTAAGTATTGTATCAATATGGGAAATATCTATTAAATTGAGTATTGGTAAGTTAGAATTTAAAAAGCCCTTGAAAGAAGTTCTTGATGAGCAAATAGAGCTAAATAATTATCAAATTTTAGATATTAAAATGGAACATACAGAAAAAATTATTGATTTACCTTTCCATCATAGGGATCCTTTTGATAGGCTTCTTATTGGTCAATCTATCATTGAGAAAATGCCTATAATTAGTATTGATGAAAATTTCGAGAAATATCAAGAACTTTCTGTCGTATGGTAAAATAACAATATCTAATAATCTATCTGTCATTTCACTTTACATTTCTTTATTTCAAAACAGTATACGAATTCAACTTATCCACTTCCAAAATAGTATTCCCTTCTTCGTTAAAATAGAAAGCAGCATCAAATTTAGCGTTCCAAACCAATTCCTTGTATTTGTAAGAGGTATGTGTACGGATCGTACTCGTAAACGTGTCGTCATAACCTTCTAAGACTACAATAATTTCTAAATCTACATTTTCAAAGCCCATCTGAATACAATCTTTAATTGGACTTTCTTCTGTAATAGGATGCACAACCGTCCAAGTTAAAGGCAACATACTTAGCGTATCTCGTTCTAGTGTCAAGGACTTATACGTCCTTTTCACATGCCCATCTTCATCCTGCCTTAGCCAAGCAGCCGTCACCTCTATTTGTAAGTTGGTCAACATATTTCTACGTCGATTTACCAAACGAAACATCAGCGCATTTCCTGTTCCAAAAGAAGCAACAATAGCATTCTCACTAAACAAAATACTAGCCGTTGGTTTTGAAAAACGAGCAAACAAAAGCCCCGTTCCCAAGGCAAAAGACATCAAGCCCGTCAAAGCCCCTATTGCAGCAACTACGTTCGCCCCGAATCCAATTGGACTCACACTTCCATAGCCCACGGTAGTCAACGTTTGTACACTAAAAAAAAAAGCCGTCCAAAAAGGGGTTAAATTATCCCCTTCTGCTCCTGACAAATACTCGACACCAACCATCAGATACAGGACGGCAAACAGGCAATTGATCACAAAGTAAAAAAGTAGTGTTGTACAGGCAAAGCTCGTCCAGCTCATAGATACCAAAAATTGATAAATATGAAAATCGTTAAAAAAAGAAGTATTCCGAATGACGTTAAAACTGCCATCTTTATTGACAAATCGTTTCCGATTCTTGCCCGCAAAACTACTAAATCCTAAGTCATGGAATTTGTCGTTTTCGTCTTTGGGCGCTGCATTGCCTCGATCTCGTTTTGAAAAATAATTTCGTTTTGCCATAATTCCTTCCTATCCTCCTACTTGAGCCTTGATATACAAACGGGTATTGGCTGGGTCTGTATTGGCCGTTAGTGTCACCGTTTTATGTTGATTGCCTTTTTTTCCTTTAGAATTAAAGGTAACTTGTATTTCGCCACTTTCTCCTGGTGCAATTGGTTCTCTAGACCATTTGGGAACCGTGCAACCACAACTTCCTTTGGCATTGCTAATCAACAAAGGTTTTGTTCCTGTGTTCTTAAGTTTAAAGGTATAAGAAACAGAAGCCCCCTCTTTTAGCGCTCCAAAATCATGGACTGTTTTTTCAAATGTCATACTTGTTGCATTTGGATCTACTTGACTGCTGCTCCCACTACGCCCCCCAGGGCGCACACCACCTCCAACGCGCGTATCTCTTCCTGGTTTGGGCAAATTCCCCATCAATACTCGAACTTGTGCTTTCATCGCCTCCATCTCTTTTTTCAAGGTCGCATTTTCATCTTCCAAAACAGCAATTCGAGCGTCCATACTTTCCTTACTTAGCTTTTGTGTCGAACCACAGCTAGTCAATAAACCAAAGAGGCTTAGGATTAAAATACTATAAATTGATACTTTCATGTTTTATTCTTTCTAGTTTTTATTCAAAAAATAATACTTCGTGTAGAACCCAAAGGCTCAGCGCCAGCTAAATCATATTCAATTAATTATCAGCCCAAGAGCTTTTTTCTGTGAAGGTAAGGCAATTAAATGATAAACCTTCTTCCATCATTTACGTTCCGATCATCGACAAAACTTCCTGTTGGTCAATTTATCCTTACAGAACCACCCTCTTAACCTTGAAGACCTTCCCTTTCTTATTTCGAACCTTCAAAAAATAAATCCCTTTTTGAAACGAAGCCGTATTAACGTTCAAGGTTTTAATGTTGGTAGACAATAACGTACATTTTTCATAGACAACAACCCCTGCTAGATTGTACAACTCGACACAAGCCTTTTGTTTGGTCGTTGTCGCCAACTCTACTTTTAAATCCTTTCCTTTTTGAGCCGTTTTAAAACGTGCAAAACGCAGCTCCTTTTCTGCTTTGTATACCTGTGCAGGAACAATGCCATTCGCAAAAGCATAATCTCCTTTCAGAATACTAAATGTAAAAATCGTTTTATTAAAATAGTTGTCTTTGGTAAAATTTGGATGTATTTGCCAAGCTACATTTGGACTAGGGCGATATAAAAGGACTAGACTATCGGTCCCATTTTCTGTTAAATCAGCGTCCCACTTTCCATGATTTTTAACGATTGCCTCGGCATCAAAATCTTTCGATAAAACGCCATCAATCGTCCAATAATGATTTTTAGAAATCGTATATCCTGCTGGAATTTGTCGAATAGAAGGCGGAACAGGATGATGTTGTAAATGTAGCCAAGTAGAATCACTTTGCTTTCGAACGACCAGCTCTTCTATGTCCAAATCTTTTAGTTGGATACTTGCTGTTGTAGAAGCGGCATCGGTACTGTTAAATCTTAGTTCCTCATCGTATCGAGCTTGGTTTAGGCGGTGTTCTTCGTTGATAAGAATAGAAGTAGGCTCAAAAGGCACCTGAACAGTTACGCTATCCAAGGCACCAGAAACAGGCACCACCGCTTGAAATTTATTCCAATTATCATCTAAAAACGTTACCTGCAAAGGTACTTCTTTGAAATAAACAGTCCGCCCAACTAGTTTTTGGCGAATCTCTAATTGTACCGCATAGGCTTCATTCTTAGCTGTTGTCACAAAACCTTCTACCTCAAAATGAGGAAAGCCACCTCTAAAAATCCAATCGTCAAAAAAGGGATTCATATCAATGCCAGTCGATGTGATTAAGGCATCTCGAAAACCAGCCGTCGTCAAATTTTGAAAAGCATACTCTTTCGTAATAAAATGCAAGCCTTTTCTAAACGCCTCATCTCCCATATACCAACGCATATTGTGTGCCACCGCAGCTCCTTTATCGTACACATGAATCCCATAAGTATACTCATGCGGCACCCCAGAGATCGGGCGATAGCCCTTTTCTTGTTGATGCGCTACTTTGAGCACATTATAATGATTGCTTTTTACATCCTCAATATAGCGCTTCCAGCCATAGGTATATTCCCAAAACAAATCTTCGCTATACGAAGCCATTCCTTCATTAATCCACATATCTTGAGCCGTCGCACAGGTGACCAAATTTCCCCACCAACTGTGCCCTAATTCATGCACCATCAAATGCTCTCTCTTGAGCGTTCCATTCGCCGACTTAATCGGATAAGCAATATTACTAACATGCTCCATAGCACCTGAGCGAAACGGAACCAAGGAGTAACCGACCTTTGCCCAACGGTGTGGCCCATACCAATATTCATAGGCTGCAATTGCTTTTTTTAAATTGACAAACGACTTTTTCAAATCAGCGGTATCCGCTGCATTCGCTGCCAATTCAATCGGCACCGCACCAGCCACGCCTTCGTGGTTTTGTTTGATCGTCACATAATCCCCAACAGCAATACAGGCTAAATACGTAGGAATTGGTTCTTTTTGCTGCCAAACTCTAGTCGTTAAGCCATCTAATTTATTTTCTGATTGCAAATAGCCATTGCAATGCGCTCGCTGTTCGTTCTTTGTGGTAATATGAAACGTATAGGTCGCTCGTTCTTTAAAATTATCAAAACAAGGATGCCAAGCCCGACCATAATTATGTGGATCAGCACCAAAGCCAACACCCAAATTATACGCATAATCTTCTTTATAATAAAACCCGCCCCATTGTTTATCTCTGTGAGGATGTCCTTGATAATAGACCCTTAGCGTTTGCTCTTTTTCGGGCGAAATTTGTGCGGCAAAATGAATGTTTAATAAGGTATCATTATAATCAAAAACTAATTTCACTCCATTCATCAACACCGAATCTACTTGAAATTGCAATAAATCCAAGGGCAAAGCTTGCACGTTTTTTTTCTTCGTTTTGAAACGAACCGCACAACTGCCGATCACCTCTTGCCCTACATGATCGCTCATATCTAAAATGACCGTATAATGTAGTATATCTAAACTGTCACATCGTTTATTGGTGTTAATTCCCGTATATTGGTTATCCCATTGGCGACTAGCCTCTAAGAGCATCGATTTCGTATGTTGGCAAGAAGGATCGTTCAAGCAATCTTGCTGTGCCCATACGTTTTGTTGTGTTAATAATAATAAAACAAGAAATACGAAGTAGTGCTGCATGGTTATCGTGCTATTATCCAATTTAATAAATGAAGTATCAAAACAGTAAGCCTTTAGCTTAGAACAGCGCTTAAAACGGTAAGAACAGATTGAAATTCCGCTTCAAAAAGTGCCTGCTTAACGCCTATTTAGGATTGAATAGAATGAGTTAATCTAAAAATTTAGGATTCGTTCTTTTGTAAAAATAAGAATTCGTCTTAATTTAATCAAAAAAAATTGTTTCCCCTCCATCTACAACGTTTAATAAGGAGGGTAAAACCGATTACTACTACCTAATAGCAACAACAAAATAGTTGCGTTCTAAAGACAGAAAATGATACTAGCGTTAGACCAAGGTACCACAAGTTCTAGAGCCATAGTTTTTGATCAACATGGAAATATTTTAGCGACTGAACAACAAGAGTTCAAACAGATCTATCCCAAATCTGGTTGGGTAGAACACAATGCCAATGAGATTTGGCAAACTCAATTAGAGGTCGCTCAAAATGTACTTAAAAAAAACAATTTAGCCGCCAAAGATATTAAAGGGATTGGCATTACGAACCAGCGGGAAACAACCCTTGTTTGGAATAAACATACTGGTAAACCTATTTATAACGCCATTGTTTGGCAAGATCGTCGTACGGCAAGTTTATGCGATCAATTAAAAGCAGATGACTTAGCGGACTATGTGTACAAAAATACGGGTTTGGTCCTAGATGCCTACTTTTCTGGAACGAAGTTGAATTGGATTTTAGAAAATGTGGACGGAGCAAGAGCCGCTGCTGAAAAAGGTGATTTGCTATTTGGAACCATGGATACTTGGATTCTTTGGAACCTCACAGATGGCGCTGTTCATGCAACCGATTATAGTAATGCTTCTAGAACGATGCTTTACAATATCAACAGTTTAGAGTGGGATGAAACCATGTTAAAAACCTTAAATATTCCTCGGCAACTCCTTCCTAGTGTTCGCTCCTCTAGCGAGATTTATGGCAATACGACTAAAGCGTTGTTTGGAGCAGAAATCCCAATTGGGGGAATGGCTGGAGATCAACAAGCTGCTTTATTTGGGCAGGGGTGTCACCAACCTGGTATGGCAAAAAATACGTACGGAACGGGTTGTTTTATGTTGATGAATACAGGAGAGAAAATGATCCATTCCAAAGCGGGCTTATTAACAACGATTGCTTGGGGAATTGATGGCAAAATAGAGTATGCTTTAGAAGGCTCTGTCTTTATTGCTGGTGCGGCCATTCAATGGCTGCGAGATGAGATGAAAATTTTAGACTCGGCACCTGATTCTGAATATTTCACTAGTAAAGTTAGTGATAACGGAGGGGTTTATGTCGTTCCTGCTTTTGCGGGTTTGGGCGCGCCCTATTGGGATATGTATGCAAGAGGCGCTATCTTTGGGTTAACACGAGGAGCCAATAAATACCATATCATTCGAGCCACCTTAGAATCTTTGGCTTATCAAACTAGAGATGTTTTAGAAGCGATGGAAAAGGATTCTGGAATTCAACTAAAAACCTTGCGAGTCGATGGCGGTGCTTGTGCCAATAACTTTTTAATGCAGTTTCAAGCAGATATTTTAGATACGCCTGTTGAACGTCCTGAGGTCATTGAAACAACGGCTTTGGGAGCGGCTTATCTTGCGGGCTTGGCAGTTGGTTTTTGGAAAAAAGAAGAGATCCAAGATAGATGGCAACTCAATCAAGCGTTTCAAGTTGAAATGGAATCGGAGCAGCGCCAACACTTATATTCAAATTGGAAAAAAGCCGTAGAACGTACCAAAGGTTGGTCAGATGAGTAATTTTTATTCTTATTAATGGTTCTTTGACAATTTTTGCCAAATATTTAAATAACAGATAGCTCTTAGCTGATTTTTAGATTTTAGATACTAGATTTTAGATCGCTGCGCTATTAGACTAAGTTACTGATAATCAACCTTTAGTCTAATATCTAAAATCTAAGAGCGAAGCGATCTAATGTCTAAAAATTTTAATTCCAAAGCTTACTTTTTCTTATTAATGCAAAAATTGTCAAAGAACCTTATTAATTAACCAAAACAAATATCAATGCTACTATATATTATGCTTGGTCTTATTGGACTTTTAGCACTTGGTGCAATTGCTGCGTCTAGAGATTCCAAAAACAAAGCATTAAATGCCATTGCACGGATAGATTCTATGGAAGAAAAATATGAAAAGTATGTTGAAAAAAACATACACAGTCATATTTTAGAGAAAAACGATCTTCAGGTAGACCCTGATGTATTGGCTAAAGATACCTTAAAGTTTATCCTTCCAGATTTGAACGGCTTGATTTCCTTAATTAATACAACAACCTATACGACGGTTGAAATTAATCACACCGCTCAGTATTTTCCGAACTTGGTTAGCTTAACTGAAAATTACTTTATTCAAAGTCAAAAAAGTAAAAGCAAAAAACTAAGCTTAGAGGAAGAAGAGAATTTCAGAAAAACTGCTTTAGATGCTATCCAAGCTGATGTTCAAAGACGGTTACTAGACTTAAAAATTGGTGACTTATAAAAGGGGAAAATTTCAATTTAGAAAACAAGAACCAAAATGAAAATTTCAATTAAAAATAACTATATATAACTTACTGATAATCATATAAAAATATTTCTTGGCACTAGTTTCGCATATAGTTAAGCATATCAAAAGTGATAAAAAATTATTAAAGATAAATTTGGGTTTTAATTGGGGTGATTTAGGACTTGTACGAATGGGAATACGTACAAGTCCAATCTTTCACCACA
>CACVAQ010000086.1:2115-8228 GCA_902727865.1 uncultured Aureispira sp. | reverse complement strand
AAGACTAAATACCCAACCAATGCGGCTCCTGTTACAATCGTAATATTAGATAGCGAATAGACAACGGAGCCGTCCATTTCCTCTAAAGCATTTAATAAGGAATAAATTGCAAAATAATTAGGTACGCCTAATACGATCCCTCCAATAATATTCTTGACCGCTATCTTTTCTCTAAAAAAGGGCAAGCCAGCAAGACCAATCAAACCAGCACTTGCAAACAAAACGATGGACTCAACCGCTGGCTTCATTTGATGCACGGTATGCAAATATTGTAATAAGATTTCGATCGACGCACTCACAAAAAAAATAGAAATTGGAAAAAGGACCAACCACTTCGACATTTTTTTTCCTTCTGGAGTAAGCTTGTCTTCGGATTCAGTTCCTTTTTTATTAGGAATATTAATAAAAACGACGGCCGAAAGGGCTAATAAAATGCCTATTATTTTGAGCACATCATACGGCTCATGGTAATAACAAATGGCAAAAGTAGCAGAAAGTCCCAAAGACATCCGCTGCGCAACCGAAGTAACTGCAACGCCAAAGT
The DNA here is from genome assembly GCA_902727865.1 of uncultured Aureispira sp. Lineage (GTDB taxonomy): Bacteria > Bacteroidota > Bacteroidia > Chitinophagales > Saprospiraceae > Aureispira. The sequence goes on along the minus strand of CACVAQ010000086.1, from coordinate 7,684 downwards.
GTGCGATTGTTCGCCCCATTAGATTAAAGCCTCCCATAAACAAAAAGCCTAGTAGGAGAATTAGGGGGAACCACGGAGCGGAAAGCATCTCTCGCTCAAAGGGAATTTCGCCTAAATTAACACAACCCGTTATCACACAAACAGCGTAATTAACAATAATCGCCTGATAGCGATTGATAGAATAATCGTTAAATAATTTAAAAATAACGGCAATCGTTATAGAGCAACTTACTGCTAAAAGTATATAGATCAATTTTTTTTTAGTTTTAGACTGGTTGATTTAAAAATCGTTCACATAGGTTTTAACCCAATTATCCATTAAAGGTGCTTCTGACGTTAGATATTGATTCGGTATTTCTGGTGCTCTAATGCCTTGTTCTAAATACGCATTACTACACAAAACCTTCGCTTCGTCCCACAAATTTGCGTCTAAAAAGCCTTGCAACAACTGTTGGCCCCCTTCGATTAAGACAGATTGTATTTTTTGTTCGTGTAAATAAGCTAAGATGGAAGGCAATAAATTAGCGTCAAAGTCCAAAGATACATATCGAACCTTATTTATTTTAGATTTCTTTTTTTGTGCTGTAAATACCCACGTTTCGATAGAGTTGTCAAATAAATATAAATCATCGGGTAAACGCAGTTGTCGATCTAAGACCAATCTTAAGGGAGTTCTTCCAAAACACAAGCGATTGTTTAATTTCGGATTGTCAATTGCTGCGGTATTGGTTCCAACCATAATTGCCGTTTCTTCACGTCTCCATTGATGCACCAAGCGCTTACTCAAAGGGTTCGAAATGGCAATTTCCTTTAACGGATCGCCCATAAATCCATCTTTTGACTGTGCAAATTTTAAGAGCACATAAGGTCGCTTTTTTTCTACGGTTGTAAAAAAACGTCGAACCATCCAAGCCGCTTCTTTCTCTAGAACACCAACCAACACTTCTATCCCTTCCGATTGGAGTTTTTTAATACTTTGCCCTGCGACCTCCTCATATGGATCTTTACAAGCAATTACCACACGAGGTATTTTATGTTTCAGAATCAGGTTCACACAAGGCGGTGTTTTGCCATAATGAAAACAAGGTTCTAAGGTAACATAAATGGTAGATTGAGCCAACAACCCTCGATTTTCGGCTCGAACAGAAGCAATCGCATTCACTTCTGCATGCCCTTCCCCGCAACGCTCGTGATAGCCCTCTCCTATAATTTTATCTTGATGCACAACGACTGCCCCAACCCTCGGATTTGGAGCATTATAACCTCCCGCTCGATTCGCTAAGTCAATCGCACGTTGCATATATACTTCGTCTTTTTCCTTCATCCTGCAAAAATAGAAAAAGCCCACTTGAAAATCAAGGGGCTTTTCTTTTTTATTAGCAACAGATAAGATTAATTTTTTTTTACTTATTTAATCATATCAAATCCAGTATATTTTTGCAGCACTTTAGGAATTTTAATTCCTTCTTCTGTTTGATTGTTTTCCAACAAGGTTGCCAAAATACGAGGCAATGCCAAAGCAGAACCATTTAGAGTATGTGCCAAATGGTTTTTACCATCGGCTCCTTTGTAACGCAATTTCAAACGATTGGCTTGAAAGGTTTCAAAGTTAGACACAGAACTTACTTCCAACCACTGTTTTTGAGCCGCAGAATACGTTTCAAAATCATAAGTCAACGCAGACGTAAAGCCAAGATCACCGCCACACAACAACAAGATTTGATAAGGCAATTCTAATTTTTGCAACAAATTTTCGACGTGACCACACATCTCTGTTAACGTATCGTATGATTTGTCTGGGTGTTGAATTTGGACCAACTCTACCTTATCAAACTGATGCAAGCGATTCAAACCACGAACATGCGCCCCATAAGACCCCGCTTCTCTTCTAAAACAAAGCGTATGCCCCGTTAATTTAATAGGAAAATCGTCTTCTTTAACAATTACATCTCTATAAATATTCGTCAAAGGCACTTCCGCTGTCGGAATTAAATACAGATCATCTTTCTCTGCATAATACATTTGTCCTTCTTTGTCTGGCAACTGTCCCGTTCCACGAGCACTATCCTCATTGACAAGATGTGGCACTTGATGTTCTATATAACCAGCATCTTGCGCTTCATCCAAGAAAAAGCTAATCAAGGCACGTTGCAACCTTGCTCCCTTTCCTATGTATACAGGAAAACCAGCACCCGTTACTTTAGCGCCTAACTCAAAATCAATAATATTATATTTTTTTGCTAATTCCCAGTGTGGCAATGCCGCTCCACTCATTGTTGGCAATTCTCCAACCAAAGTTTGATGTACTTGATTGTCTTCATCCGACTTACCAGGAGGAACAATATCGTTGGCACAGTTCGGCACTTGGTATAACAGCTCTTCTAACTGCATTTTTATTTCTGTCAATTCATGCTTCGATGCCGCATTGATCGTCTTTAGCTCACTTCCTCTTTTCTTTTTTTCTGCAACCAATTCGCTTTTGCCTTGACCTGTTTTAAACAACTCTTTAATTTCGGCCGCTACTCGATTCCCTTCTGCTAAATGTTCGTCTAATTCTTTCTGTAGCGTTTTACGTTTCGTGTCTACTTGTATAATTTGATCTAGAATCGAGAAATCAGTATGATTACGTGTTTCTAGACTTCTGATTACTTTCTCTTTGTTTTCTCGAATAAAATTAACTGATAACATCTTTTCTTTATATTTATAATAGTATAGTATGAGTCGAATGACTCTATGTAATATTGTTCTTCAAATTCTGTTAAAAAAGGCGTAAAAAGCGTTCTTTTTTGATTTTTTTAGGGACAAAACATAACTTATTACGAAGTTAAACGGTGTTTAAAACAAAAATAGGTTTATTTTGTCTTAAAATGCTGTTAATTTGATCCTAAATCTAATTTTTTTGTAAAAATACTATTTGAATTCAAAAATTAAAACGTACTTTTGCATCATCAAGTTAGTTAAAACTGACTTCCCTCAAACTAATAGTTAACCTCCACTGTTATCAATTTAAAAAAATCATTTCTACATAGCTTATAAATTCAGAACCACACTATTTAGTTCCATTCAACGAACTTTTTAATGATTTTATTTTGCCATAACGTCAACCAAGGAAATTAACAATTATCTACTGTTTGTGTCCCCAAATTAATACATCACCTAATTTTTTGATGCCTTAATTTAAAACAACCTTTTGCGTTTTAATTTATAATTCAAAAGGGGTTAAAAAATAAAAGCTAAGCAAACTATTCTCTATTTATATGAACGACACTTCATTGGTTTTCCAACAAAGTACTGTTCGTAGAAATAAAAGATTACTCCTGTAAAATCAAATACGATTGCACAGTTAGATTATACTTGGGAATGAACAATAAATGGACCTTCTTGTCTTCTTTATTTTTCATTCCTTAGGAACAGTCAATAAATAAGATGAACATTTGAATACTATTTTTGCCTCAACCCCAAATAGCAGCGAAGCTAATTCTACTAAAGAATAGCTACGCTGCTACTTCGTGGTCGGGCCTGTAGCCCGTGCCAAACCTTTGCGCCTAGCGCAAGCTTGCTCGTTCGCTACACTCATACTTTTCATCTTTACCAAAATTTGAAACAAAAATCTCGTTTCAAATTTTGTTCCTCTTATTTCTTGACCATTCCTTATACATTTTTCATTGATTTATTCACTTAATTTTATTTAACCTACCTTTGTATGTACGACATACTTCAATTAAATCAGATGCTCGTTCCTGAGCTCAGAGAAATAGCTGAAAAGCTGGAGATGAAAGGATATAAGAGACTCACCAAAAAAGAGCTGATTTATAAAATCTTGGACTTCCAAGCAATTAAAGGAGATTCTATCTCAACTCCTACTACTGAAGAAAAAAAAGCTGTTAGAACAACCCGAACTAGAACCCCTAGAGCACCTAGAACGCCTAGAACACCTAAAACTGAAAAAGTTGCGGTTAGTGAAAAAGAAACAACAGAAGTTAAAAAAACGACAACAGAAGACGTTTCTAAACGTAGAAGAGTTCGCAAGACAGAAACTAGAGACTCAGAAACAAGCAACACGCAACCAGAAGTTGAAATAGAAGTAGCACCAGAACCAGAAGTCATGAACAAGACGGAAGAAAAAGAAAGTGTTACGCTAGAACAAAAGGAAGAACGCTCTGTTGCTCGCAACAATAAAAAAGAGCCCAAAAAGCCTAGAAACACAACTCAAAAAGACAGACAGAACAAAAGTCCTAAGTTTAATATTGACTTAGATGGTGTTGTTTCTGGTGAAGGTGTGCTAGAAATGATGTCTGAAGGCTATGGTTTTTTACGCTCTTCGGATTATAACTACCTTACTTCTCCAGATGATATTTATGTTTCTCCTTCTCAAATCAAATTATTTGGTTTAAAAACAGGTGACTCTATCGAAGGTGCCATTCGTCCTCCCAAAGAAGGCGAAAAGTATTTTGCCTTGTTAAAGGTTGAAAAAATCAACGGTTGGAGTCCTGAAGAAATTCGTGACCGTGTTCATTTTGATCACTTAACGCCTTTGTTCCCAGAACAAAAATTTAATATTGTCCAAAAAAGTAAATCCAACTTGCATTCTACTCGAATCATGGATTTGTTTACTCCAATTGGAAAAGGACAACGGGGGCTTATTGTTGCACAACCTAAAACAGGTAAAACATTCTTACTAAAAGATGTCGCAAATTCTATTGCGGAGAATCATCCTGAATGTTACTTAATTATACTCTTAATTGATGAACGTCCAGAAGAGGTAACCGACATGCAACGTAGCGTGCGTGCAGAAGTTATCGGTTCTACGTTTGATGCGCATCCTGAAAATCACGTTCGTGTTGCCAATATCGTTTTGGAAAAAGCAAAACGTATGGTAGAATGTGGGCATGATGTTGTTATTCTATTGGATTCAATTACTCGTTTGGCAAGAGCGCACAACTCTGTATCGCCTTCTAGTGGTAAAGTTTTATCTGGTGGTGTGGAAGCGAGTGCTTTGCTAAAACCTAAAAAATTCTTTGGTGCTGCTCGTAATATCGAAGATGGTGGTTCTTTAACTATTTTAGCTACGGCTTTGATTGACACGGGTTCGAAGATGGACGAAGTGATTTTTGAAGAGTTTAAAGGTACAGGTAACCTAGAGTTGCAATTGGATAGAAAACTAGCCAATAAACGTATTTACCCTGCCATTGACTTGACCAAATCTAGTACGCGTCGCGATGACTTATTGCATCATCCTGATATTATCAACAAGATGATTATTCTACGTCGTTACTTGGCGGATATGAAAACCGAAGAAGCGATGGACTTCTTATTAAGTCGCATGAAAGGAACGAGTACGAATGATGAGTTTTTGCATTCTATGACAAAATAAAAGCAACTCATAAATTTGACTTAAGCTAAAAGCCTCTCAAAATATATATTTTGAGAGGCTTTTTTGTGTCTGTAACTCCTTTCGTTCGAGCTAAGGAACGGGTCCTTTTTTTTATTTATGCTCGTAAATTTTAGCAGAAGCTTGTTCCTCTATTTTTAATTGATTATTTTGCTTATCAGTTCGGTATTTTTTTTT
>CACVAQ010000086.1:0-2015 GCA_902727865.1 uncultured Aureispira sp. | reverse complement strand
GTTCATGAGCGCTACGCTTATGTTAGCTTCGCTGCTTCTCCGAGGTTTTAGTTTTTTAATAAAAAAACATAAAAACCACCTTATATTACATTGACTATCAACTTATTAACACTTTAGTAATTTAAGTGCCATTTAACTGATAATCAATCTAATAGCATTTAGCTACGGGGAGCCTTTGTTAACACGTGAAGTCGCTTCACTTAGTTCGGCTCTCCACGAAGTATAGTTAAGAACAAACTAGGATCACAACTCAATGGATATTATTTATAGTATAAAAGCATTAATGATTGGTTGTATGGGTGCAGGAGCCTTCTATTTTTTTGTTTCCTTGCTCTTACACTATTTTCCGCTCCCTTTGTTTATCAAAACACAAAACCTGGTAGACAATTGGGCGATTAAACGTTATCAATCGGAAAAAGCCTTAGAAAGAATTTGGAACATCGGAAAACGTGTCGCACAAATTCTTATCGTAACTCTATGCTTGGGGCTCGTCGTCGTTTTTGCTTTTATTTTGTACAAGGTACTATCGGTATATATTCTTATTGATAATAAAAGTTTCGTCTTTCTTTATTATTATTTAATTGCCTTTGTACCTCCCTTTACATGGTTTTTAGTTAAAATTGTTCGGTATTTGTGGCTAAAAAAGAAAGAAAGCAAGCCTTCTGCTCCTGTAGAAGAACCGCCTCGTAAAACACTCATAGAACAAATTGCTGGAGAATAAAAACCTGTCCTTATTAAGATAACCCCTACCGATGAAAATAACCAAACCCGTCTTAAAAGAAGCTCTAATTATAAGCATCATCTTACTTATTTATACTTGGGGTGCAGGAATGGTTTTAGAGCCGTTTTTGCTAGAAAAACTTGAAGTTATATCCGTTGGTGGCGAAATGGGAATTGGTGACATACTGCTAGCAATCGTTGGTTTATTCGTCGTTTCTTATCTTGGTGTCTTTTTAATGGGATTAATTGTTAATTGGACAACCTCTATCTCGATTTCAACACTTGTAGTCGGGCTTTGGATACACACCTGCCTTTATTATATGATTTCAATTGTTGTCTTATATTTCTCCACAGAGGAAGAATGGTTTAATGGTTCGGAGTTGAGCAGTGCCTTTATTACGGGTATCATTTCGGGCACATTAGCAGGTAGTTTGGGTTATTATATAGGACACAAAACGGGAAAAAGGAAAGAACTTAATAAGAAAAATGCCCTCTAGGAATGATAGAGCATCGTATTTTCAGCAAAAGCCCCCCTGCTATCGTCTGATAAATGTGTATAACACAACAAAAGCTACTCCCTATTGGAAGTAGCCTTTTATATAGATCGCTATTTGTATTTTGTTTTATTAACAAACTTTATCGGCACAGCTAGAACTAGCAAATGCATTCGGTTTTGCTTTGAACTCATAGCCCATTCCTTTTATATACCCCATCGCTTCTTTGAGGGCTACATTAGACTTAAAGCTTGCATCGGTGTTGATATCGGCATGAATTTCTAAAGCAATATCGTAGGTGTCCCAAATTTCAGATAGCTCGTAAGCTAAGGTTACCGATTTGGCTACCTCGTGAATCATTCGTTCTTTGATGGCCATTTTTTGCGTAAGGACTTCACTATTTATAAACATAAATCCTCCTTTCCCTTCTCGCAAAAATACAATAACTGTTGCAAAGCCAATGTCTTTACCACGTACTTGGGAGTCGGTTCCGATACAAATTTTTAGTTGATGGCCTGCTTCCAATTCTTTTTGAATTGTTTTCTCTACAGCTTCTTTGATAGGTAGCAATATTCTGCTCCCATTTAGTCTGCGCCAGCTCATGTCTTCTCAGTTTTGAAATTAAAAAATACTTGGATGTATGTTTTCTGCGCTTTCTCAATTAATGTCCAAAGTGTTTTACTTATTCCTTGGTTATCAATGTGTTTTAGCGATGACGTTCTCTATTTAAACTCTTCTTTGTATAGATAAGTTCCAATGCTTGAGTTATTTTTGTGTCAAGAGAAGTTGAGTTGGCTTGAA
>CACVAQ010000085.1 GCA_902727865.1 uncultured Aureispira sp. | reverse complement strand
TTTTATTTTGAGTCAATTTTATTTTCTTAAATTTTCAGCGAAACGTAAATATACTAGCGTAAAAATAGAACCTTTTCTGTATTTATTGATAAATAGCTCCTTTAAATTATTTAATTCATAAAAGGTAACCGCAAGATTTAAGTTTCCTATTTTATTTTAAATTATTTTATACCTACCCTATCGGTAGCAAATTGCCTAAAAGAAGCATAGAATCTCTAGATACTTAAACCACCTCTTTTAAGGCATTTAAGATTTGAAACCAGCAGACAAAGTGTCTTTTTTATTCTTTTTATTTTTCTTTAAAATACATTCGACTTATCAAAGAAAGAATTTTGAATTGAACTATTATTAGCCTAATTTTGTATTTTATAGTACTCCTTTGAAAACCCGAACGAAGCGCAGCGACGGCACACAGCTCAATCGTATTCGTGTTCAACACGATGTCAACAAACACGTTCTAACACTTCTTCAAAAAAACATCAACACTAAATTTTATACTAACCAAACAAATTTAAAACCAATTATGAAAAGTATTTCCACCCTAATTGTACTCTTTATGGCCACACAACTATTAGTTGCTCAGGAGAAATCAACACAACGCTTTATTGCGAAAGATAAGGCTGCCTTTATTGTCACTTTATCTCCTTACAAAACGTACAGCAAGTTAGATGAAGCCACAACAAATAAGTACAATGTTAGTGAGATGCTTGCTCCTATGCTACTTGGAATCGCTGGCGGTGACAAGTCAGAAGAAAACATCAAGAAAGTCGAACAAGACTTATCGGACACCAAAAAAGTAGGTTTAAATACCAAGCAAGATATTTATATTTGGGCACAACGTCCAGACAAAATGAACGAAGATGATCCAGAAGCTTTGTTTATCAATTTAGTAGTGCCTGTCACTGATGGTACTAAATTTAGAAGTTTTTTGGACCAGCTATTTGGTGCAGACAAAATCAAATCCATGATTCCTAAGGGAGATGCTTTGAATATGGTGCACAATGGAATGCTTCTTAACTGGAACAAAGAACGATTGATTATTACCACTTCTACTAGCAAAAAAAGTTTTTTTGAAGAAAGAGCAGAATATGAAGCGCGCCAATCTGAAATGTACCTAGAACACGCAATCGCTTTGGGTGCGGTAACCGCAAGTAATTCTATCGAAAAAGATGTGGCTTATCAAAATCAAATTAAAAAAGAAGCTGATTTTAGTTTCTGGATGGACTACAGCAATGTCATGCCACCATTAACACAAATGCCAATGCAGACTAGAGAGTTGATGGCTTCATTGTACGAATTGGTTGGTGGTCTTCAATTGAGTGGTCATGGTTATGCAAAAAAAGGAGAAGGTTTATTCAGTATGAGTATGTATGCAAATGAACCAATGACGCGTGTTTTTAATGAAGCCTACACTTTAAGAGTGAACAAAGACTTCTTCAAATACGTAGATAATACCAACTTGATCGGGATGTACTCTATGGCTATGAGTCCTAAAGGTTTTGTTGATTCTTATGGGTCTGAAGTATACAAAGCCTTAAAGAAAACGAAAGAAGGAACTTTGGTTACAAATATGCTGGACATCATGGATATCTTCATTGACGAAGAAGAAATCTATACCTTGTTAAAAGGTGACATGTTGTTTGCTCTTACGGATATTAAAATGATGGATCGCAAGTCTTCTGATTTTGAATACAACGACGAAAGCGACCAATGGGAAGAAATTACTACTACGAAGAAGGAACCAATGCCTATGGCTGTCATGATGTTCTCTTATGGTAGTGAGGAAAATATTATGAAATTTATTGATTTGGGTGCTAATGCTGGTGTGCTTTCTAAAAGAGCAGATGGCGTTTGGGCGATTGGCGGTGTCAAAGAGGAAATTGGTGTGGATGCATTCATTATTGTTAAAGATGGTGTGTTGATGTTTACCAATGACGAGGAGATTACTAAAAATCTAAGCGGTTTGCCTAAAAACAAACAGATACCTGCTAAAGACTTGAAAGACATTAGCTCGTACATCCAATATGGTTTCTTAGATGCAGACAAAATGATTACGACGGCTAAAAGAACGATGAAAGAAATGGGGCAAAACTTCCCTAAAGAATTGGCTATCGTAGAAGAAAACTTAAGCAAGTTTGAAGTCAAAACCTTTGCTCCTGAAGGCAATAGAATTAAAACAGATATGCATTTGTTTTTCAAAGACAAAGAAGTTAACGCACTACAAACTATGGTCGATGCTATGGTTGAAATCATCGAGCAAAAAAAGGGCAATAACAAAGAAGAGCCTATTTATGACGACCAAGAGATTGAAGAAGACGAAGATGGGGTTAAAAAATTATAATCGTTGTTAATAACTTACTTACTTAGGATGAGAACGCTTGATTTCAATTGGAATCAAGCGTTCTTTTTTTATATCCTACCTCAATAGGCCTTCTCAATTGTAAAAATCAAGGTGTTATTGGACAATAAACGACTTGTTATTGAGCCGCTCTTTTTATGTCAAAAGCGCAAAAAAAACAACAAGAATCAACCTTTATGACAGCCTAAAAGTCATTTTGTCAGTCTATTTTTGGATGGAATACATTTTGCTAACAACAAAACATTGTATTACAAAAATGTAAATTACTAACTCAAAAATATATAAAATCATGCGTAAGGGCAGTATTTCTGTAGAAACGGAAAATATTTTTCCAATCATTAAGCAATTCCTGTATTCTGACCAAGAAATTTTCTTGCGAGAACTGATTGCCAATGCAACAGATGCGACGAGCAAACTACTTACCTTAGCTAGACGTGGCGAAGTAGATCAAGAAGTTACCGATACTAAAATTCGTGTGTCTATTGATGCTGAGGCTAAGACTGTAACCATTTCTGATCGTGGAATTGGTATGACGGAAGAAGAAGTATTAAAATACTTGAATCAAGTTGCCTTTTCTTCTGCAACAGAATTTGTAGAAAAATATAAAGAGGAAGCGTCTATTATCGGACATTTTGGTCTTGGTTTTTATTCTGCCTTTATGGTAGCCGATAAAGTAGATGTTATCACAAAATCGTACAAAAAAGACAGCGCTCCTGTAAAGTGGTCTTGTACGGGAGATCCAGAATATACTTTAGAGGATGTTGAAAAAGCAGACTACGGAACAGACATCGTGTTACACATTAGCGAAGACAGTACTGAGTTTTTGCAAAATTTCAGAATCAGTGAATTGTTGAACAAACACTGTAAATTCTTGCCGATTGAAATCGAATTTGGTACTCGTACAGAAGAACTAGACGAAACGATTACGAAAGAAGATGGTACAGAAGAGAAAAAAACAATTGAAGTTCCTAATGTAATTAACAATCCTAATCCAGCTTGGAAAAAACAGCCGAATGAACTGACGGATGATGAATACCGTAACTTCTATAGCGAGTTGTTGCCTTCTGGAGAACCACCAATGTTCTGGGTTCACTTGAACATTGATTATCCTTTTAACCTAACAGGTATTTTGTATTTCCCTAAATTGGGCAACCAATTGGAGATACAACGCAACAAAATTCACTTGTACAGTAACCAAGTCTATGTAACAGATGAGGTAAAAGAAATCGTACCAGAATTCTTGACTTTGTTGCATGGTGTTATTGATTCGCCAGATATTCCTTTGAACGTTTCTCGTTCTTACTTGCAAAGTGATCGCAATGTAAAGAAAATTACAGAATACATCACGCGTAAAGTAGCTGATCGTTTGGAAGAAATGTTCCGCAAAGAGCGCGAAGAATTTGACAAAAACTGGGAAAACATGAGCGTATTTGTAAAATACGGTTATGTAACAGAAGAAAAATTTGCAGAGAAAGCACAAAAATTCATCTTACTAGAAAACGTAGATGGAGAGCGCTTTACAATTGAAGATTATCAAGAAAAAGTAGGCGTAAATCAAGTAGACAAAGACGATAGAACGGTTATCCTATATACTAGCGACAAAGATGAGCACGATGCTTATATCCAAGGAGCAAAAGAAATGGGTTATGATGTCTTGCATTTGGATACTATGATTGACGTACATTTCATTCAAGCCCTGGAGCGTAAATTGAATAACGTACACTTTGTTCGGGTAGATTCTGATACGGCTGCAAATGTGATTCCTAAAGATGAGAAAAGAGAATCTGTTTTGTCGGAAGATGCACAAAAGAACTTGGAAGAACTCTTCAAAAAGTGTGTTACAGAGCAAGGGGCTACGGTTCAACTAGAAGCCTTGGCTCCTACTGATTTGCCAATCGTTATTACACGCCCTGAGTTTATGCGTCGTATGCAGGAAATGTCTGCTATGCAAGGTATGGCGATGAATATGGGAGAGATGTACAATGTGGTTGTTAATACCAATCATGAGGTTGTTGGCAATATCCTAGAAGGAAATGACGAATCAAAAGCTAAACATCTTTACGATTTGGCTCGCTTACACAACGGGATGCTAAAAGGTGGTGAATTGACTACGTTCATCAAAAAGTCTGTGGACTTGATGAAATAATTCATGCTGCGTATACAACATTACTCCGTTGGAAAATCGTATTAGTTTATTGCATGAGTGCTTCGCTTTGATTATCAGCAAGATGAGTTTTTAGTTGTCAAAGTATTAAAAAGCTGATAATCAAGCTAATGCAAGATGCTTTTTTATGTTTTTTATAAAAAAACTAAAAACCACGCAGTAGCAGCGCAGCTAATCAACGGAGTATTAATACAATACAATGCGTTCTTAGCCTTTGGGCTGAGAACGCATTTTTTTATCCCTTCAACTGTTCCAAAAGCCATTTTTTCTCCAACAACTTTTGGGTTCCTTCTATTTCTTTATATAATTTCTCTTTGGCGGCTTTATTAAAGGGGGGCAAGTTGATCAATTTTTGCAGCATTCGGATGAAATTTTTATAAATTTCTTGATGATAAGCCAAGATGTCTTTTCGCCTTAGGAATACTTTAAAACTATTGATAAAAGACTCCAAGGCATCGTACTCGTCTAGTTGATAATAAACTTTCATCAACAAAACTTTGGCATCTAGTGTAATAAAAAGCTCCTTATAGTCCACTTGATGCAGTCGAATCATCGTTTCTTCATACTTTCCCTGCGTAAAATAAAGCATAGAATAAGCATTGTGTACGTAAGTTTCATGGTATTGGGCTTCTACAAAATTTTCGTACGCTTTAATGAATTTTTCCGTCCAATCAATTTTCCCCAAACGCAAGGCTAACTTGGTGATGTTATTAAATGTAAACGGACTAAGCGTGTTATTTTCATCCAATAAGATGCGCAATTCCAGCCCTGCCTTATAAAAATCAAACATCTCCAACTGGTATTTATCCTTTCCGACATTGATGTTTTTAATACAATAATTAACCGCAAGAATATACAAGTCCTGCAATTCCTTTTCCACAAAGGCATCCGTAGATTCTAAAAAGGCTGTTTTAAATTTTTGAAAATAATCTTCGCCATCCTCCTCGACTGTCGCTTGGTAATAATAATAATAAATAGCGATAGAAGGATGCGCTAAAACGGCTGGCTCGTTTTCTATATAAGCCAATAATCCATCTAATAATCCAAAATTATACTTTTGTTTGGCAACCGCTTGATGTGCCAACAATCGGCAAGCGTCCATCAATTTTTGGGATAGAAACCTTAAATCTAGCTTCGTACTTAGTTCTTGTAAGTTTTTAGGCGCATCTCGTTGCTTGGGCGCTAAGAAGTCATATTGTTGCAACTCTATCTGAAAGGCTTTTTCGTGATAATCAATATCTCTGACGGTACTTTTTTCTTGGTATTGCTCTGCTATTTTCAACGATTGTTGAAAATGCTTGGAGAGTCCCAATTTTCGGTACTCCTCCATCAGGGCAATTTGTACATTTATTTTATCCTGTGTTGCGTTTTCGTACACCAGAAATTGCTCAATGACTTTGAACAAAAAAGACATGGTATAATCCATCTGGTCTGAACTGTATTTTTTTTGACCAAACACCTTCGGAAACGCTTTCTGTTTCCGCAATGCGATTCGATTTTCCAGTGGTGTTTTGTACAACAATTCAAATAAAGCAACAACATCTTTTCGTTTGTTATGATAAGGCGATTGGACAAATTTTCGAAGCCCTCGAAGCTGACTTTTCGACAAACTGTAGAAAATATCGACTAATTTACTGGTATACATAGCTTTTTTTTTTGGGAAATAGTACGTGTAAACCTTATATTAAGGGCAAGTTAATTTAAAATTAACAGGGAATTCAACTTTTTTGTCTTTTTTTATCTGATAATCTATGTAGATATTTGTAAGAGAGAAGAAGCTACTACTGCTAAACAAGAAGTATTGAATAGCAAGAGTAGCAGCAACTAGAAAAAGTTTAGTTGTCTTACTTTGGTTAGGATATGTGTAAAAGCATATTCATTAAATACAGAATTTGTTGGTTACTTCCGTCTTAAATTTGAAAAGGGGTTTTCGAATTTGAATTTATTCAAACAAGATGGAAGCTTTATTAGAGAAATCTAGTAAAAATTTAGGAGCTAAAGTTGTTATTAAGTTGGGGAACGAAAAAAAAACTTTAGCTCCTTTTTATAAAAAAAAATGTCGTACCTTTTAATAGTACGATTTTTGATACATTCAGAGAACCTATTATAATCTATTACGGATTTATACGATTACACGAACTTATCTAATAGTTCCTACAATCACCACCACCATTCACCGAATAAATCCATTGAGGTGTTGAACCTGCCTGCCATCCTAGTTCAACTGAGAGATTAGAAGAAAAAAAAGTACACATGGATCAATCTACAGACAACCTCCGTTTAAGTTTACTATTACTTTTAGTCGTAATAAGTAGTTTTTCATTGCTTGCACAAGAAAAAGTGCCTGTAAATAATGCAACGCTTAATACGAACCGTGGTCAAACAAACACAACACAACTACAGTCCAATACATTCCTTATTAATGGTCGTTTAGACTTGCAAGGTTCTACAACGGGCATCCACCAAGTACGGGAAATACCTCGTGGAGGCTTACAAGTTGACAATGGGAGTATTTATAATGACAATAATCATACTTCGGCAAGTGACGATCATTCTAGCAACAACAGTCAGACAAATACGATTGTAAATTGCCCAATGATGTATGTTCAGGTCAATCTTCCTTTTCTACAAAGTTGTATCCAGTCTTCTGCTCAAATTAATTTTTGTAATAATGGGACAACAAGTGCTTTCGGAGCTTTTGTCGATGTCGAATTGCCTGCTGAATTACTTTTAGACAGTGCTGACTTAGCTTATACAGTCGTAGGACCGAATCTATACCGTTTTCAATTAGGAACGGTTGCCATATCGTTTTGCGACCAATTTGAAATATACTTTACAACAGATTGTGACTCTACTATAATTGGAGAGGAACATTGTATTCACGCACATATTTATCCCGATACGCTTTGTAATAGTGTCCAAAATACGCCCTTACTTACCGTTGACGGCGCTTGTGTTGCCGGAAAAACGACCTTTACGCTTAATAATCATGGTACGGCAGTGACGGCACCGCTACACATGCAATTGATTATTATTGAAGATCACTTATTAGTTGGGGGAACTCCTCCTACGTATTATAATGATACGCTAGTACTTGAACGTGGTGGAACATTTACGCCTGGATTTATTACAGATCAAAATGGTTATAAGCTTCAGTTAAAAGATAGCTTGGGCAATGTATTGGTGCAATCTAGAGTGAATGAATGTTATCTTGGTTCTACCGATCTATTCATCGAGAATTTCCATGCTCAACAACAAGTCAATCAATTTGGAAATGCGGCTATATTGCCTTCCATCAGTCAAGGATGTGCCATCAATGGATATTCAGCCGCTCAAACAAATTCAACCTTTGCGCCATCTGCTCCCCTCAAACCTAATGGAACCGCTAGTGTTAGTCACAACAATTCGTTTAGTTTAGACTTTTTAGAAGCAGAAGCGACTACAGTACTCGTTTTCCCAAATCCGTTTAGTCAATATGCAACGGTTAGAATTGAAGGGCCGATATCTGATCGGTTTATGTTTAGACTTTACGATGCGACTGGCAGAACCGTTCAAATGATGGAAATTGAAGGGCAAAGAGAATTTCAAATTAAGCGAGGTAACTTACTACAAGGAATGTATCTTTATCAAATAGAGTCAGAAGGTCACTTAATTGATGCTGGAAAACTTATTATAAAATAAGGTAGGTAAAAATAAGAGAACGAAGTGTTTAAG
>CACVAQ010000084.1:6401-8241 GCA_902727865.1 uncultured Aureispira sp. | reverse complement strand
TAGCTCTTGATTCGCATTAGTAATAGTTTAAGCACAATGTCAATGTAATTAACTACTTACACTCGTTCTATAATCGTTGCAATTCCCATACCTCCACCAATACACAAGGTAATTAGTGCGGTACTTAATCCACGACGTTCTAGTTCGTCCAAAGCCGTTCCCATCAACATACAACCTGTTGCCCCTAGAGGGTGTCCAAGGGCAATAGCACCACCATTTACATTTACTTTGGCATGATCGACGCCTAAGTCGTCCATAAAACGAAGCGCAACAGAAGCAAAGGCTTCATTGACTTCAAATAAATCAATATCACTGATAGACATGCCCGCTTTTTTCAAAGCTCTACGACTAGCAGGAGCAGGGCCAACCAACATAATCGTAGGATCTGTGCCATAGGTTGCAACCGACCTAATTCTAGCCCTTGGTTTTAATCCAATCCGTTCTCCAGCAAGCTTGCTACCAATTAAAGCCAGCGCAGCCCCATCGACAATAGCCGAAGAGTTTCCAGCATGATGGACATGGTCGATGGCCTCAATTTCAGGATAACGATCAATTGCAACGGCATCAAATCCGCCCATTTGTCCCATCATTTCAAAAGCAGGTTTTAGTTTGCCCAAACCTTCTAATGTCGTACTAGGGCGTACGTTTTCGTCGTGGGCTAAGACCAAAAAGTCATTGATGTCTTTTACAGGAACAATAGATTGGTCAAAGACCTTATCTGCCCAAGCTTTTGCCGCACGTTTTTGGGATTCCAAGGCAAATGCATCGGCATCGTTTCTAGAATAACCGTACTTAGTTGCAATTAAATCAGCTGAAATTCCTTGTGGAACAAAGTGCCCAGGAACCGCAACCGTCGGATCCATGGCGATTGCACCACCATCTAAACCAATTTTGACTCTAGACATGGATTCTACCCCACCAGCCAACATTAAATCATTAAACCCCGCTTTTACATAAGCTGCGGCTTGGTTAACCGCTTCAAGACCCGAACCACAAAAACGGTTTAAAGTCACTGCGGTAAGATGTTCTCCATAGCCCGAATGCTGTGCAGCGGTTTTGGCAACATTGGCACCTTGATCCATGATTTGCGTGACACAACCTAAAATCATGTCCTCCACTTGACTAGTCTCTAAATCATGTCGTTGACGTAGTTCGTCCATCACCGTAACGACCAATTGAGTGGCGGTCGTTCCTGTCAAAGCGCCTTTTTTATTACCTCTTCCTCTAGGAGTTCTGAGGCTATCATATATATATGCTTCCATCAATTGATAAATTATTTTTTTAATGCATTAACCGCATTGATAAGTTGATTGATTTGCTTTTGTTGTGTTTCAATTAGAGTTTGTTGCTCTTGGTTGCTTTTTATTAATAAAGGAATTAATTCCGTGTAGTTGATTCCTTTGTACCCTTCCAAGTCTGTATACACTAAATTAGGCAAGACAGTTTCCAACTCTTGTGCAAGAATACCATAGTGTAATTTATCGTCAAATTGACCTTCTGGAAATTCCGCTGTTCTAAAATTATAAGCAACAGGACGAATAGAGCTTAATAGAGCTGTGCTATTTTTTAACTCTTGAATCCCTTCTTTGTACCGTTCATCTGAACTCGTAATCGTTCCAGAAGCCAAGATATTTCCAATCACATGCAAGCGTTGAGCAGGAGCAGTTGTTTTGATTCCCACATTTCCATTTCCTTGGATACGCATTGCTTCTGTAAAAACACCCCCCGTTTCTCCACCAAAGGTAAATTTATCTCCAGCACTTCCGACGTCAAAATCATCCGAAGCGACAAAACGCATTTCAGCAGCATTGCTATTACCACTATGGCGAATATAGCCAGG
>CACVAQ010000084.1:3630-6301 GCA_902727865.1 uncultured Aureispira sp. | reverse complement strand
GGAGTATTCGTTCCGATACCAACATTTCCATTGTTTTGAACTCTAAATAAGGGATTAACCGTACTTCCATTATTCGTACGGACCCAAAGCGCTGCATTGGCACTTGGAGTACCTTCTGTCGTTTCAATTAATTGCCCATAAGGCGTTGCAGGATTTAGAGAAATGCCGTAACCAGTGCCTAAATTAGCACCGATAGTAAGTTTATTGGTAGGGTTAATTTCTCCGATACCAACATCTCCATCGGGCTGCAAAGTCATGATTTCGGCACTGGTTGCTAGACCAGATGCATTGTATAGGAATCGTAAATCATCACCAGGATTATCTCCCCAAGCAATAATGGCATCGTCTTGATCGGGCCCCTCGTCTTTCACCCCAACAAAAATACCATCACTATCGTCTCCAATAAGGACGCCATATTCCATCCATGTTCTATAGGTTCCTGCTGGAGAGTTTCCAATTTGTAATTTTGTACTAGGAGCCGTAGAAGCAATCCCAACATTTCCTTGGGTATAAATATTGTCAGCGATATTGTCTGCTGCGACCGTCGTACCGACTTCGTACCAATCGTGATCGATCAATCCTGATAATGAAACAGGCGTCGCATCATTGCTCAAAGACAAAATATTAGTCGTTGCATTATAAGACAAATCTTGCTGGTCTGTATTCTCCAAACCAATCCATGCCATGCCATTCCAGTAATAATAACCAGGAATTACATCACTTGTAGTAACGGTATTGTAAACCAATAAAGAAGTTACGTTTCCATTGGCAATTGTCGTAGCGTCAGTAGAACCTGTCAAGGCAACTCTAGGCGCTAAAAGTCCTCTAGAAGTAGAGCTAACATCTAGCATGGCAGAGGGGTTTGGAGTCGTTCCAATACCGACCCCTTGGGCATAGCCACAAGTTGCAAAACATGCTAATAAAAGTGCTGTTGAAATTTTTTTCATAATTTTTCGTCATTTTGGATTTGCCAATGATTTACAGGGCAATATTGTAAGTAAGAACTACGTAAAATACGGTATTTTTATAGAATGTGTATTTATTTTAAAATAAAAAATAGCTATCGCTCTATTAATGACCCTTCGATGTTTTTTTTGATTTTTTATTAAAAATAAAAAAATGCCATTTTGGGTGTTTTACAAGTGAATAAATGAAAATAATAATATTTGGTAAAAGTAAGTTTTGTTAAATTATTATTTGGATAACCTATTGCTTGAGATTGAAGCATTTAGTTTTTTGTGTTTTTTGACTAAAAAGGCAAGTTAAGTATATTTTTTATTTTAATTATTTTTTTTAAAATAACTGTAAATCAGTTTACTATGATCTGTGTTTGTTTTTTGTTTACTATTTTAGATACAAAAAATAAAACAAATTTAAGTAAGTTTTTTTTGTGTAATTTAAGTGTTCTTTACGTTCTTATTACATAAGAAGGCTTTTATTGGTGATAATCCTTGATTATTAAGTATATAATTGTATAGTTGTTGTTTTTGTAAAATAAAATTACGATATTTAGTTTTTGTGCAAAATAAAATTACTAATCGGAGGTTAGGAAACTTTTTTTAAGTTAAAACGAAAAGTAAAAATAATAGAATGATTTTTGCGCTTAAAAAGTAACTATATTTTTATTTTTTGCTGTTTTTAGGTATAATATTTTGTTTTATTGACATATTTTGCCTTTCTGAACACAATTTGTTTTCAAGTTGAGCGTATATTATTAGACGAATAAATCTTATCTGTACGTTTCTAAGAAAACTTTTTTCTGCTTCATAAAGTATGGAAGCTTGATTAGAATATAAAGGTTATTTAAAGATAAAGCAATATATTATATGGCGGTATAAATTTTTTATTTCCCAAAAATTCGTTTTAAAAATACCGTTCTGTACTTATTGATTGAATTGAATTAAAAATTATAAAAATGGAAAAATTGAACCCACTAACATGTTGTTTCTTAATGCTTTTTTTCTCAATGTTTGGTTTAACAGCTACTGCTCAAACGAAAGAGAACAAAGTAGCCATCAAAGAATGGCTTATTGCCAATGAAAACAAGGTTACTTTAATCTCTACAAAGGAGTATCAACAAATGTCACCTGCTGTAAAAGCAGTTCTAGATGCGGATAAACAAACGTTGGTTTATAATCAACATGTCACTCAGAAAGATTTAGAAGCATTTGAACAAAAAAATGATCAAGGAAATTATACTTCTATTGAGGCTATTTACGAAAGAAGTGCTGCAAAAAAGGCTACTCCTGCCAAGTTATTGAAAGAACAGGTCGAAGAAAACCAATATAAACTATCAAAATGGCTAGATGCACATCAAAAGAGCAATATAAAAATTATTTCTAGACAAAATTATGAAAGCCGTTCGGTAGAAGAACGTACCTATATTGATGCTCTTGAAAACAAGATTATTTATGACGGGGTGGCTCTGACCTTGGAAGACGTGAAGGCTTTTGATCAAAAAAAGCACTAGGTCGCTTTTTTGAATTTGTTATGGAATATGGTTTGTCAGAAGATCGCAAACTGTTTATTAACATTACTCCGTTGAAAACCCGAACTAAAGCATAGCGCTCAGGAGCTTAGCGACTAACAAAGCGACTTTTCGTATTAACAAAGGGGCACGACCACGAACAATAAGTGAAACGCTCATGACCAAAGGGAATAAGTAGCAGCG
>CACVAQ010000084.1:0-3530 GCA_902727865.1 uncultured Aureispira sp. | reverse complement strand
GAAGTTGTGGGAGCTTGACTTTGGTCGAATGTGACGATGACGATAGCGCAAACGGTTTGATGCCAATGATTGACAACGCCACTTTAACGCCAGGCGCAACCATCTGGGTTCGAGTATGGGAGTTTGGCGGAAACAACAACGGAACCTTTGATATTTGTGTTGTAGACGGTAATCCTGGTCTAGGAACGGTGGTCAATGATGATCCTTGTGGCGCAACGGCCTTAACCGTAGGAGCCGCTTGTAGTTTTTCAACGTTCACAACAGCAGGGGCAACCGCAACAGTAGGCCCTCCTGCACCAGGTTGTGCTAGTTTTTCGGATGCCGATGTTTGGTTTACGGCAACGGTGCCAGCATCGGGGCATTTGATTTTTGATACCAATACGGGGGTGATTACAGATGGAGGTATGGCGATTTATACAGGAAGTTGTGGGAGCTTGACTTTGGTCGAATGTGACGATGACGATAGCGCAAACGGTTTGATGCCAATGATTGACAACGCCACTTTAACGCCAGGCGCAACCATCTGGGTTCGAGTATGGGAGTTTGGTGGAAATAATAACGGAACCTTTGATATTTGTGTGCACAATGGAACGGGAGGAGCAACGACTCCTACCAATGATGAACCTTGTACGGCAACTGCTCTAACAGCAGGATTGACTTGTAGTTTTTCAACATTTACGAATGCAAGCGCTGGAAATTCAAGCTTGACAACAACGACGGCATTGCCTACTTGTGCCAATTTTGTAGATGCCGATGTTTGGTTTACGGTAACGGTGCCAGCATCAGGGCATTTGATTTTTGATACCAATACAGGAGTTGTGACCGATGGAGGTATGGCGATTTATAGAGGAACTTGTGGCGCCTTAACCGAATTGGATTGTAACGACGACGATAGTCCAAATGGGGCGATGCCTTTGATCGATCAGAGTACTCTAGTACCAGGAGAGACTATTTTTATTCGCTTTTGGGAATATGGAGGAGACAATAACGGAACCTTTGATATTTGTGTGTATGATGGAGGTGGCGCAGGTGCTGGCCCTTGTGCGGGTGGCGCTGGTGGAAGCGATTGCCCACAAGTACAACCTATTTGTACCGACAATACCTATTGTTACACTGCGGGGATTGGTTCTACGGCATCGGCAGGAAATGATTATGGTTGTTTAGGAACTCAACCCAATCCATCTTGGTATTATTTTGAAATCTCTACAGCAGGAGATTTAATTTTTGATTTGGCAGCAGTTTCTGATATTGACTTTGCCATTTGGGGACCTTACGCAAATGTTGCCGCTGCGAATGCAGATTGTGGCAGTTTGCCAGCTCCAGCCGATTGTAGTTTCAGTACGTCTCCTACGGAGCAAGTTAATCTAACAAGTGTTGCTGTGGGGGAGATTTATGTTTTGGTCGTAACTAATTATGCTAATATTGTACAAGATATTAGCTTGACTGTAGCAGGAGGGAATACGGCCACAACGGATTGTGGTATTGTGAATCCAACTCCTTGTGCCGCAGATGCAGGAAATTGGTAATATAATAATGTTCAAAATGAAAAAACAACAAATATGACTAGCTATATAACAAAGCATTGTCAACTGTTTGGCATAGGAACATTATTCCTTTTGTGTGGGCTTTTTAGCCAACCTGCTACAGCGCAATGTGATTTTATTAATAATATAACAGGCATCGTACAAGGAACTTTACCTGTAGGAGATGCCGCAGATCCATTATTGTATACGCAGGTATATGTTTTGGTCGATAATCAAGGCAATATTTTTGCCACGAGCCCAAGCCCTAATTTTTTAGCGGTTCCAGCTGGGTTTTACAACCTTTATGCTGTTAATTATGACAATACAGAAGCCTTGGCGGTAAGCCCTTTATTGGTGATTGGACAGTCTTGGTTTAACCTAGAGCTATATGGGAATGACGATGTAAATAATTGTTTGGATTATACCTTGCCTTATGGTTCGGGTTGCCCAATTGTCGTTTGCGATGAAATGACGATTTGTGAAGTGGATACGTTGAATACCTTAGCTTTGAACTTCAATTCAATAGACCACAGCCAAGTTTATTGTTTGGTTTGTAATGATTTGGTGGTAGATATGGGCGCTTCAGGCCTTTTCCCTCTTCAGGATTATACCGAAGCAGCAGCAGGGGCAAATTGCCAACTGTTTGGCTTGAACTTTAATACCAATGATGGGAATCCAATTGCCATTGGAGCAAATTGGTCGTTAACAACAGATGCAGAATGTGCCAATTCTTGTATTGATTTTATAGGAATGAGTTTGGATATTACTCCAATTACACAAGCTTCTGGAAACGGAGTCAGTACGACGGTCGATTGGTGGAGTACCTCAGGATGTATTGGTGCTCAGAATCCCGTCAATGTGGGAGGGGCGTTCTTGGAAGTGGTTAATAATATTTGTGTTCCAAGTTATGACCCAAGTCCAATCAATGCTCGCCCAATAGCTGGAGGCGATGATTTGGAACAATATGCCGCTGCTAGAAGCGCTTATGGACGCATTCCTTGTTCGGGAGGCATGGATTTGACACAACAACCTATCTTTTATACAGTGGAGTGTGCTGCTTCTGGACCCTCGACGCTAAATGTGTTGATTTCTAATCTAGGAGGAGACATTACAGGAGTACAAGCTGCTTTGTATGGTCCTGTAAGTACCCCTTGTCCAACATTTACAGGGGGAAGTTTTGTGGATTGTAATGATGTAGGTTCCAATGCCGTGTCAGGATTACCACTAGGAAACTTAACCTTGAGTACAAGAGGGAATCCTGGGGAAGTTTACTTGGTGATTGTAGATACAGAAGGAGCGGATCAGTTTACAATTAGTTCTTCTATTATTTTGTTAAACACTAAATTAGTGACTTTTAATGGCCTTAAAGAAGAAGCAAATAATCTTTTAACTTGGGAAGTACAAGACGAAAAACAAGTAGATCGTTATATTTTAGAACGTTCTAGTAATGGCGTAGATTTTACGACGTTGTCAGAAGTCACTGGACGGAATAATGGAAATCCTACAATGCGTTATAATTATACGGACGTGCTTCCTGGTCTTGGTTCGAAGTATTATCGCCTAAAATCGCTTGCGATGGATGGAAGTTTTGAATATTCAAATCTTGTCGCTTTATCTCGTGGAGAGGATGATTTTGGTGGAATAGCGATCTATCCTAATCCTACTAAAGGAACCTTTTATGTTGAGTTTGATGCTGATTTAGAAGCAGCGTTGACCTACGAAATTCAAGATATTGTTGGACAAACAATTAAAGAAGGAATACTTAAAACAGACGTAGGTTTAAATAAAATAGAGCTGAATTTGGACGGCTTTCCAACAGCTGCTTATGTTGTTGCCTTGACCTTGAATGGACAGCGTGTTCAACGAAAACTAATTAAACAGTAGAAAGGGGCTTGTTCTACTGCTACTTAATAATTCAATCAATTCATAAAAAAAAGCACTTCTATTTTTAGAGGTGCTTTTTTGTGTTTATCTTTAAGGACTTAGTTTTAAAATCATTACTTCGTG
>CACVAQ010000083.1:3219-8255 GCA_902727865.1 uncultured Aureispira sp. | reverse complement strand
TTCACTGTTCCTTAGCTCTACATGTGTCCAATTTCATCAGGAATCTCGTAAAAAGTAGGATGACGATAAGGCTTCGTTTTTGCAGCATCAAACAACAGATCAGCATCGTCTGGAACAGATGCCGTGATATTCTTCGATTCTACCACCCAAATACTAACACCTTCTTGTCTACGGGTGTATACATCTCGTGCATTTTCCATGGCCATTTCTTCATCGGTAGCGTGTAAACTTCCAGCATGTTTGTGGTGTAAACCTGCTTTACTTCGGATAAACACCTCCCATAGAGGCCAGTTTTTCTTAGACATACTTTATTTTCTTTTGGTAATCCGTTATTTTTTAAATAAAAAACAGAATTTATATTACTTTAATTATCAAAAAATTGACGGTCAAAACAATACATTTCATCAACGGGCTATTGTTATTTTAAGTAAGGTTATAATAATTTCCTTACGTGATTTTTTCCTTAAAACTTAATTCTTTTTTTTTCTTTCAGCACGTTTTTCAGCATGTACCATTGCGGCTTCACGCACCCAAGCGCCTTCATTATATGCTTTATTCCTAACTTTCAGGCGGTCTTTGTTACAAGGTCCACCTCCTTTTACAACTTGCCAAAATTCATCCCAGTCAATCTCTCCGTAATCATAATGTCCCCGCTCTTCGTTCCATTTCAAATCCTTGTCAGGAATGGTTAAGCCCAAAAATTCGGCTTGAGGAACCGTTGCATCGACAAACGCTTGGCGCAACTCATCATTTGACTTACGCTTAATTTTCCAAGCCATAGATTGCGCAGAATGCGTCGATTCCGCATCACTTGGTCCAAACATCATCAAAGAAGGCCACCACCAACGATTCAAGGCATCTTGTGCCATTTCCTTTTGTTCGGGCGTTCCTTGAGCCAATACCATCGTCATTTCATATCCCTGACGTTGGTGAAAACTCTCTTCCTTACAAATACGAACCATTGCACGCGCATAGGGTCCATAAGAAGCCCGTGTTAGCATCACCTGATTCATAATGGCTGCACCATCGACCAACCAACCTACGGCTCCAATGTCTGCCCAAGTCAAGGTTGGATAGTTAAAGATACTCGAATACTTTGCTTTACCAGCGTTCAAATCTTCAAACATTTGTTCTCTAGACGTTCCCAACGTTTCGGCAGCACTGTACAAGTACAAGCCATGTCCCCCTTCGTCTTGAACTTTGGCTAACAAACCAATTTTTCGACGCAAAGAAGGCGCTCTAGTAATCCAGTTCCCTTCTGGCAACATTCCTATTATCTCAGAATGTGCATGTTGCGAGATTTGTCGTACCAAAGTTTTGCGATACTTGTCTGGCATCCAATCCTTCGGTTCTATTTTAAT
Source organism: uncultured Aureispira sp. (assembly GCA_902727865.1). Taxonomy (GTDB): domain Bacteria; phylum Bacteroidota; class Bacteroidia; order Chitinophagales; family Saprospiraceae; genus Aureispira. The sequence goes on along the minus strand of CACVAQ010000083.1, from coordinate 6,894 downwards.
TTCAGCATCTATCTTTGCTTGAAATTTTGCCTCTAAATTTTCAATTGTATTTTCCATAATAGATTATCTATTTTAACGCGCAAATTCTTGTTCAAATATTACTACTCAAACAAGCTTTGGTCTCTTTCATTACTTCGTGGAGAACCCGAACTAAGCGTAGCGACCTCACGTAAGTAACAAAGGCTCAGCGTAGCTAAATTATATTAGTTTGATTATCAATAAGATAGCTTTAAAATATTAAAAAAATTAAACCCCTGGCAATCAAACTAATATGAAATGGTTTTTATATTTTTTATAAAAAAACTAAAAACCACGCAGTAGTAGCGCAGCTAATCAACGGAGTATTAACAATTATAACACAAAAACAAAGAATAGGTTTAAACGGCATCAAAATCCACCACAATTTTATCAGTAGTAGGATACGCTTGACACGTTAAGATAAATCCTGCCTCCACTTCTTCTTTTTCCAAGGCATAATTTAAAGCCATATCAACGGTTCCTTCTGTTATTCTTGCTTTGCAAGTACAACAAACCCCACCTTTACAAGCAAAAGGCAAATCAGCGCCTTGTTTTAGCGCAGCGTCCAACAAGTTATCTGTTCCAAACGGCAAATCAAATTGAAATGCCTTTCCGTCTAAATTAATCGTTATGTTAGACGACTTTCCTTTATCTTCTTCTTTAACTTCAATTTTCTTTTCTACGCCCAATTTCCCTAGTGGAGAAGTAAACAATTCAAAATGAATTTTCTCTTCGTCAAAATCACGCTCCATCAAAGCATCCTTTACGGCAAAAATCATAGATTCTGGGCCACAAGAAAAGCACTCATCCACCTCTGATACATCCAACAAGGTATCAAAAATAGCATCACATTTTTCCTTATCAATACGTCCATTCATCAAAGGCGCATCCAACATTTCACGGCTTAAAAAATAATGCACCGTCAAACGATCCATATAACTATTTTTCAACGCTTCTATGGCTTCTTTAAAAATGATAGAACCTGTATTTTTATTTCCATAAAACAAGGTAAAACAGCTTTTAGGCTCTGTTTCTAAAGCCGTTTTCATAATAGAAAGAATTGGTGTAATACCACTTCCTGCGGCAAACCCAATATAGTGTTTCTCGTTTTCTTCCTTTAGGTCTGTATAAAAATTCCCCATCGGAGTCATCACATCCAGAAACGCTCCTGCTTTCAATTGATGGTTGGCAAAGGTAGAAAACAGTCCATTAGGAACTTGTTTAACCGCTACCCTCAATTCCTTGTCATTCGGACTGCTGCAAATAGAATACGAGCGACGAACATCTTCTTTGTTTATATCCGTTTTTAAAGTCAAATACTGCCCTTGTGTAAACGCATAAGCCGACTTTAAATCTTCAGGAATTTCAAACGCAATCGAACAACAATCTCGTGTTTCCCTGCGAACTTCCTTAATTTTTAAACTGTGAAATGTTGGTTTCATTTATCTTATAGTTAAACTTACGAATTCTATTCCACTACAAGCTGTAGTAGAATAGAATTTTTGTTCTAAATAATGTATTTTATTGGTCCAGCTATCTCAGATTCATCCCAAAGGAACTAAAAATAGTCTAAAGCATTTTATTTGTGAAATGCCAGCAAAGGTAATTTAGTTTGCATGCTCATATTTTTAGTCATACTTTTTGCCCCAAAAACTTTTTCCCAAATATTTTTCTTATGTGTCAGCATTGCTAAAATGCTTATTTTATTAATTCTACAAAAAGTATCTAAACCCTCTTCCACCTCATTGGCACTCCAAACAGAGTATGTTACAGGCAAGTCGGAAAAATTCTTTTCAAACGAAGCTCGAAATGCTGCCTCCTTTTTATCCTCAAAAGGACCATCTGCCAAATTGATATGCACACAATGTACTTGCCCTTTAATCGCAACAGCAATCAAGGTCAATTGATACAACAACTCCGTGTCTTCTGGATCAAAATCCGTCGCATAAGCAATACTTTCTATCCCTTCATACGTTGATCCAGCAGGAATTGCTAAAACAGGACAAGTTGCATTATGAATTACATTAGCTGTATTAGACCCCCAAACTTTGTCCAATGCTTTTCCAGAACCATGCGTTCCCATGACGATCAAATCTGCCTTATTCTGAGCTGCCACGTCAACAATTGACTGTTCTGAACCAGGTTCAATCACGTAACGTATTTTCACCGTACCAGTCTCCCCCAAAGGTGCTTGTGTCGCTGCTTTTAAATGCTTTAGTAATTCATCTTCTTTTTTAGTAATAATAGACTGAATCATGTTTGCTGGATAAGTAGTTTCCACATAAGGTGGCCAGTACAAATGAACAACAACCAATTCTGCTCCTATTTCCTTTGCTATATTGTAGGCATAATAAAACCCCCAACTTGAAGCCGATGAAAAATCGACTGGTACAATTATCTTATCCATAGTATTCTAAATTAGCAATCCTTGTAATTAACTTTCTTACTACTTTCTATTTTTAACTAAAAAAACAAAACTCTATTTATCGAATTGATTACGAATCCCCTTTTACTAAAAACGCATTCAAACACTAGTAATCAATCCGATAAATTTATACAAGAACTATCGTCAAATATATATTTTAAAAATCAACTTTTATCACAAAAAGAACGTTCATAAAGCTTGTGCTATTCATGAAAAGCCAACAAAGGCAATTTATTTCTCATTGCCATTGATTTTGTGACACTATGCTCTCCAAACACTTTATTCCAAGTCGTTCGGTTGTGTGTTAGCATTGCCAACATATCAATTTTATTTACTCTGCAAAAAATCTCTAAACCATCCTCTACAGTATGCGCACTCCAAGTATTAAAAACAACTGGCAAACCTTCTAAACTAGTTTTCACCTCGGCTTCAAATGCTGCACTTTTATTGCTTTCGGCTCCTTCGCTGAACAGATTTACATGAATACAATGCAAGGTAGAATCCATTACCTTAGCCACTTTTCCTAATTGAGTAATAGATTCAATATCTTTAGAATCAAAATTGGTGGCATAAGCAATATGTTTTATAGACTCAAACTTTGTCCCATTAGGAATGGCTAAGACAGGACAATGTGCCGTTTCAATCACCATGCTTGTATTACTCCCCCAAACCTTGTTGATTCCTTTAGCGTTTCCATCTGTTCCCATTACAATTAAATCGACTTTTGCACGCTTAGCATAGACCGAAATACCTTCTTTTTCTCCATAACTAATATCATAACTAACCTTTACAGCTTTGGCAGCAGAATATTGAGTTGCCGCTTTCAAATGTGCTAAGATTTCTAGTTTTCTTGCAGGGGCATGTGCCTGTAACTTCTCTAAAGAATACGTTGCTTCTGTTGCTGGCGAATATACATTAAGAACAATAATTTCTGCATCAATTGAAGCTGCTAATTCATAAGCATAATGAAACCCCCAACTTGAAGCAACAGAAAAATCGAATGGTACTAGTATCTTTTCCATAGTATTGTAATAATTAAGTATTATAAAATCATTTCTTACGGTACAATATTACCGCAATTGCTATTCATAAAAAGAGATATGTAACAAGTAACAAGATGATCTTTATCACTAAACTAATATTTCTTCTTTATTTCAATAAGAAAGAACCTCTATCAACGCCTCCTTCCTAATTTTTTTTGATTTATTTGTTTAAAACACCTTGTTTTTTTT
>CACVAQ010000083.1:0-3119 GCA_902727865.1 uncultured Aureispira sp. | reverse complement strand
TTTTTTTTAAACGCTTCGGTATAAATCTAATATTCCAATAGACTACAAATAGCCGCTTGTACTTTTGCCGTAGAAGGCAACATGGTTTTTTCTAAAACTTGATTTAAAGGAATTGCAGGTACATCAACCGAACCTAAGGTTCGAACAGGTGCATCCAAGTATTCAAAACAATTTTCTTGAATTCTGGCCGCCACACTTTGAGCAAAGGTACAATTAACGGCTTCCTCTGTTACGACCAAACACCTACCATGTTTTTTAACTGCCTCAAAAATCGTCTCTGTATCTAAAGGATATAAGGTTCTCAAATCAATAATTTCAACACGTCCATTTAGTTTTTTTGCTGCGTTCAAGGCCCAATGCACCCCCATTCCATAGGTAATAACAGCAATAGATTTGCCCTTTTCTACTTGAGCAACATCTGCCTCTAAAGTATGTGCCGCTTGTCCAAAAGGAAGCATATAATCTTCATCTGGCAATACCGTACGAGCCGTTTCCGTTCCCTCTACTTTTGACCAATACAAGCCCTTGTGTTCAAAAATAATCACAGGATTGGGGTCATAATAAGCGGCTTTCATCAAACCTTTTAAATCAGCTCCATTACTAGGATAAGCAATTTTCACCCCTTTGATATTCGCCACCACCGACTCTACACTAGAAGAATGATAAGGTCCACCACTTCCATAAGCACCAATCGGTACTCGCAAAATCATGCTAACCGGCCATTTTCCGTTCGACAAATAACAAGAACGGCTCACTTCTGTAAACAATTGATTCAAACCAGGCCAGATATAATCTGCAAATTGGACCTCTACAATTGGTTTTAAGCCAACAGCAGACATTCCTACGGTTGAACCAATAATAAAGGCTTCTTGTATTGGGGTATTAAAAACCCGATTGTCGCCAAATTTTTGAGCCAAAGTAGCTGCCTCTCTAAAGACCCCTCCCAAACGCCCACCAACATCTTGCCCGTACAACAAACATTCTGAATGCTTGTGCATCAACTCTTCTACAGCCGTCAAAGCACTATCAACCATTACGGTTGCTTCAGCACCTTCTGGCTGCCTTGTTCCTGTTTCTTCCAATACTGGTGTTGGGGCAAAATCATGGGTCAGCAAATCTTCTGGGCGAGGGTCTTCTGCTGCGATCGCACGTTGAAAATCGGCTAAAACGAGTTCTAAGACCTCCGCCTCTATTGTTTCTATTTTCTTTTGAGTGAAGCCTGCATCCAACAATTGTTGGATCAAAATAGGGTACGGATCACGTGTTTTGTGTTCCTCCAAATCATCTCGATACCATTCCATTCTTACCCCAGAAGTGTGGTGGTTCAACAATGGAACTTTAGCATGTACCAAAAATGGGCGACGCTCTTTTCTTATTGTTGCGATAATTTTTTCTAATTCGGCATAACATTCTGCGAAGTTATTGCCCTGTAATCGAACCGCCTCTATGCCTTTGAAGCCTTGTATAAATTCATAGGCATCTTGTGCACGAATTTCGTCCGCACTAGCAGAAATATCCCAATCGTTATCTTGTACCAAATACAAAATTGGCAATTGTTTTAGAGCTGCCATCTGAAAGGCTTCGGAAACCTCTCCTTCTGTAATCGAGGCATCTCCCAACGAACAAACAACAATTGGTTTATCCGAATCTTTCGTATAATTTACTAATTTTTGAGTCTCTTTGTATTGCACGCCCATCGCCACACCTGTTGTCGGGATCGCTTGCATTCCAGTTGCAGAAGATTGATGTGGGATTTTAGGCTTATCGTCGTCTTTTAGGCTTGGATGTGCGTAGTACGTTCGTCCTCCCGAAAAAGGGTCGTCTCTTTTTGCCAACACCTGAAGCATTAGCTCATAAGGGGTCATTCCAATACCTAATAAAATAGAATCATCTCGATAATAAGGAGCTACAAAATCCTGCGCTTTTAATTGCAAGCCTAAGGCTAACTGTATGGCTTCATGCCCTCTAGAGGTTGCGTGAACGTACTTAGAAGCTATTTTGACATTTGCTTCATATGTTTCAGCCATTGTTTTGGCGGTCGCCATTAAGCGAAATGCGGCTTCTAACGTCTTCTTGGTTACCTTACTCGTTGATTTTGAAATTGTTTTGCTTTTTTTAGTTGGTAATTTGGTTTTTGACATAGTGCTGGACAGTTGTTTTGTTTCTCCAAATATACGAACAAGAGTTCGCTTTTTTTGTTTTGTGACGCATTATTTTTTCATAAATAAAGAGATACGATCCCTTTATTGGACTCCTTTTACACAAAACTCAAACAGTCGTTTGATCCTGTTTTTATACCAAAAAATAAACCCCAAAGGATTTTTAGCATGTAAAAATTAACAATACAATATTTTACCATCAATAAACGTTATAGGGGCAATATAAAAAAATACCCCCCTTTCTTTAGCAACAACACAAAACCCTAATTCACTCATTACATTACTTCGTGGAGAAATTATATTAGTTTGATTATCAATAAGATAGCTTTAAATTATTAGTTTAACTAAATTATTGATAATCAAACTAATATGAAATGGTTTTTATGTTTTTTGGTAAAAAAACTAAAACCTCGGAGAAGCAGCGAAGCTAATCCCACGAAGTATTATCATTAGTAAAGCTATAAATACAAAAAAACTTTGTTTTTTTTGTATTTTTTTAGTCCTGTTCGATTTTTTTTCATAAAAACACCACACTATGAACAGCTCAGCGTATACCTGTAAAGTAATTATTGGGATATTACTTATCCTCTTTTGTTCTTCTTTTGCCTATCGAGTTATTCCAGTTGTTACGCTCAACGGCCAAACAAGTGGAGACATTAGTTCTCTTAAATTTTCTACGTATAATAACTTAGCCTTAGACTCCTTGAATCATGCTTGTACAGTATCTCAGTATACCTTATATCACATTTCACTCACAAAAGAGGTGGAAGTGTTTAAGGGAACACATTCTAGGTTTTCTCCGCCTGTTCAAAAGTCCGTTCACCGTGCAGAAAAAGGAGATAAATACATTTTTATTAATGTAATGGTTCAGTGTGAAGGAGATCGAACGCCTATTGATGTCAATCCGCTTAATTTTAACATTAAGTAATTGCTTTGGTCGTAAGTAGCCAGTCGTCAATC
>CACVAQ010000082.1 GCA_902727865.1 uncultured Aureispira sp. | reverse complement strand
CGTTCTACATGAAAAGCAGTTTCGTCAAAAAGCGTAATCAACTCCTGCAATTGGTCAATGCCAATCACTTTGAGCATATTTTGAGCCGTGCTTAATTCCGACTTTTGAAGGCGAACTTTTAGTTGCCCGCCACCGAGTTGCAAGCTTAAAAATTCTTTCAGAAAATAAAGGGCATATTGCAAAAAGACCACTTGATCTTTGCGGCCCATTTTGGTAAAAAAATCTTTTTTAGGATGTTTGCCACTCACAATACCTTCTACCCATTGCACCATTTCTTGGGGTTTGCCTTGGTAACAAACGCGCAACCAATCGACAAACAACAAGGCGTTGTTATCATCCATATCCTCTACCAGCGTTTGTGCTTTGTTGTAATTGCCTTCCACCAAATAGGCAATTGTCTGTGCTTTTTCGGGGCTTAAGGCTTGGTTTTTTTCCAAGGCACTTGCAATTAAATCATCTTCCAATCGAGGAATAGAGACCAATTGACAGCGAGATAAAATTGTATTTAAAATCTTTCCTTCTTCTTCTGATATTAATAAAAACACGGTATTGGGGCGAGGCTCCTCAATCAACTTCAACAAGCGATTGCCTTCTTTTCCTAAATACTCAGGCAGCCACAAAATCATAATTTTAAATCGCCCTTCTAAGGCTTTGTAACTTAAACGCTTAACGATAGACACACATTCATCTTTCGTAATGTTTCCCTGTTTGTTTTCTGCGCCCAATTGTTCGAGCCATTGATTGGCATTGAGGTAAGGATTTTCGCTAATTGCCGTTCGCCATTCTTTGATAAAGTGGGTGCTAATTGCTTTGGAACCAACCGTAGGATAGGAGAAATGCAAGTCGGGATGCACGTATTTACTCGTCTTTCGACAAGCACTACAAGCCCCACAAGCATCGTGTTCAGAAGGTTGTTCACACAACAAAAATTGCGCATAAGCCAAGGCCAAAGCCAAGGCTCCATTGCCTTCCTTGCCCAAGAAAATTTGAGCATGCGCTGTCCGATCCGCATGAAAACTTTCAATCAGATGCGTTTTGATTTTTTCGTGTCCAAAGACTTCTTTAAATAACATATAAATTGGTTCGTTTTTTTTTCAATTACGGAGACAAGTTACGCAATAATTTCTTAGAATGTAAGTAGCTGGACACTAAAGCAAGGCTTTTTAAGGAATTTAGCGGACAAAAGATGCTCTGTTTTAGTGTTCATTATTTTTGTCCATCTACTTGTTGACAACGTAGCCTCTTTTATGGCAAGGGGCAATTTCTAGATCGAAAGCCCTAGAGCAGTCAATATTTCGTCAGAAGCAGGCTCGGTTTGTGGCTCAAAAACATGGCTCAAAAAACCTTGTTCGTCGAAGACATATTTTTGGAAATTCCAGCTCACGTCCGAATCTTGAACGCCATTTTGCGCTTTTTCTGTCACAAAGCGATATAGATCGTGTTTGTCGCTGCCTTTGACCGAAATTTTAGTGCTGAGTGGAAAGCTTACCTTATACGTCAAGGTACAAAAGGCTTGGATTTCTGCATCGGTTCCAGGCTCTTGTGCGCCAAAGTTGTTGGCTGGACAAGCGATAATGACAAATTTATCCGAAAATTCTCGGTACATTTCTTCCAATTGTGCATATTGTGGAGTCAAACCACATTCCGAAGCAACATTGACTAGTAGAATTTTTTTGCCTGAATAATCAGAAAAATTAATTTCTTTTCCGTTTAAACCTTTTATCGTAAAATTATGGATACTTTGCTTGCTGTTCATATTGGTAAGTGCTTATTTTGTACTACAAAATGATGATTTCTTTTGTTAATATTCTAAATATAGCAACATATTTCTAGGATTATGGTTAACAGTAGAAATGCTTTATTTTTGATTGTTCTGTCAAATCTGTTAAAAATCAGAGCGTTTACAAATTAATTAACAACCGAATTATAAATTTTTTTATAAAGATATGTATATTTCAGTATTTCGCAAAGCGCATTTTAATGCAGCACATCGTTTGCACAATCCGAATTGGACCGAAGAGAAGAACGAAGCTATTTTTGGACTGTGCAACAATAGTTATTATCACGGTCATAATTACGATTTGGAAGTAAAGGTAAGCGGAGAAGTTGACCCAGAAACAGGCTATTTGATTGATTTAAAGCTATTGTCAGACTTAATTAAAGAAAAAATAGAAAAAAAGTTTGACCATAAAAACCTGAACTTGCAAGTAGAAGCGTTTAAAAACTTAAATCCTACCGCAGAAAATATTGCTTACGTGATTTGGCAAATTTTGCGAAAAGAATTAGACGATAAATACGACTTAATGGTTCGTTTGTACGAAACTCCACGAAATTATGTAGAGTATGAAGGCAAATAGACCTTGAAACTACTGAAAAAAGATTATATTTGCCAAGTATACCCTTGTATTTTCATGGTTCTAAGAATTGTGCATTTAATACATCTTACAAAAACAATTAGTACACTTTACTGTAAATGAAAAATAAGTCCAAGTATCTGATAACAATATGTTTTATCCTATCTAGTCAGATTACGACACTTATAGCGCAACCTTCGTTTACACTAAACGGTTCTACCATCGTCATGTCTGAGAATTGTTACCGTCTAACTTCTCATGAATCCTCGAACGATGTAGGCAGCCTTTGGTGCGAGTTCCCTATTGATTTAACGAACGCAATTGATTTGCGTTTTGCGATCAACTTGGGCTGTTCTAAGTATGCTGGTGAAGGAATGGCCTTTGTTATGCACACCGATTCGTCTAGCTACGACGCTCTGGGCTGTAATGGTTCGGTCATGGGATTCGGACGGTCGAGCAATTGTGAAGGGATTAGCCCTTCTTTTGCCTTAGAAATCGACACCCGTTTTAATCGAAATCATAAAGATTTATACCAGCCTCATTTGGCATTGGTTCAAGATGGAAACTTAGGAAAACCTGTGACGGAGCCCATTCGTGCGAAAGAGTATGGTAAGGATGTCCGAGATTGTGAATACCATGACCTTCAAATTACATGGCTGCCTTCCAAACAAAAACTTAGTATTTATTTTGATGGAGAGCTACGAATTACCTACGGAAAAGATTTGGTAGGGGATATCTTTGCAGGCAATCAAAGTGTTTATTTTGGGTTTACAGGCAGCACCAGTAGCCGTGCAAATATGCAACTGGTTTGCGTCCAGTCTCTAGTGATAGAAGTGGATGGTGATTTTGAACGGAAACGGAGCTTCGAAGATGCGATTGGAATTTATCCCAATCCTTTGAAAGAAAAAATTACGATTAGCGTCGATTTATCGGAGGAGCAAGACGTGCAAATGCAATTGTACGACAGCACGGGCAAGCTTATTTATGAAATCCCAACGCATGCCACTCAGTCGAAGAAGTATTACTTCAATATGCCAGGCTTACCTTCTGGCGTCTATTACACCACGGTTACCAATGGAACCAATCGGGTGAGCAAAAAAATTGTCCACATCTCCTCTATTCGAGCTTAGATTTTTCTTTTAAATACTTTCTTTTAAGTCGCTGATGATGCGGCTTTAAGGTGTAGAGATCCAAGAATTGCGTATTCAAGCTGGAATCTTTTTGATATTGATAAAAGTGCTTATTGCTAAGTTCTTTTTCAAGAAGAATATACGTCGTCGGATTGGCACGTTCCTCTTTTGCCGTTTTCTCCCACATGGAATTACTTGTTGATAAACCTCCCACACGAACTAAGTAGCATTCTGCTGAATATGCCGTGTTGCGGGTACGGACTAGTACTTGTTCCCTTCGTTCCATTTTACTGGTTAACAATTCTATATCTTCTAAAATAACTTGATCTCTAGAATATTTCCCATATCGAAAGCATAGGAGGATTAGCCCTGTTAATAATAAGAAATAACCGCTATAAGAAATCCGTTTTAGGCCTTGAGCCGTGCCGTACTGTTGCAACAATTGGCTTAGAATGGGTTGTGTTAAATGGGCAATTGCTAGGGCAATAAATGGGAGGGCAGGAACCATATAGAAACGCCCTTGTTTGGCACTAATCATAATCGGAAGTGTTCCTGCTAAGCCTAATAATAAAAATAAAAGGCTCCATTTTTTGTGTTCGGACTGGTAGGGAAGGTACTCTTTTTTGAAGGCGTAAAGACTTAAACTAAAAATAGCCATAATCCACAAGGCTAATGGTTCTAAAAAAAGCCATTCTACAATAGAAAGTCGTTCGTTTAAAGTACTTTCCGTTGAACCTCCACTAAGGCTAGTGATTAATTGTCGTTGATAGTATTGTTCAAAATAATTAAGCGATTCTGGTGCCCCAAAAAATAAAAAAACATAGCTCAAAAGAAGCGTACTCAGAACCAAGGAACTAAACAGCACTCCTTTGGAGAACGAAATACGTCTAAAAATAAGCCAATAGAGCATAAAAAAGACCAAGGGAAATAGACCGACTGGTCCTTTAGAAAAGGTGGCTAGAAATAGGAAGAGCCCCATTAGAACGGTTCCCAATCCATACTTTTGCTGCTGGCTGGCTAACAAGCCAAAATAGATACTCCAAACGACAAAAATAGTCATTGTGTTTTCTAGCATGTACTGTTGAAAACTCCAAATATTTAAGGGAATAATGAGCCAGCAAAGCCAAACCCACCAAGTAGACCAAGGAGGTGCTTCAGAATGCGTCAGCTTCCAAATTTTGCTAATTCCCCACAAAATTAAACTTAAGTTTAAGAGCGAAAAAAGCCGTTCTGCCCAAAATGCTTCTTGGACAAAGTCGATAAAATAGGACAAGAGCCAGATCGCTAGGGGAGGATGCCCATAAAATTCACCTAGAATAGGATGCCCAGAATTGGTCAAATGCCAAGGGGTTCCTATGCCATTGGATAAGTTTTGAGCCATTGCACTATAAAAAATGCTGTCCCCAAAGAGTCCTTTAGTCAAGAGTTGGTAACCAAAAATAAGTACAAATAGGGCAACCGTTAAGATGAAAAATGGAAGATGTTGTTTCTTGTTTTTGGTTGTATTCTGCACAGAAATAAGTGTTATGTTCAATTAGATAGACGACTCCTATCGTCTGAGAAAAGCAGTGGTTTAAATCGTATCACAGGAGGGATCAGCGGTTGTTTTTTGACGACTAAAGGCAACCAATAAAACACCAAAAGGCAACAACCAAATCACTTTTGCGCCCAGTCGATCTAATGCATTGGCAAAGGTTCCGCAAGACCAAGCATTTAGAATTAGCGCAAGCATTAATAATACAAAGAAGATAAGGATAGTTGGCTTGTATTTTTTGTAATTAAAAAGAATAAAAAGAGCGGCTAAAAAAGAAAGCCCTATGATACATTGCAGGAAATCGTTGTAAGAATTTAGGAGCGAAAGTTTATTTTTATTTTGTAAGGATTTGGCATATTGCGCTTGTTGCGAAAGTCCAAAGTACGTTCCGACACGCTGGTAAAGCAAGGTTTGTTTTAAGAAAACACCGTTCCCGTCTCCAATCCCAAATTGTAGCAGTTGCTCAAGGGTTGCTTTAAGGGACGCTTGAATGTGGATGAAAATATATTTAGGTGTTGTTAAGGTCGTGAAAATAATGGAATCAAACTCTTCTTTTGTGTTTTCCCAGCCGCCTATTTTGTAAAAAGGGCTTTGGGGATTCCACAAAAAATCATATCCTTTGGACGGAAGTTGCTCTTTATAGGCACAAAGTTTATAATCGTGTTCGGGACAATATTCGTCTAAATACGTTTTGGCAATACCATGTTCTACCAAGGCGCCCATAAAAAAAACATGTTTGGACTTAGAAAAAGCAGAGCCCATAGTTAAAAAACTTCCAAAGGTTAATGCTAGGAGTAAAAAGAAGGGTTTTAGCGTCATATGAGCTTTAGCGCCTAGCATATTAAGGGCGTAGAACAAGCCTATCAAGGTCAATAAAATAAGATTAAAGGTGACGTGTGAAAGATGACAAGAGGTGGCTAAAAAAAACAAGCTATAAAGTGCCATTTTTTCTAGCGTAGAAGGTTTGCCAAGCAAGAGTAACAAGACCGATAAAATTAAAATAGGCGTCATAATGTCGGCAATCAATTCACTCGTAACCCAGGAAAGGCTTGTGCTGGAAATTAAGACAAGAAGACTAAAAAAGAAGAATTGGATTTTGCTCGACCGAGGTTTATTTTTTAATAAAAGCTGAATGCTGGTCCAAAGAAGGAACGAAATGATTAGCGCCTGAACCCCAATCGTCAGCCAAAGAGAAACCCCATTGAGGCTACTCGCTCGTAAGAACAAACCATATGCAATGGGGCGATCAATTGGCGTTTCTAATTCAAAACCAGAGGCTAAATACGTTGAGGTATCAGAATAAACAATAGGAAAGCCATTGATATAAGCTGCTACGAGCAAAAGAATTGCTCCAAATAGGATGTGTTTTTTTTGTTGTAAAAAAAGCAACAGAGACGATTTATTAAAAAATAAAATAAAAAAGGTTACCCTCACTATCCTTGTGAAGATAACCTTTTTGTTAGAAGTTGTTTAGAATTAGACTAGAATAAGTAGAGGATTATTCTACGATTACTTGTTGTGTCATTTTTTGATCTGCTTGCGTCAAATGAATTAAATAAACACCAGAAGGGTATTGCGATAAATCCAGTTGATCGCTGTAATTCCCCTCAAAGCTCTGAATGTTTTTAGTGTACATTGTTTGTCCATTCAATCCGATAACGCTAATACTTAAAGGTGCTTTTTTACCTTCAAATCTAATATTTACAAAGTCAGCTGTTGGATTAGGAAATACTTCCATGACCGCTTGTGTTTCAAAAGCAGGCCTCAAAACGGCTGCATTTTCTTTCGGTGCAACCACTTCCTCTTCTTCTGAATTATTGGCTGCACAATAAGCTTCCAATTGGCTTATCTTAGCAATAGAGCTAGGACTTGTTGCCCAAGAACCCAAGGTTGCATCAATCAAGATGTTTTGATTATTTCTAAGCACTTGAATTTTGATTGGATCGCCAGGTTGTTTGTTTTGAATGAATTTCATGGCCTCTTTACTACAACTGATAGGCGTTTGGTTCATTTTAGTAATCTTATCGTCTGCTTGTAAAGCGGCTGCTTCTGCTGCTGTACCCGTGATGACAGAATTTAATTTAGCCCCATTGCCATTTTCTGCAAAAGGATCGTTAAAGTAAACGCCCAAGAATGGTTTGTCATAGATTTCTTGTAATTTTTCACAGGCATTTTCTTGCATCTCTTGCGCTTCCAATATATTGGCATCACAATAAGCTTGCAACCTTCTTGTGGTAGAAGCGGCATTAGGACTATCCGCCCATGCGCCCAAGGTTGCCTTAATCAACATCGTTTTATGTTCTCGAACAACTTGAATTGTAATTTTATCACCAGGTTGTTTGCTTTGAATAAATTTAATGACCTCTTTACTGCTGCTAATAGGGGTTTTATCTATTTTAGTAATTCTGTCGGCAGCTTTTAGAACGGCGGCTTTGGCTCCTGTTCCCTCAATAATAGAGGTTAATCTAGCACCATCTCCATATTCTACAGAAGGACTACTAAGGTAAACGCCTAAGAATGGTTTTGCATACATTTTTTCTAATTCCTCACAAGCCGTCTCTTTTTGGTGTTTTGTGCTAGGAGAATTATCTGTAGCATAATTATAATTATAGTGGTAATTTGTTTTGTAATTTCTACGAGAATTTAGCGCATATTTTTCCGTAATAGGACGCAAGGTAGCAGCGGCTGTTTTGGAAACACCAGCACGCTCGTATTTAATGACAACGACATCACCAACTTCATGATTTTTAATAATAGTCGTTAAACTCGCAATGTCTTCTATGATCTTACCATCAATGGAGTAAATTTTATCATTTTCTTGCAAACCCATTTCAGCCGCAGTCGTCTTGGGGAATATTTTCACAAGGATTACCCCGTCGTCAGTTTCTCTGAGTAAGACGCCTAGTTGAGGCTTCTCTACATTCTGGTCGTTGTCGGATTGATTGGCAATCCAATTGTAAGAGGAATACTCTTTGTTATTTAGGGCAGGAGGATTGTTGACAAAAATTTGAACCTCTTTGTCAGAATTTTTCTCAATGCTTGTTACTTTGTGATCTGTCCTAGTATTACTATCTTGCGCAAAGATAGGCGAAGTGGCGCTAGAAGTAAGTGTAATTAAACTTAAGCCATAAAGCCAAGCTTTTTGGTTAAAAAAAGTTTTCATATTGGATATTGTTTTGACAAGTGGTTGAACAGAATTATTAGCCGTAATTGGTTTGACCACTTTTGTTAAAAAAAAA
>CACVAQ010000081.1 GCA_902727865.1 uncultured Aureispira sp. | reverse complement strand
CGTTTTAGTCATAAATAATACGTACCTTTGCGGTCAATTTAAGCATGTTCTTAATGCGCTTTTGCTTTAGGGTTTTTTGAGTACGGGGGAATTAAGCGGCTATATTTATTTTACACGTTGAAACAGAAAAAATGTCAACATTTGAGGATATGGGCTTATCGCCCAATGTATTAAAAGCTCTAGGTGATTTAGGATTTGAGACTCCGACAAAAGTACAAGAGCAAGCTATTCCCTTCGTTATAGAATCTGACCAAGATTTGGTCGCTTTGGCGCAAACAGGTACGGGTAAAACGGCAGCATTTAGTTTGCCAATTATTCATAAATTAGATCTAGACTCTAGAGCAATTCAAGCGTTGGTTTTGTGTCCGACACGGGAGTTGTGTATTCAAATCACAAGAGATATTGAATCGTATACCAAATATGATAGAGATATTAAAACGGTATCGGTTTATGGTGGTGCACCAATGGATGGGCAAGTTCGCTTGTTGAGAAAAGGTTGTCATATTGTTGTGGGAACGCCTGGTCGTGTTCGCGATATGATTGAGCGTCGTAAATTGGACATCAGTAACATCAACTTTTTAGTGTTGGATGAAGCGGATGAAATGTTAACGATGGGCTTTAAGGATGAGTTGGATGCTATTTTAGCGTCTACGCCTACGGAGAAGCAAGGTTTGTTGTTTTCGGCAACGATGCCAAGAGAAATTGATGCGATTGCAGAGAACTACATGCGTAGCCCTAAGAAGATCGAAGTAAGTTCAAGAAACTCTGCGAATCTAGATGTAAAACACGTTTACTGTGTGGCACGCTCTTCGGATCGTTACCGTGCATTGAAGCGTATTGCTGATATTTCTCCAAAAATGTATGGCATTGTCTTCTGTCGTACTCGTGCAGAGACCAAAGAGGTTGCGGACTGGTTGATGGCAGATGGTTACTCTGCGGATGCCTTACATGGTGACTTGTCACAAGCACAACGAGATTATGTAATGGGACGCTTTCGCAAGAAAAGCATTCAATTATTGGTGGCGACAGATGTTGCTGCTCGTGGTATTGATGTTAGTGATTTGACACACGTGCTACATTATAAAATTCCAGATCAATTAGAAAACTATATCCATAGAAGTGGTCGTACAGGACGTGCGGGCAAGAAAGGAATTTCTATTGCTTTGTTAACGTCAAAAGAAACGCACAAAATTCGTCTTTTGGAGAAAAAAATCAATCAAAAATTTGAGCGTCGATTGATTCCAACAGGAGAGGCGGTTTGTGAAAAACGTATGTTGACAACAATTGATAAAATTGCATCAACGGAGATTGATCCAAGTATCGAAAAATTCTTACCAACGGTTTATGAACAATTGGAGTCTTTCTCGAAAGAAGAAATTCTACAAAAATTTGTTACCCTAGAGTTTGAGCGTTTCTCAAGTTATTATAAAAATGCACCAGATTTGAACGCTAAGACTGGTAGAGAAGGTGGACGTGTTCGGGAAGATCGTGGTAGCAGAAGAGAAAGAAGTCGAAACTCTAACTTCGCTCGTTTTTATGTCAACGTTGGTTCTAAGCATAAAGTAACAGCGCCTAGAATGATTGGTCTGATTAATGACAGCCTGAAAGTGAAAGGAGTCGAGATTGGAAAAATCGAAATCATGAAAGGCTTTTCTTTCTTTGAAATTGATAAAACGTACGAAGCTGAAATGTTAGCCAATTCTGGCAGATTGAAAGTGTCGGGAGTAGATGTACTTGTTGAACGTACGTCTGATCGAACAGAGGGTAGAAGAGATAGTGGTAGTAGAGGTCGCTCTGGTGGCGGTGGAAAGTTCAAAAGAAATAGAGATGGACGATCTGGCGGTAGCGGTAAAGATCGTGATAGAGGTAGCCGAAGAGATCGAAGTGATCGCAGCGATAGAAGTGACCGTGGAAAATCTTCTTCTTTCAAAGCAAAGAAAAAACGTTATTAGGCTTTTTTGTAGTCTAAGTTTAAGATAAATAGCAAGCGAATTGAAAGTAGAAATTACTTTTGATTCGCTTTTTTTTAGTCTGCTATCAGAGTCTTTGAAAGTTGATGCTAGACGCTACCTAAAAAAAAACGCCTCTATTAAATTAAGAATAGAGGCGTTTAACGTAAGGATATTTTAGAAAGAAGCACTAAAGCCTTTTCTTGACAATATGCTCGGTAGCGATGATGACCCCAGTACTATTTTGTACTTTGATTAAATAGGTGCCAGCAGGGTAAGGTCTTAGGTTAATTCTTGTGGTATTAATACCCAAATTAGTTTGATAAACCCTTTCTGCTAATGTTTTGCCTAAGACATCAATTATAGTAATTTTTAAGGCTTCTTCTTGCGTTGTATTAAATTGGTAGTTAACGACATCTAAAGTTGGATTCGGGAAGAATACTTGTGCATTTTTCAAACCTTGGACATCAATCGCAATGATTTTGGAATAAGAAAAGCTCCCATCAAAGTCTACTTGACGCAAACGGTAGTAATTAACGCCTAACATTGGAGCCGTATCTTCAAATAGATAGGTCAATCTTGTGGAACTATTTCCAGCACCATTCACCACGCCAATGCTTGTAAAACCATCTTGTGGGTCAATACTACGTTCAATTTCAAACCGTTCGTTGTTCAATTCCGATTCCGTCACCCATTGCAAGACATTGATCGCATTGTCGTTCCAGCCTTTAAAATGAGATAGTTCTACGGGTAAATCGGTATCTGGAGATAAAGCAATTGCCCCAGCACCACCAGAGAAACTCGTAATACCTGTAATTTCTGAATAGTTAATTCCTCCAACATTACCAGGGGTGGCTGATAATTGAGTCGGCTGATCAAATAGAGGTGCAACGTAAGCAGTACCTGTATTTTTGAACCAATAAAAACCATTTGGATTTGGATATTTATAGCTGTAGTTACAGGCAGCATTTGCTGCGATATGGTTTGCGGCTGCCGCTTCCAGCGCTGTTTTTTCACTCGCAGGGAAATAATAACGAAGCTTGTAAGGCGGGTTTAAAGTTCCTGAAAACTCGACATTCCAACTACGAGGCAATTCAAAAAATTCCTCTCCTGGACTCCATCCATTGACACAAGAACCAACTGCACCAACAGTCGTTTGGTAGTAATTTACATTATTCGTCATGGTAACAATTGGAGTGGCTGAAGCACCTGTTAGGTTGCCCTCTAGAGAGAAAATAATTTCATCATTCGAATTGTAAAAATGATTCCAACCTAGATCATCCGTGCAATAGCCAACAGAAACAGTTGTTCCGACAGGCGTATAAACATACTCTTTAACTTCTATAACCTCCGCATCATCAATGCTTGTATTACAAGTTCCTTGCCTACGAGCATAATATGTCGTAGAAGCAGCTGCCGAAACATTGATCGAATTACCACTGCCCAAATTCGTTCCAGTACCATTCGGACCCGTATACCAATTGATCGAAGCACCTGTACCTGCTGTACCTCCACTAGCCATTAAGGTAATCGTAGTATTTGGACACTGTTTGCCTGTTACAGCAGCAATGGTAGGAGCCGTAGAGTTTGTGTTAACAACAAGCGTTGTACTCGTTCCTAGACCTGTTGTGCGAACACAGCCATTATTATCCGTAATAGAACTTAAGGTATAGCTTGTTGTACTTCCTGGAGCAACGGAAATATTCGTTCCTGTTGCAATATTATTAAGCGCTGTACTATTGTAAACAATATCCCAAGGACCAGTACCCGCAGTTGCATTAAACTGAATGTTTCCCGAATTGCCAGGGCAAATTGGTGTCGCTCCTGCTAAATTCCCATTAGGCAAAGGGTTTACGGTGACCGTTGCCGTATTCGAGTAACGGACCGTGCCACAAGCATCTGTGATACATCTTCTATAATAACGTGTTTGTGTCAGCCCAGCAGGAGGGTTGTAGGTCAAGGCCGTTGCCCCGCCAATATTAGACCAAGTTGTATTGTTGTTACTAAACTGCCATTGATAATTGATTCCTGTATAAGCGAGGGTTCCTCCACTTGCGGCAGCCGTAGAAGTAAGATTGGTTGGATTTCCTCCAGCACAAATAGCTTGTGTACCCGCAAGAGTACCACCATTTAGCGCTGCTGTCGTGTTGACTAAGTTCACCCTTAAGTTGGAACCGCCACCGCCTTCGCCGACTCTAATTTCGACGGTAGAACTAGCTGTTAAATAGCCCGTCCAAACGGTTCCGTGATTGGTACAACAACCCGCAACAGCCCAGACTTGAACCCCATTTACATAAAGTCTAACTTCATCATCATGCCCGGTTACCTGTAGATTGTAAATTCCACAAGGAAAGCCTTGTCTTTTGTGCACAAAAGTATGGTTATCTGCATTTACAGAACAACCATCGTAACTAGCTGCACTAGACGGAGACGCGCCCGTTGCCCAATGGTTTTGGGTATTAATATTAAGGTTATTCTCTACATAATAACCACGATAAGTAACGCCACTTAAATTAAGATTTCTACCATTATAAGCAGATACATTCCACTGATTGGCTCCAAAAGAAGTTCCTGCAACAGGAATGGTATAGTTTCTATACGTGATTTGATCGACAAAACCTCTATCAAGGTTACTAGACACCGATCCATCTTTGGTATACCGCCACTCTAGTATATTATTAACATTAGGATCTATATTGAAGCTTACGCTGGCCCAACCTGGTGTGCCCGATATACGCGCTTGTTCAACGCCATTAACATAAAATATCAAAAAATCCCAACCCGCTTCTGAGGAAACATTCCACTGAAACGAAACTTGGTCGATACAATTGACGGTGGTCGAAAAAGAAGAGGTTTGACTGTGTGTAATGGTTCCTGAGCTTGCACAGTCACTTCCTACATTCGCCCAAGCACCTTGAGAGCCCCAAAAGGCACGATTGCCTCCTGTTGCAAATCCAAAAGTACTGTTTTCTACTGCCGCAGAAAGCGTCGTAGCGGTATAACGGTATTGATAAAAGGTGTTCATGTTGTAATCTCCTGAACCACAAGTTTGATTCGCACTCGTCCATTGATATTCTAAGGGCGTCGTAAAATTGTAGGTACAAGTTTGATTCGCACGACAGTCGTCGCTATTAAAACCCGTATCGTAAGAACAGCGACTTCCCATGTCATCTTCATAGGCATTAATACGTGTTCTAATTTGAGTTGCTGTGACGTTATTTTGGTTGCGTACCGCATAGTTTCCCGTTTGGGTTACAGCGCCATTGTTGTTTCTTTGAATACAGCCAGAATAGGTTTCCGCCGTATTGACGTTATCAGAAAGGTAGCCATGCCAAGTATGTTCTTCGGTGGTTGAAAACCCAGGATCATTGCCACAATTACTACCATAAAACTGAGTGATTCTAGATTCATAGTTAATGTTTTGTGCTAGTAAAATAGAGGCACTAGCAGCTAAAAATACGATTGTAAATAATGGTTTCATAGAAAAATAATTGAGGAATTTTTTTTTGAGAAATGTATGAATTCGTTATTGCGTAACAACAATAATACGGTTTTAATGCTAGATAAGCAATTTTTTAATTGCTGGAAGGAAATATAATTTGGTGTTTAATCTTTTTGTTGATAATAAATATATCTATACTAGTTTTTTTTAGTATAAAAAAAGGCTTGATTCTCGATGGAGAATCAAGCCTTTAGAGCAAAATAAGAGCTGTTTCTTATTTTACCAATTTCATTTCTTTAATTAAATGTCCTGCATCTCCGTATTTGTCGATCACCCAAAGGACATAACGAGCGTCTACGACAATGTTCCGACATCTAGATTCGTCAAACATGAAGTCACTCATAGTACTTTCCCAACTTCTATCAAAGTTGATCCCCATCAAATTACCCTCTGCATCAATTACAGGGCTACCAGAGTTGCCTCCAGTGGTATGATTCGAGGCCGTAAAACAAACCCAAAGCTCGCCATCTTGTTCGTAGTCTCCCCAGTCTCCTTTTTCGTATAATTCCAAGAAACGGGCAGGCAATTGAAAATCAGGATTTTCTGGATCGTATTTTTGCATGATTCCTTTAATCGTCGAATAGTGCAAATATTTCATCCCATCAACAGGAGCAGAACCTTCTAGCTTACCGTAACCAATACGCATGGTAGAATTGGCATCCGCCCAAGTTTTCTTTTCTGGAAACATGGTTAAAATACCTTCTACATAAATTTTCATCAAGGCTTGTTCTTGTTGTGCAAACTCTGAGTAAGAAGGATTTGTTTGGGTTACAAAGCCATTGTACAATTCAGTAGCCATCATCAAGGCAGGATCTTTTTGTAGTTTCTTACAAGATTTTTCTGTGAACTTAGATAAGAGCGTCTCTATTTGGCTCAAATTCATTAAGATCGACTTCGAATAAATTTTGTCTCCATTCTTTTGCCAACTGTCGGCAAAACCTTTTGGTAGCAGCTCCTTATCATCTAAAAAGTCAATATACATGGGCGTCAACTTATTAAAAATTTGTTGATCCAAGTTTTTATCATAATTTTTGAAAAAACCTTTCGCCTTTCCTTGCAAGCGTTTGATTTCATCTTTTAGTTTGCCTTTTTCTTCTAGTTCTTTATAATTATTGGCTAAGGTCTTAAATTCGTGTGCAAAGCGTAGCATTTCAGGACCGACATAAAAGTACTCGATAAATAGCGAGCGCGCATATTCGTAGATGCCGTTTTCTTTTTGAATGCGATTGAGTTCCGTTAAGACATTTTTATACCGAGTCCAATCTGATTTTTCAGAAGCTTTAGCACGGTATTCTTTTTCCCAAGCTAGTTTTTTGTCTAAGGCTTTTAATTCTTTGAGACCACCAATTTGTCCAATCCATTTTTTCCAAGCATTGGCAATACGAGCTTGTTTGGACGCATATTTAATCCGAATTTCATCGCTGTTGTTCATGGCAGGAGTGATTAAGTCCAAACTTGCTTGGCGCATAGCGATTCTTGCAGGGCGCTCTACGTCCATATAAAAACCTAATTTCTCAGAAGCAAAATGTTGATCTGTACTCCCAGGGAAACCATAAACCATCGTGAAGTCACCTTCCTGTTTAGGTTTTAGGCTGATGGGCAAGAAATGCGCAGGTTTGAAAGGAATGTTTACTTCGTCGTGTTTAGCCGATTTATTGTCTTTGTCGGCATAAATTCTAAATATTGCAAAGTCACCTGTATGACGTGGCCAAACCCAGTTGTCGGTATCGCCACCATATTTACCAATGGCAGAAGGAGGCGCACCGACCAAACGAATGTCGTTATAATCTTGTGTAATCAACATGTAAAATTGATTGCCTAAGTTAAATGCTTTGATTTTTGCAGAAATAGAAGCGTCTGATTGTTCGGCAGCTTCTAGTTTTGCGATGTTTTGCATGATTATTTTACCACGCTCAGCGCCTACAATATCTTTTGTTAGTCCTTTAAAAACAGCTTCGGTCACATCGCGAATTTCTTTCACGAAGGTAACCCGCAACCAAGGACAAGCCAATTCTTCGGCTTTATTCTTTGCCCAAAAACCATTTTTGAGATAATCATTTTTCAAAGAGGAATGACTTTGAATCGCACTAAATCCACAGTGATGATTCGTAAATAATAGCCCTTCTTCGGAAACGATTTCAGCCGTACATCCGCCATTGAATTGAACAATAGCATCTTTTAGACTAGATTTATTGGTCGAGTAAACTTCTTCTGGACTCAATTTTAATCCATAGGTTTTCATGTCTGAATGAAACATCTCAATTAAGGATGGAATCCACATACCTTCTACGGCAAAAGCACCGCTATTGAAGGTTAATAATAAGGCAACTAAAAGAACAATTTTTTTCATGTTGAATACTTTTTTAGAAATCAGAGAAGTATAATAGACAAAGTTACAAATTTTAATTTAAAGATACTCTGCTCTAATTTCTATTCGATCGGTGCATAAGACCCAATTTTAGAGCTTAGTTGACTTAAGTAGTGTTCTTTATTTTGCATGTATTTTTTATTGATAATCCGTCAGGTATCCTAGATACGCTGCTACTTTGTGGTTTTAGAAAAATCATTGGGTTAAAATACAAAATTAAAAAACTGTCGTCTAGAATAAAAAATACAGGAATCATTTTTTTTTTGCTAAGATTATACTTTATTTATATTTTTAAACATATTAATTTTAACCTGAGTACAGGACAAAAAATAATTAATTAATATTTTACAGCTTAAATCTACCCAAAACTAGGATTAGATCGAGCTTATCTTTTGGTGCACAGCACCAAGCCTGCTCGTTCTCTCCGCTCATGCTGTTAGATTTTAGACCCAATTGAGCTCTAATTGG
>CACVAQ010000080.1:24188-41884 GCA_902727865.1 uncultured Aureispira sp. | reverse complement strand
GGCATCGTCCTAATAGACGAAATCGACATTCACTTACACCCAAACTGGCAGAAAAAATTCGTTCAAACCCTAACCAAACTATTTCCCAAAATACAATTCATTGCCTCTACCCACAGCCCGATTCCATTGTTAGGCGCACCAAAAGAAACGGTCATTCTAAATGTAGAAAAACCAAGCAGTCGGGAGGGCATTAAAGTAAGGAAGTTGGATATTGATGTGACGACATTGACGCCTAATACGATTTTGACTTCGCCTATTTTTGGCTTTGAGGGAATTATCTCGGATGCTCATGATGAAAATGAGCCTTTATATACAGAAGAGACCTATAATGATGTTCTTTTTGAAAAGCATTTAGATAAGAAATTAGAAGATTTTGCTAAAAATAGTGCCGTTGATTTAGATGACCTATTAAATTCTAGTGCTAATGATTAAAGTCATCAAAGATTATAAATCTATTCCTTCTGCCTTAACTAAAAAAGGTTGCCACCGTAAAGTTAAACGTGCCGTTACGACCTTGGATGGAAACATCTATGATGGTTATTATTATAAAGACCTAACAGTTACTGCTCAATTAGGTTCTATATATAATCACAAGTGTGGTTATTGTGAATCCTTTTCCAATCATGTTGCAACATTGCAAGTCGAACATTTTCGTCCAAAAGCAAAGGTAACCGAAGATTCTAGTCACAAAGGCTACTATTGGTTAGGTTGTGAATGGAGTAACCTGTTATTAGCTTGTTCTAAATGTAATGGAAAAGGTGCAAAAGGAAACTTCTTCCCTATTCTTGGTAATAGAGTACTGCACGATACTCCTTTCAATCATCTAGGGGAGTTCAATAGAATAACTTCATTAGCAAATAGTTCTTTCTTAGCAAATGAACAGCCACTCTTATTAAATCCAGAATTAGATGCTCCTGAGCAATGCTTAACGTTTAGGTATTTAGGAAGTTTAGAGGGATTAAATTTAAAAGGAAGAAAATCAATTAGTACCTACAAGCTTAATAGAAATGATCTATTTCTACGTCGTCAAGATGTTGTGAATAAATATGTTGGACAATTAAAAAGAATCTTAGCAAAAGCTAAACGAGGTGATTATGAAAATAATGGCTATAAAAATACCTTACGAGAGCTTTTTGAAGAAATTGAATACACCAATATAAAAACACAAGAATACATTCTTTGGCGATGGCATATTTTTAATAATTTCTCCGATTGTATTCTAAGTCGCATTTCGGCTGCTTATCGTCGGCACGTAGGAAAAGCATTTATCCTTTATAAACAAGGAAAATTATAATAAAACAATGAACAAACAATCAACCATCGCACGCATTGCTTGGGCAATTTGCATTTTAGTAGGCATTGTACTCAGTCTAAAAGCCTTGAGAGAACCCGATCTTTGGTGGATGTACCGCACAGGCGAATGGATGCTAGAAAATGGGCAAGTCACGAAGTCGGACCCATTTTCGTATACCTTTGCAGGAACCGAGTGGATTAATGTCAAATGGTTTTTTGAAGTTTTGATTGCGACAGGGAAAAATTGGTTTGGGGTCGAATTTATTTTTGTATTTCAAGCCATCGTGACGCTCTTAATATTAACCTTCTTTTACAAGTCGGCCAATCTAATTCATCAAGCTACTTCTGAGGAATCCGATTATCAGAACAAGCCATTTATGGGGCTTATTTTCACAGGGCTTTTGATGCTTTTTACGATTGATTATCGCTTGATTGGTCGTCCTGAAATGACGAGTCATGCAATGGTTGCTATTTATTTGTGGTTGTTTTGGAAACAGTATTATCAACCTTCCTCTAAATGGATTTTGTTGTTGATTCCTTTGCAAATTCTTTGGACCAATATGCACGAGGCCTTTGGAACGGGAATGGTCTTGATGTTGGCTTATTTGGGCGCTACTTGGGTACATTATGCTTATGGGCGCAAAAAAAACTGGGCGATTGAAGCGCCTAAATTGCTATCTATAGCCGTAGGCGCTGCCTTGCTTGGAATTGTACTCAATCCTAGAGGCATTCAAATGTGGCTGCATCCTTTTGAAATTTTTAGCCAATTGGAGCACAATCAATTTACAACAGAATTGGCTTCTATTTGGAAAATAAGTTACTGGGAAAAAGAAGCCTATCTAAATCTATTTTTCTTAAGTGTTAGTTTGTTGTTTGTCCTCGTCTTGCCGTTTATCTACAAAAAACGCTTGGCGGACAAAGCAGTCCCCGTGACTGTGCAAACAAAAAAGAAGGCAAAGGGCAAAGCGAAAAAAGGAGCCGCTCCTAAAGTAGGAACTACGTCTAAAACGACTTTTGCATCTTGGTTTGATACGAGCATTCAAAAATTTGGAATGGGTAATGGTTTGCTCTTTTTTATGCTCTTCTATCTAAGTATTACAGCGTATCGAAATATTCCGTTCTTTATCCTTGCCGCAGCCCCAATTTTTGCTGTTGGCATCGAAAACCTTTTTAGAAAAATAAACGCTCAAAAATGGCTCAGTCCATTACTTTTGGGACTTGGTTTGTTCTTTTACGGAACGGTCATTACGGGTAAATACCACGAATGGTCGGGCTCTAGAGACACCTATGGTTTGCAAGTTTTGTCGAGTCATAATCCTGTTGGCGCAGCGAATTTCATTCAAGACAACCAAATTGAAGGCACTTGTTTTTCCGATTATTTGACTTCCGCTTACTTGCTATGGAAATTGCAACCCAATTTCAAGACCTATATTGATTTGCGTGATTTGGATATTTTCCCAACCAGTTTTTTTGCAGATTTTGCTAGAACAACCGCTGTTCCTTCTGCATTTGAGGAGAAAGACGATTCCTTGAATTTTAATTACATTGTTTTGTTTCGCCCGCAATTTCAATCCTTGCATCAATATTTGTTAAATTCAGCTAGTTACGAATTGGTTTTTGTAGATCCTGTTGCCTCTGTTTATTTAAAGAACAACCTTCAAAACGAAGCTTTAATTAAAAAATACGGGTTTACTAGAAATGGGTTTAAAGACCAGTTTTCAAAATTAGAAGCGGTTCCTTCCTCAAGCGTTCCTTATTTAATTAGTAAGCTATTTAATCCTTTTTATACGCCAACCGATTATTCTGAAACAGACGAAGACGCTATCGCTGGTTCTTATTATTTAAGTTTGCAACAAACGAACCTCGCCTTCGAAAGGGCCAAAGCATCTGTACGAGCAGGAGTTGAGCCTTGGAAAGGCTATGAATTGTTAGGTAATATTTATAATAATGCCGCATTTCAAGGAACCGATGTGGACTCCTTGCGACAAAATTATATTCAACAAGCTGCCTATCAATACAACCAAGCAATTGAGGCTAAACCAGACTATATTGGTGCTATTGTAGGCAACGCTACTTTAGCCCTACAGCAGCAAAATTTCACAACAGCCATTTCTTTATTAAATCAAGCCTTGGATATTGACGAGAATTATTCGCCAGCCATTCAATATTTAGCCTTGTGTTATAAAATATTATCGAACCAAAACGGGCAAGATCAAAGCAACACCCAACAATGGTTGGACTATAGTTTGCAACTCAATCGACTCACGCCCAACAAGCCCTCTATTTTATTGGATATAGGAATTGCGTATTGCTACTTAGGCAATTGTCCCAAATCAGTTGAATATCTGAAAGATATTATGACCGTTACTGGATTGCCTCCAGAAGAGTTTAAAACAGCCACTCGCTGTGTAAAAAAATGTGGTGGCTAGCCGCTATTTGATCAGCCGATTCTTTTTTTAACACTTTTCTGTGCATTCTTTTTATAATCTATTCCAACGAATAGCCAGCTCCTAACGTCTTTACCTATACAAAGCATCAAATCAAAACAAACATGAATTTGTACCAAAAACTTCAAGAAAAACCATTTTTAATCGCAGGACCTTGTGTCATCGAATCGGAAGAATTAGTCTTAGAAGTGGCTGAATTTTTACAGCAATTACAAAAAAAATACCCTGACTTTGTTCTTATTTTTAAAGCCTCTTTTGACAAAGCAAACCGAACGTCTGTCGATGCCTTCCGAGGCCCTGGCATAGAAAAAGGTTTGGCGATTCTAAAAAAGGTAAAAGACAAATATGGCTTACCGCTTTTGACCGACATTCATGAACCGAATCAGGCGGAAGTCGTAGGAAAAGTAGTTGATATTTTACAAATTCCAGCCTTCCTTTGTCGGCAAACCGATTTACTCTTGGCAGCGTCAGCGACCAATTGTATCGTTAATATAAAGAAGGCACAGTTTTTATCTGGTAAAGATATGGTGCATGTAGTTAATAAAGTAAGTTCTACAGGGAATCGTCAAATTCTATTGACCGAAAGAGGCACAATGTTTGGTTATAATAATTTAGTCGTTGACTATACTGGAATTTTAGACATGATGGACTATGGTTATCCTGTTGTGATGGACGCAACGCATTCGGTACAAAAACCAGGGGGCGAAGGCGGTAAAAGTGGAGGCAATCGCGCTTATGCGCCCCTGTTAGCCCAAGCTGCTGCTGCGATTGGCATTCGAGGTTATTTTGTGGAGACGCACCCTACTCCTGATTTGGCCTTGTCGGACGGTCCCAATATGTTAACATTGGATGCTTTAGAAAAACTAGTAGAAAACCTTCAAAAAATACATCAACTTAAACTTTCCTAAAATAACTACACTTCTCAAAGATCTATTTAAAAAATAAAAATCAACTTTCTCAGATACTTTTTAAACCCTAAAATTTACACACAAAAGGGGTTTACAAGAAACTGAACAGGACACTCTAAAGGGACATTAGATGTTATTTAAATAACAATTTATGTTTTCCTTAACATTGGATTTATACTGGTAAGATTTTTGTTATAAATAACACAGCAATTTAAATTGTTCCATACTTCAACTTAACTAACAATTTAGAGCCGTACAAAAGAGAGTTATATGAATACTAGTCAAAGAATTTGGACCCCCAGCGCAATGTTATTAAACAATGTTTCTAAGGATACGAATACCATCCTACGTTATATTAATCCCGAATCTATTTTAGAACAAACAATTGTTCAAGATAGTTATTGGCAAATTGGTGCGTTTTGGGGCGAGCCACGCCCAGGACATCCTGAAGGTAAGGTGATTTATCATATTCATGAGGTCTTACAAAATGTAGACAAGGCTACTTCTAATAAAAAAATGCGCCAACAGTTGCGTTTAATTACCATTATTCACGATACGTTTAAGCATTTAGAAGAACAAACTAGGCCTCGTACCGATTGGTCAAAGCATCATGCTATTTTTGCCCTTTCTTTTGCAAAAGAACACATTCAGGATCAAGCGGTTTTGGATGTCATCGAATTACACGATGATGCTTACTATGCTTGGTGTGCCGCTCGTGCTGGTGCTGAAGAAAAATCAAATAAGCTGCTCAATCGTTTGAGAAAGCGTTTGAAAGGTAATTTGCAACTTTTTTACCTTTTCTTTAAATGTGATACCCAAACGGGAGACAAATACCAAAGCCCTATTGCTTGGTTTGAAAAGGTGATGAAGGATGAAATTGAAGTGTGTAATTTTTAAAATTTCTTGTTGTTGCTATAGAAACAGCATTTCGTATCTTTTTTAGTTTTTTGATAAAAAACATAAAAATTCATCTTGCATTAAATTGCTTACTAGCCTATTAATATTGGTGCTTTGACCCTTTTTGCCAGCCCATACAAAATGGCTTAGGTTTGACTATTTTTTATAAGTTATATGTTCTAAGTAACAAGCAAATCCTTGCAAGTTAATCACTTATAGCTTTACACTTAAAATTACGACCAAAAATTGTCAAACAACCTTAATATTTTAGTACGCAAAATTTATCTAGCTAGTAATCACTTTAATACGAGTTATCCACGAAGTATAAAAATGGAGCAATTGAAAAATCAATTGCTCCATTTTTTGTATTTTATTCTCTATCCTAAGTAGATGGACAAAAATAATTAACACTAAAATAGGGCATCTTTTGTCCATCTACTTACATTCAAATAAATTTTGTAAAAAAAGGATACTTACATCAAAAAATGAAAAAATGAACTATACTAGGGATTAATGGAAGTGCCAGCAGTAATTCTTCCAACCTTGCCATTCTGAAAATTATAGCAGAAATCGGGCAATTAACGCAGTCTTTTATTAAGTTGATAGAATAGTTTGTCAAGTAAAAAACTAGTGATTATCTATTAGGTAAATTTTAGAAAAATCATTGGTTTAAAGTACAAAAATCAATATTTTTAAACAGAGGTTTATCGGACTGCTTATTAAAAACCAGTTTTTTAGCTACTTACCTAAAAAGCATCCTGTTATTAACAAAACAAAAAAAAGCTCTTTCCTAACAATTAGGAAAGAGCTTTTATAGTTTCTATAAGTTGCCATAAAGCTTAGATAATCATCCCTGCTCCAACCGTTTCATTGGTTCCTTCATCTACAAAGATCAAAGCCCCTGTCACCCTATTTTTGCGATAAGAATCTATATAAAGTGGTTTTGTGGTCCGAATAGCAATACGAGCAATATCATTCATGCCGATATTTTTATCTTCCTCGTTCCGTGTTAAGTTATTAATATCCAATTTATAACGAATATCTTTGACCACACAACGAACATCTTTCGTCGTATGTAGAACCGTATATTTTCCACGCAATTGCAATCCTTTCGGATTAAACCAACAAACCATTACTTCCAAATCTTGCGTAACCGTTGCTTGATTGTTTTCACGAACAATCATATCGCCTCTACTCACATCAATATCATCTTCTAGTAATAAGGTGACAGACATTGGAGGATATGCTTTTTCGATTTCTCCATCAAAGGTATCAATTTTTGCAATTTTAGAAGAGAAACCAGAAGGGTGTACCACTACTTTATCTCCTTTCTTGAATACCCCACCTGAAACACGTCCAGCATAACCTCTATAGTCATGATATTCCTCTGTATTTGGACGAATGACGTGTTGTACAGGGAAACGGCAATCAATGAAATTATGATCGCTTGCAATGTGTACATTTTCTAGTGTATATAATAATGTTGAGCCACCATACCAAGGCATGTTTTCAGATTTATTCACGACATTATCACCCAATAAAGCAGAAATCGGAATAAAATCAACATCATTAATTGATAATTTAGAAGCAAAATTAGCAAAATCAGCTTTTATTTTTTCGTAGGCTTCTTCTTTGAATTCTACCAAATCCATTTTGTTGATACAAACGATCAAATGTGGGATTTGTAGTAAAGAAGCGATAAAAGAATGGCGACGTGTTTGTTCGACCACTCCATGACGTGCATCAATTAAAATCAACGCAGCATTCGCTGTAGAAGCACCTGTCACCATATTTCTGGTATACTCAATATGACCAGGCGTATCGGCAATAATAAACTTACGTTTAGGCGTTGCAAAATAACGGTAGGCAACATCAATTGTAATTCCTTGTTCTCGCTCCGCTTTCAATCCATCTGTCAACAAAGCCAAATTGATTCCCTCTTCCCCTCTACGCTCACTTGTTTCTTTGATTAGTTCGTATTGATCTTCAAAGATAGATTTGCTATCGTATAACAAACGCCCAATAAGCGTACTTTTTCCGTCGTCTACACTCCCCGCAGTTGTAAAGCGTAGAAGCTCTGTTTTTTCCTCTTTCATAATTTTTATGTTAGATAATCACGATTAGATCGCAATTAATAATTGTCTTAATAAAGAATAGTTGATACCCAAATAATTCTGGTGAATCAGTGCCTAAAAATAACCATGTTTCTTTCTGTCTTCCATTGCTGTTTCAGAACGTTTGTCGTCTGAACGACCACCACGCTCGGTTACACGAGTTGCAGCAACTTCTTCTACGATTTTTTCCATCGTATCGGCTTCTGAACTAACAGCACCAGTACAGCTAATGTCTCCAATGGTACGGAAACGAATCATACGTTCTACCACGGCTTCTTTTTCTTCTGGTTTCATGTTAATACAATCAGAAGCGGCTAAGATCACCCCATTACGCTCAAAACATTTTCTCATGTGCGCAAAGTACAAACTAGGCAAAGGCACATTTTCTAACATAAGGTATTGCCAAACATCCAGCTCGGTCCAGTTACTAATTGGGAAAATTCTAAAATGTTCCCCAAATTGTTTTTTCCCATTAAAAATATTCCACAATTCTGGGCGTTGGTTTTTTGGATCCCATTGACCAAATTCATCTCTATGAGAAAAGAAACGTTCTTTCGCTCTAGCTTTTTCTTCATCCCGTCTAGCTCCACCCATAGCTGCGTCATACTGTCCTTTTTCCAATTCTTCTAAGAGCACAGCCGTTTGTAAACTATTTCTACTGGCATTGAATCCTTTTTCTTCCGTGACCAATCCTTTGTCAATTGCTTCTTGAACAGAACCGACAACTAACTTAACCCCTAAACGCTTGATTAGGGCATCTCTAAATTCAATTGTTTCAGTAAAATTGTGTCCCGTGTCAACGTGCAACAAAGGAAAAGGAATATTAGCTGGATAAAATGCTTTTTGAGCTAAGTAAGTCATTAGAATAGAATCCTTTCCACCAGAAAACATCAATACAGGCTTCTCAAATTGAGCCGCTACTTCTCTCAAGACAAAAATAGATTCTGCTTCTAATTCTCTTAAGTGGCTTAGATGATAGTTCATACGTTACAAATTATAATTTATAAAGATAAAATAGCCTGCGTGGGAGTTTAATACACTCGATTTGTATTAAAGCACAAACTAAAAAAATGATTAATTGATTGTTGGCTTATTGAAACGATTGCTCGTTTGTTTATTGTTTTTTAATAACGTCCAACAAATAGTTATAAATCACATCAACAGATTCGTCGATGGTCCTATTATGTGTTTTTACTTCTATATCAGGATTTACAGGGGCTTCGTAAGGCGCATCAATTCCTGTAAAACCTTTGATTTCGCCTTTTCTAGCTTTTTTATACAAGCCTTTAACATCTCTTGCTTCACAGACGTCTAAAGGCGTATTAATATACACTTCTATAAAATCATCTGCACCAACAATGTCTTTTGCCATTTGGCGAATCGCTACTGTTGGACTTATAAATGAATTTATCGTCACAACACCACTCTCTAAGTATAGTTTTGCTATTTCAGAAATTCGACGAATGTTTTCCGTTCGATCTTCGGGGCTAAAACTCAGGTTACTATTGATTCCTGAGCGAATATTATCTCCATCTAAAACTTGTGCAAAAAAGCCTCCATTATGAAGTTTTCGTTCCAGATGTTGCGCTATGGTACTTTTTCCAGAACCAGATAAACCTGTTAGCCATAAGACCTTACTGCGTTGTCCGAGTCGATTTTCTCTATCTTCTCGTTGAAGTAGTCGGTCGAATATTGGATGGATGTTGTTTCCCATTACTTTTGGATTAAAATAAAGTATTGATTTGATGTCTTTCAAGACCGTAAAGATAGAAAAGTATTTAGACTTTCTAAGTCTATTTCTTAGAATTACAACCAACTGATTTTAGAATACTTATCCTTTGTTTCTTTGCTCCTGTAAGCCTTCCTATTTTTTTTTTAGTATTTCAGCTTTTGAGAGGAACTATTCTTCCATAAAAAAGTGTTTTCCCTCCATAAAAACTAAAACCCATGAAACGAAGTACTCGCGCTGTCATCGCTAAAGAAACCTTAGCTATTTTAAAAAAAGGCAGTTACCAAAATAATTTAGATCAGTCCGTTCATTTCGCAAAAATACAGCAAAAAGCGGAACAACAAACGTTCTTATACGAACCTCAAGCATTATTGGATTTAATACAAGAGCCCCTTGCTGATGCTCCACATAAAAAAACAGAATTTGTTGTCAATGCCTTAAGCACCTTAGATTCCGTTCGAGAACAACATCCCAGCGATCCGAATTTGGTTTGTTTAAATTTTGCTTCTGCTAAAAACCCAGGTGGTGGATTTTTAAATGGCAGTCAAGCACAAGAGGAAAGTCTCGCAAGAGCAACGGGATTGTATCCCTGCCAATTGAAGGCAGCCGATTATTATACAGCAAACCGAAAATTTAGCTCTTGCCTGTATACCGATCATATTATTTATAGCCCGAATGTTCCTATTATAAAAGATGAGCAAGGAAAACTATTGGACGAGCTTGTATGTAGTGCCATGATTACAGCGCCTGCTGTAAATGCTGGAGCGGTCCAACAAAACGAGCCTCAAAATGCAAAAAAAATAAACAAATTTATGCAGCGTCGAATGGAGATGGTTTTAGCAATTTGTAAACAACAGAAACATGAAACACTTGTTTTAGGCGCTTGGGGCTGTGGTGTTTTTCGAAATGACCCTGCGGTTATTGCTCGCTTATTTAAAACGTTATTATTCGGTAAATATGAGAACCAATTTAAACGAGTTGTTTTTTCTATTTATGCCAAAGAAGAACGGTTTATTAAACCTTTTCATGCTGAGTTTAGCTAAAAAATGAAGATTTGAACAGGAACTACGCCATTTCTGTTCAAATCTTCAACAAGCTCTAATTAATCGTAATCGTAATAATTTTATCGCCTACTTCCAATTCATGTACAATGTCCATCCCCTCTAATACTTTAGCAAAAATCGTATAATGATCATCGAAATGAGGCACTGGAGCATGTGTGATAAAAAACTGTGTACTCTCCGTATCTTTTCCAGCAGAAGCCATCCCAACCCAACCTTCATCGTGGTAACGGACTTTAGGGCTAAACTCAGAAACAACCGTTACATCAAAACCACTGTACCCATCTCCCCTAGAACAGCCACCTTGTACAACAAAATTTGGTACTACTCTGTGAAAAGGTTTATTGTCGTAATATTTCGCTTTTGCTAAATGGACAAACTGGGTAACGGTTGCTGGCGCTACTTCTGGGTGTAATTTCAACACAATATTTCCTTTGGTGGTTTGTATGATAATTTTGTGATTATCCTTCAATACCCGAATCAAAGGCCAATCAATTTCTGTAAAAGAATTCGATTTTTTACCCTCAGGGCCATTGGTGTTTCCTTCAAAGAAATTAATTGCTTTTTGTAGGATAATATACGTTTCAATACTTCCTGGCAAAGAAAGTTTACTTTGTGCTTCTTTCAAGAATTGAAAATCAGGGAAAACCGCTTTAAAATTGAGTGTTTCGTTCATCAAAAAATCAGCCGCAATCGCTTGCATGGCAGGATCGCCCTCCTCTATGGCTCTTTTTAATAAGACATTAATTTCATTCGTCACCCGAATTTTTGAGAGTCCTAATTCTCTATCATAAGTTGGGGACTTTCTCAACAACGTCAAGGCTTCCGTACCACTTGATCGAATCACCTCTGGGATGGTGATACTATCTGCTGGAGGAAAAATTTCTCCCGCAATAAACCGATAGTTCCAACTGTGATTTCCCAATGCTTTTAATAAGGCTGCTTTTTCATACACATTATTAGACGCTTTGTACAAAGCAATCGTTTTAGAGCTAAAAAAAGATTTCGTTTTGGACTTGAAATAAGATAAATTATGCACCGCAGCGCCCAACAGTATTGCTCGCACTTGCCAATCCGTGTATTTATCTGCCAAGGTGTAATATTTACCAGCATCTAAATCTTTCCCATTGTGGTACAAATACTCTGCAGCCGTAATATTTACATGTAAATTTTTATCATTTAGAGCATCAAAAGCAAGCGTTTTGACCGAGTCATAAGGAAAGTACTTTAGCCCTCTCAGAATATTGCATTTTACTCGATAATCCTTTTGCTCTGGATAAATCTGTTCCAACATCTTTTGCGCTCGCTTTGTTTTGCTTTTTGCTAAGGCCGTAACCAAAGACATCAAGGTATTAGGGTCTTTCTCTTCCGATACATTATTGATTAGTACATTTTCATAAGCACTTAAGTCAATCCCTTTCGTTCGGGCTAAATAGTTTGCAGCAATAAATCTAGCTTTAGAAGACATTAGCGAATTTGCCATGAAGTCATTCATAATTTTAGTCGTTCCTTCTTTGTGTACCAAGCCTCTCAAAGCAAAACGGTACAAAGCAGTCGCCTGCCCTTCCAACAAGAGACTATCTTGAATAGGATACGGGCGCGTCACCGAAAGATTTTTAAGATGTTCCTCTGTACCACAACGACCAATCGCCTCTAAAATCCCTCCTTGAACTAACCTGGACGAATCTTCTCTAAAAGCGTTTGTCAAATAAATCGCAGCCTTGGCATTCTTCGTTTGCCCTAAAGCATAAGCGGCAGCATAACGAACTTCTTCATAGTCATCCTTCAATAAATCTGCCAAATCTTGGATGGCAGCAGTGTCTTGAACAGAGCCAAAAGCCATCGCAGCTAAATAACGATGCGTTGGGTTTGGAACCGTCAAATAACTCAATAAAATATCCGTGTTCCGTTCATTTTGATAATTGAAGATCAGCTGTACCACAGGATCTTCAAGATTTACGTCTATTATTTCTTTTACCTTATTGGTATCTTGTTTACAAGCTGAAACCAATAAAAATAGGCCAACAATGGCTGTTATAGTGTGCTTCATGGATGATTTTATAGTTATAATCTTAGGAGTCCGTGCAATTTGTTTCGTAATTTTTGCACAGACCGATGAATCAATGTCCAAGACAAATTAAGTACACAAAAGTACTACATCAGTTTTGGTTCTCCCTATTTTTTAGGGACAAATTATTGACGTTCTTCGATATAAATAACCATTCAAACTCATTTATAGCTAAATCTCAATCCTATTTGCCCTATTAAGTACAGCTACGTCAGGTCTCGCTTCTAACAAAAGTGTTCTGCGACGAAGTAGGTCTTTCCTATATTTACAGCAGAGCTTGTCTTCAATTCATTTTAGGTTTTATTCTAGCGGAATTATTGTTTCCTTACGCATTGCTTACTTGATTCGGGATAAAAAAAAAACAACTACCTAATAAATAAGGTAGTTGTTTTTTTTCCTAGCTATGTTTTTCTAGGTTTCTTTTTGGCTGCGGGAAACAAGACATTATTTAAAATAAGTCGATATCCAGCAGATTTTTTATGCAATTCTAGGTCCGTTGGTGGGTCGTGTACAAAATGTCGGTAATCTTCAGGATCATGCCCACCATAAAAGCTCCAAAAACCCTTTTGGAACGTTCCATGAATATAACGTGCTTCATTCGCAGGTTTGTTTTCCCCCAAAATAAGTACGTTTGATTTAATTTGATCTTTTCTAAAAGCAGTTGTTTGCCCCATAAACCCTTTTACGGTTCTGGTATGCGACTGCGTCAACATGGTTGGAACAGGGTCCCACTTTGCAGAGAAATCGAATAATGTAAAATAATCTACATCATCTTTTACTCGTCTAGATGGAGACGTTAAAGGAGAAGCATCAATGGTAGAGAATTCGTATTTCAAGGGATCTCTTACTAGTTTAAAATCCTTAAAGGCAAACGTATTTTTATAATTTAATTTGCTTTGTGCTTGAGGATCTGGAGCATCTCCATCGTACATATAATCACAGATATCCACTCCTTCAGCCGCCAATGTTATGTCATAAGTATCGGTTGCCGAACACATCGCAAACATAAAACCACCTCCAGCAACAAATTCTTGGATTTTTTTAACCACCGCTAATTTTAATTGAGATACTTTACTGTAGCCATGTTTTTCTGCCAAAGCTTCCATCCCACGGACATGATCTTTGTACCATTTTTGGCTACTATAATTAGCAAAAAACTTCCCAAATTGTCCCGTAAAATCTTCGTGATGCAAATGCAACCAATCGTATTCGTTGAGTTTACCAGCCAATACTTCATCGTCATAAACCAAGTCATACGGAATTTCCGCATAGGTTAAGACCAGCGTAACGGCATCATCCCAAGGCTGCACCTCTTGCCCCCGTACATTAACAGTAGGGCTATAGACCGCAACTTTAGGAGCTACTTCCAACTTCATTGCTTCCATATTGACCTGAGGGTCATTAATTTCATCTAAAATACTATTAAATGACGCTGTTGGAATGATTTTGAACGAAACACCTCTACGCATGCATTCTTTTTTGAACACATCGTTGTATTGAAAAGCAAAACTTCCTCCTTGGTAATTTAGCAACCAATAAGCCTCTTGTTTGGCAGAAAGCACCTGATACGTAATCCCATAAGCTTTCATGTGATTCGTTTGGCTCTCGTCCATTGGGATTAAGATATACCCTTGACCGAGTATACCTTCTGTCCCTGCTAAGAATGCAAGAAAAAAGAAAATATGTTTAAGCATATAGTACTATTTTCATGATTAAAGTACAAACCTATAATTTTTGTGCTACTAAAACAACCTTGTTGTTGATTATAATAACCTTCTTTCCCTAAGGGCATTAAGCTCATCTGTTTAAAGATTTGAATGGAGCTAAAAAATTATATTTTTAAGTTCACAACTTAAAATGAACCTGTTGTATTGGTACAAAGTAGTGCATTAAATTCATAAAAGTAATTTCTTAACAAATATTAACAAAGAATGTTATTTATTTGATGAGATGAAACGAATTGGTATTATATAGAGAAAACTTATGATAAATAACCAAATAAATACTATTGAAGAAGGCTTAAAAAACAATAATATTTTGTCTAAAAAGGAGTGAAGAAGCCAGATTCATTAAAAAAAATTGCAATTTTTTTGGTTATGCAATTGTAAATATTCATCTTTGCCATTGATTATAAAACAAATAACCGAAAGGTTTTTTTTATTGATTATTCAAATAAATACGAGTTATGTCAACTATAACTGATCGCGTAAGCAAAATCATCGCCGATAAGCTAGTTATCGATGCATCTGAAGTAACTAAAGAAGCAAATTTCAAGCAAGATTTAGGCGCTGATTCAATTGATTTAGTGGAATTGATTATGGAGTTCGAAAGAGAATTTGAACTTTCTATTCCTGATGAAAAAGCAGAAGAAATCCAAACTGTGGGTAATGCCATAGAGTTCTTGGAAGCAGCTATAAATGGCTAGTAAAAAAGAGCTTATGTATAAGCGTTGAAGCATCCTGTTTCAACGCTTGTTCTTTTTTATAGACTCAGCTCTATTTATTCTTCAATCAATTCACTTTGGAAAACACAAGGTCAATTGATTTGAGCTTTTGGCTAATTTTTTAATAATTAGCTATTTTTAAAAGATATTATCTGTCAGTACTTCGTGGATTAGCTTTACTGCTTCTCCGTTATTTCCTTCTGCTTTTTAATAAAAAATCAGACAGGAAATAGCCTCCCCAATAAATTGGGAAGCATAGACTTGACTCCTATTGATTGCCAGTAAAATTAACACGCTACCCTAAAAAACCCTCTGGTGTTAAGAATCAATAGGATACAATCTATAGACGAAGTATAGACCTGTTTAACATACTCAATCCCAAAAAAACGATGCAAAACAGAAGAGTAGTTGTTACAGGCTTAGGTGCTTTGACGCCTATTGGTAACACAGTTGAAGAATTTTGGTCTGCTTTACTAGAAGGCAAATCTGGTGCAGGACCAATCAAAAATTTTGATGCGTCAAAATTTAAGACACAATTCGCCTGCGAAATTAAAAATTTCAACGTAACAGAAGTCTTAGGTGACCGTCGTCTAGAAAGAAGAACAGATAAATTTGTTCAATACGCATTAGCGGTTAGTGATCAAGCGGTTAAAGATGCGGGATTAGATGATGCTAGTGACGAAATCAAGGACGAAATTGGTGTTCTATGGTCTTCGGGTATTGGAGGTTTAGAATCTTTGCAAAAAGAAATTGAAAACTTTAAAGATGGAGACGGGACACCTCGTTTTTCTCCTTTATTAGTACCAAAAATGATTGTAGATGCTGCTGCGGGCAACATCTCCATTCGTCATAAATTCAAAGGCATTACAGCTGCTATTGTTACAGCTTGTGCTTCGGCAACACATGCTTCTAGTATTGCGTTTGATTTAATTAGAATTGGACGTTCAAATATTATTTTGGTCGGTGGCTCAGAAGCTTCTGTTACAGAAGTTGGAGTGGGTGCTTTTGGTGCCTTAAAAGCCTTATCAAAACGAAATGATGACCCTACACATGCTTCTAGACCTTATGATAAAAACCGTGATGGTTTTGTTTTGGGTGAAGGCGCTGGGGCAATTGTATTGGAAGAATATGAGCACGCAAAAAAACGTGGGGCGACTATTTATGCAGAACTAGTTGGTACTGCGATGACTTCGGATGCCTATCACATCACGGCTCCAGATCCAGAAGGTTCGGGTGCTGCAAATGTCATGCGAAAAGCATTAAAATGTGCTGGTATGACGTCAAAAGATATTGATTATATCAATACACATGGTACCTCTACTCCTTTGGGAGATGTTATGGAAATTACGGCTATAGAAAAAGTGTTTGGAGAAGACGCTTTTAAGTTGAATATTAGCTCGACTAAATCT
Source organism: uncultured Aureispira sp. (assembly GCA_902727865.1). Lineage (GTDB taxonomy): Bacteria > Bacteroidota > Bacteroidia > Chitinophagales > Saprospiraceae > Aureispira. The sequence continues at coordinate 25,515 of CACVAQ010000080.1, read as the reverse complement.
ATGACAGGACATTTATTGGGTGCTGCTGGTGCTATTGAATCAGTGATTTGTATCAAATCTATTTGTGAGGGAATTGTTCCAGCAACAACCAATCACGAACAAACAGATCCTGCAATCAATCCTAAGTTAAATTTGACTCCTAATACACCTCAGAAGCGTGAAGTACGTGCTGCATTGAGTAATAGCTTTGGTTTTGGTGGACATAATTCGACAATCATTTTCAAAAAATTTGAAGAATAATTTTATTCTTGCTATATTGACAGAGTATTGACAAAATATTGAGGGATAATACATTAATAATAGAGTGTATTATCCCTTTCTATTTCATGTTAAGACTTAACGTAATAGAAGGTTGTGTTTTAGTAAAAACTTTTATTCTTGTGCTTATTAAAATACGGTAGGTTTCATAACCTAGTATTTAATACCAAAAAACGCTTAACAAACTTCCCTTGTTATCAACCAATACAATACCTATACCCAAATACATTTGAGTATAGGTTATCTTAGATAGATTCACAAGAAAGAACTAAAAACTGTTCGGGAGGGGTTTTATAAATAACACGTTGTGGTAAGAAAAATTTTTAATTTAACTTTATCTCCGGATAAAGCTTTTGTAAAAGAGTTGCGGAAAATTTTGGGTTATACTCCCAAACAGATACATTTCTACAAGCGCGCTTTTACACATAAATCCTTAACATCAAAGGAAGAGAGTAAAAAGGCTCGTTATCCTAGTAATAACGAACGCCTGGAATTTCTAGGTGATGCCATCTTAGATTCTGTAACTGCTGAGTATTTATTCCGAAAATATCCGACCCAAGACGAAGGCTTCTTGACACAGATGCGCTCGAAAATGGTGAATAGAAAAGCACTCAATAAAATTGCAGAACACATGGAATTGGACATCTTTTTGCGCCAATTAGGTGCAACAAGGATTAGCCAAACTATGATGGGCAACACCTTTGAGGCTTTTGTTGGAGCAGCATATTTAGATGTAGGCTATAACAAAACTAAGTCTTTCATTATCAACAAAATGCTACGGCAATATCTTGATGTACATGAGTTAGAAAATATCAATACCAACTACAAAAGTCAATTGCTTGAGTATAGCCAAAAAAATCAAAAAATAATCTCTTATGATGTTTTGGATCATTATAGAACTAAAAATAATCGAGAGCGTTTTAAAATTGCAGTGCTATTAGATGGCAAAGCCTTGGCTACGGCAGAGGATTACAGTAAAAAAAGTGCGGAACAAAAAGCCTCTGAAAAAGCACTTATTCAAATGGGTGTTTTAAAGAAAGAAGAGAAAAAAAGCTAAACAATTGTTAAG
>CACVAQ010000080.1:0-24088 GCA_902727865.1 uncultured Aureispira sp. | reverse complement strand
TAAGAAGAAAAAATAGGGCTTATTTTCCTATTGAAGTGAGAAAGCGAAGCGCTTTGCTCACTTTCTTATTTTAGCCCCTTATCTTAGAGCCCACTTTATACCATCTACGGTGTGCTTAATTTGTGCACTAAGTCTATTTAGAATCAATTCGCAATGAAAAAATTAAAAGATTTATTACTCCTTCCTGTCATTTTTTTTTTAGTGTGGGGAGCCCTCAAAATATATAGAATCCCTGGGCAAAGCAAAGGGGCTATGGCACCTGACTTTGTTGGGTACATGGCCGATGGTGATTCGCTTCGTTTATCCGATTTTAAAGGGCAATTAGTCTTGTTGGATTTTTGGGGCAGCTGGTGTGGCCCTTGCCGTCAGCACAACAAGGAATTAGTTCCTTTTTACAAAAAATACCAAGGCGTTTCTTTTCAAGAAGAGCGTAATTTTACTATAATTTCTGTCGGTATTGAAACGAACAAAAACAGCTGGTTGGCTGCCATAAAAAAAGATAATTTAGAGTGGAAAAACCATATTTCAGACATCAATCGCCTTAAAGATCATGTGGCGCTTGAGTATGGAATCAAGGAAATTCCCAACACATTTTTGATTGATGGTACGGGACAAATTATTGGTGTTAATTTATCTATAGAAAAATTAGATGAAATATTGGCAAAACGACGCCAAAAATAAGACTATTTTACACTTGTAAATCGTATTTTCTGACAAATTGTCTTTTCTTTTGCGCTGGCAAACATTTTGACTAACTCAAAATGACTCATTTTACAAAATGAGTCTCACTACCCTATTTTCTAAAATTAGAAATTTTTAATGCTCATTACTTGACTAAATCGTAGTAGATGAATTCATTGGTGCTTGGCACTTGATTCTATTTATTAAATTCTACGCTTTTAAAGACAAGAATGATTATCCATATAAGGAACAGTAAAGACAAACCTTTGACTCCCTGTTTACTTGCTTGCAAGTCTCCAAGTTACTTGGAAGGGAGCTGCTTTTTTAGTTTTTTTATTAGAATAATAAAAACCACGCAGTAGCAGCGTAGCTAATTTACGAAGTATTAAATTATAAGAAATGAATAAGAGAGAGATTCCTGTTGACGGTCCTGAAAACGAAGAAAACGTAGACAATTTGACCACAGAAGAAACAAACGATACAACAGAAGAAACAACGGTTGAAAATACAGCTGAAGAAACAACTGAAGAAACAGTATCTGAAAATGAGCTGGATACACCAAAAGAAGAGCCTGTAAAAGAAGAAAGTAAGCTTTCTGAAACCGAACGTCTACAAAAAGAGTTGGGGGAAATGAAAGATAAGTACTTACGTATTTATGCAGAGTTTGATAATTACAGAAAACGAACGAGTAAGGAACGCCAAAACATTATCAAATTAGCCGCAAAAGATTCTTTAGGAGCCTTGTTGCCTGCTGTTGATGACTTTGGTAGAGCAATTCGTTTGGCAGAGGATAGCGAAGAAAAAATTCCAGAAGGAGTGATCTTAATTTATAATAAATTGTTCAAAGCTTTAGAACAGCAAGGGATTAAAGAAATGGAGACGACTGGTCAAGATTTTGATCCTGAATTGCACGAAGCCTTAACAAAAATACCTGCACCTTCGGAAGAACTCAAAGGTAAAGTTATCGATACCATTGAGAAAGGTTATTATCTAAATGATAAAATCATTCGTTATGCAAAAGTTGTAATTGGCGAATAAATTATCTTTCTTGCACGTCCCTAAGCTCTACATGCAATTTGCAAGAGCTAGTCTATCTGCTTTGCCCTTCTATTATAAACGCAAAGCACTCGAACTTTAATTAAAATAAAATGGCAAAAAAAAGAGATTATTACGATATTTTAGGTGTTAGTAAAGGTGCTTCTAAAGATGAATTAAAAAAATCGTACCGAAAAACAGCACTAAAGTACCATCCTGATAGAAATCCTGACGATAAAGGGGCGGAAGCTAAATTTAAAGAAGCTGCTGAGGCTTACGAAGTGCTTTCTGATGAGCAAAAACGGGCTCGTTATGACCAATACGGTCACGCTGGTATGAGTAACCAAGGTGGTGGTGGTCAACATGGCGGCTTTGGCAATATGGAGGATATCTTCTCTCAATTTAGTGATATTTTTGGCGGCGGCGGTGGCGGCAGACAGCAACAGCAACAACGTGGTCAACGTGGCTCCAACTTACGTATTAAAGTGAGTTTGACCTTGGAAGAAATCAACGAGGGAGCAACCAAGAAAATCAAGGTAAAAAAATATATTGGCTGTAATACTTGTGGTGGTTCTGGTGCTAAAGATCGAAATTCGGTCAAGACTTGTCACACTTGTAACGGTTCTGGATATGTACGTCGTGTTCAACAAACCTTTTTAGGACAAATGCAGACGACTGCGGCTTGTCCTACTTGTCATGGTTCTGGGGAGATCATTACCAACAAATGTACCTCTTGTAAAGGCGAAGGTCGTGTGTATGGTGAGGAAATGATTAATTTGGAAATCCCTGCTGGCGTAAGCGAAGGTATGCAGTTGTCTATGAATGGCAAAGGTAATTCTGGTGTTAATGGCGGTGGTTCTGGTGATTTGTTGATTAATATAAAAGAAAAAGAACACGAGCACTTTACTAGAGATGGTAGTAATATTCTCTATGAGCTGGATGTTAACTTTGCCGATGCTGCTTTAGGAACGAGCATGGAAGTGCCGACTCTAACAGGTAAGGTTAAGATTACGTTACCACAAGGAACTCCTTCTGGTAAAATTTTCCGCTTGCGGGGTAAGGGCTTGCCGTCTATCCAAAGTTATGGCAAAGGAGATCAGTTGATTCATGTCAATATTTGGGTGCCGACTTCTTTTACTCCTGAAGAGAAAAAGGCTTTGGAAGTGATTCGTAAAGGAAAGAGTTTCCAACCGAGTGATGCTGAAAAAAGAGAACGCAAAGGTCTTTTTGATAAAATGAAGGACTTTTTTGGAGGCTGATAAATCCATTCTTTGAGTCGTCCTGAAATAGGTTGACAGCAGAATAAAAAAAGGGCAAGCTTCAAGAAGAAGCTTGCCTTTTTTTTATTCCTTTGAATGCTTAAGATTTGTTGTAATTAGACTTCGTTTAAGTATCCGCTGTTGCAAGGTCTGTATCATTTACTGGGGTACTATTTCCCTACTGACAAAGGGGCTTCTAAAACGTTTTCAAAGAAACCGCCCCTTTATCCTTTTTCGTTCTTTGACAAATCGTATGATAATAGTTTAAACCACTTTTTTTATTAGACGGTATGCCTCGTAAGTTTTAAGTCGTCTATTTTGCTTGATAATAAACGAATACGACTTTCTACTTAAAAGGTATATCCCAATTCATAGCTGTTAAAAGTTGGCCTATGGTTTCAACTCCACACGATTTGTCAAAGAACCTCCTTTTTTAATTTTCTGCTCTAAGTTCGTCGTAGAATAGCCGTCCACAAAAGTCAAGCTTTTGACGCTGCCTCCTTTTGCCAAAACCAATGCACTGCCTACAATCTCTTCAATAGACCAATCGCCTCCTTTGACTAGGACATCTGGTTGGATGGTTTGAATTAACTCTAGTGGCGTATCTTCTTCAAAAAGCACCACTAAATCAACCATTTCTAGGCTTGCCAATAGATAAGATCTGTTTTTTTGGTCTTTAATCGGTCGATGTGCTCCTTTGAGTCGAGCAACGGAAGCGTCGGAGTTTAGCCCAAGGACTAGTTTTTGTCCCTGTGCAGCCGCTTCTGTCAAATAGGCTAAATGCCCAAAATGCACCAAATCAAAACAACCATTGGTAAAGACCACTTCTAGTCCGTTATTTTGCCATTTTTGCACCGTTTTAGCCGCCTTAGACCAATCTTGTACCTTCTTAGTGATTTTCTGGAAGAACGGGTTCATAGCCTCTATTATAAATCGGTAAAACAATATAGGCTAGTACTCCAAAAAAGAGATTTCCAAAGATACTAACCGTAAAAAACATGATGTTTGAAAACGCAAAGGCATCCGCCTCTGCCACGCCATAAATCGTCAAGGCTGCGGTAACGGCAATTTGATAGGTTCCCATTCCTCCTGGTGAAGGAATAACCATCCCAAAGGTCCCAAAGGTAAAGGCCAACAAGGCTGCCAAGGGCGAAAGTCCGATGGTCGGTCCATAGGCAAAGAAACAAAGATACAGCATTAGATAATACATCAACCAAATAATTAAGGTGTGCATTACAAAAATGCCTGGGCGCTTTAATTGAGCAACGGTTTTAACACCAGATATAAAGCTACCAATTAAGGCGATTATTTTCTTAGCTAGGGCCGTTTCTTTGATAACGTTCCAACGAACGGCAATAAAAACACAGGCTAAAAGCCCAATTCCGACCCCTGTTACAAACAACCAGAACCAAGGAATAACAAAAGAGGTTTCTTGCGCTGCCATTGGCTGCAAACATTCTACGGTCGGTTGCCCTTCTCCAAATAAAAAGTCATAGAGGTAGGTAAATTGGGTCAAAAAGGTTAAGCCTGTAACCAACAACAACATCATAACATCAAATGCTCGATCTACGACAATTGTTCCGACTAATTTTTCTAGTGGAATTTTTTCGTATTGTGCAACCGTTGCAGGTTTAGCAATTTCTCCAGCTCTTGGCAAGGCCAAATTGACCATATATCCGATCATGGTCGCAAAAAAGGTATTAAATAGTTTCGGTTTATATCCCAAAGGCTCAATCAATTGATTCCAACGCAAGGCTCGGCTCAGATTACTAATCATAAAAGCCATTAAAATGGCAAACAACCAGAAAAAATTGGTCCCTTTAAAGTCGTTGACCACTTTTTGAATCAGCGTAATTTGACAGTCTGCTCCTGTTTTGCACTGGCACTCTAGCTCATATGCTGCGGCTTGATTGACATAAACAAAATACAATAAGGTAAGACCGATACCCAAAAAGACGAAAAACTTAACAACGGATTTCAATACGATTCAATTTTGGTAGATAAACAATTTAACGATTTTAAAAGGAAGCTTTGAAAATTTCTATTGTCATTCCATTTTCAAAGCTTCCTTTTTCAAATAAATCCAACAAGACTATAAGGCCGGTAAAACCTTACCCGTACATTCTCCAAAGCCAATCCGTACGCCATTCACTTCCCCAAAACCTTTCATAACAACGGTATCGCCATCGTTAATGAATCGACGTTGTGTTCCATCAGGCATATCAACAGGCTTCGTTCCTCTCCAAGAGATTTCCAACATAGAGCCGTAACTATCAGGTGTTGGACCAGAAATGGTTCCAGAAGCGCACATATCCCCTACCTTTACATTACAACCATTGATCGTATGATGCGCCAACTGTTGTGTCATCGTCCAATATAGATGCTTGAAATTAGAATTACAAACAACCTTAGCTTCTCCTGCTTCTGGTTGAATGGCTACTTCCAATTTAATATCATAATTTTTTTGACCTTCATATTGTAGATAAGGCAAAACCTCAGGATCTTGCTCGTATCCCTTGGTACGGAAGGGCTCTAAAGCATCTAAAGTGACAATCCAAGGAGACAGTGTCGACGCAAAACTTTTGGCCAAGAAAGGTCCTAGTGGAATGTATTCCCATTTTTGGATATCACGAGCCGACCAATCATTAAACAAAGCTAAACCAAAGATGTAATCATCGGCTTCAGCCGTAGAAATACTTTGTCCCATCTTGGTTGGTTGCCCAATAATAAAGGCCATTTCTAATTCAAAATCTAGCAATCTACAAGGACCGCATACTGGTGGCAAACTATCATCGGGGCGTTGTTGGCCTTTTGGTCGATGGATTTCTGTCCCTGAAACAACGATTGACGAAGCACGTCCATGATAACCTACTGGCAAATGCAACCAGTTTGGCAACAAGGCATTGTCTGGATCCCGAAACATCGTTCCTACATTCGTCGCATGTTCCCGACTTGAATAAAAATCCGTATAATCTCCAACTTGAACAGGCAACAACAACTCTACTTCCTTCTTATTGTGCAATACATTGGCTAATACCTGTGTTTTACCAGCCAACTCTGTGTTATTTTTTTCAAATAAATCCGAAATTCTATCTCGAACCGCACGAGCTGCTTTTTTTCCCAATGCCATAAAGTCATTGATAGACGACTGGTTAAAAACAGCGGTATCGACTTCTAAATCAGAAAAATAGCCTGCCTTTGCCAATTCAGCTAAGTCAATAATGGTATCTCCAATAATGGTTGCGACTCTAGGGCTTTTTTCGGCTGTTTTAAACACGCCAAAAGGAATGTTCTGAATTGGAAAGTCACTGTCTGAAGAGACCGCAATCCACGAACTTAGTGCTGGATTATTTGCTTTAAACATAGTGCAATGTAATTTATTATTTAAGAAGAGAACTCCTTCGCTCTTGGGCTAACAGAATTCTTTTTAGTCATTTTGGGGTTGATCTAGGATTTGATCCTCTGGTTCTTTGGATAGTGCATTATACAACAAACCAAGCTTATCATAAAATAATAGCAAACCTAGCAGTATAAACAAGCCCCCCTTAAACAGGATCCAACCAAGATGTAAACCAATATCAGGTTCGCCAAAAGTGTAATTTATGGCGACAATTATTCCTAAAAGTACAATATATTTTAAGATTCGTCCTAATGGTAATGAAGGCAATTTTAGAATAAACTTCGTTACAAGGATAGAAAAGAGCATCATTATAATATAAGAAGCCAAAGTGGTGTATGCTGCTGCTTGATAAGTATAGCCTTTTACGCCTATAAAATACCAATTCAAAAGGATATTTATCAAACCACTCGTTAAAACAATTGCGGCTAAATAACTGTTCTTTTTAATAAAAAAGATGCCTCTATTCGCAAAACTGCTCACGCCAAAAAAAACATATGCACCAATAATCACGGGCGCAATGGGTAAGGCTTCTAGAAAAAGAGGGCTAGACGACAATAAAGAGCCAGCATCCACGGCAAATAAGATTAAAAAGCTAGCTCCTAAGATTAATAACTTTGTCATACTATCCACTTGGTCACTAACTCCTTTATAGTCCTTCTTGTTCATATAATTATAATAACTCGGACGAGCGCCATTCAGCAAAGCCAAGACTAAACCTTGATAAATCATGGCAATTTTATAAGCAAACGCATACTGTCCTGTCTCGGCATGACCTATGGTCGAATTGATAAACCACTGATCAAAAGAAGTCAATATATGGTTGCTCAAGGCAAATGGAATCAATGGAATCGAGTAAATTAAGGCATACTTAATGTGTACAAAGGAGAGCTGTCCGAACGAAATATGTTTGCGCAATTGGGTCAATACATAAAGCATTAGAATAAATGTCCCAAAACACTCTCCCATAATTTTCCCCATGAAGGTATAACTAGTTGCTACATTTCCCTCTAGATACAGAACATTTGTAAAGTAAATCAGACCAAGCATGGTACAGCCAAATTTACCATATTGCCAAGCTACTTGTAAGCTTGCATATTTTTTACTCTCTTTGGTTGCTACTAATATTTGACAATAAAAAGAATAGACTACAATTAGATAAGTCGTAAAAATCAGCCAAGTAATTAAATGCGTAGGCAAATTAATTAAGGTTGCAATTTCTTCTTTAAAAAACAAAATAATCCCTCCTTGTACAGCAAAAAGAGCGGTTATCGTGATAAATATGGTTCCCAAAAATTCTTTAAAATCAACTTTATCTTCTTCAAAATAATATCGAGCAATAGAAGAATGTAGGCTTAAACTTAATAGAACGGCTACGACCGTGATGTAAGTCGTAAATACATTGACGATCCCATATTCGTCTGGTGTCAAATAGGCGGTAAAAACAGGCAGGGTAACAATCCCCAACATATGCACTAAGATGATCCCCGAAAAGTAGGTGCTGATATGTTTGAAGGTATCAAAAAAAGAAAATTTCTTAAGTTTATTGAGTAGGTTTTGAACTGCCATATTTTAGGCTGTTTCTTTTGTATTTAAGGTTGATAATAGTATTGCCAAGCGTAGAGAAGCAGAGACAGTACCTTTTTAATTTAAAATTTAAGCTTAGATTCACTCGAACGATTTGTCAAAGAAGCATTTTTGCTCAAAGGTAGGCTTATTTTTATTCTTTTTAATCCTTAAATCTGCTAGATATGCTTCTTTATCTTTTTGTTTGATTATTTTAGTATTTTTTTAAGCAAACAGACTCCTTTCCTTACTTACAACAGACCTTCTCAAGTTCATTACAGACAGACTTAGCGCACCAATGGCAAAAGACAATTACAACAAGCACTTTAAAGCAATCCTTTCGACACTAAATCCTGCTCAAAAACAGGCGGTTACAGAAACAGAAGGTCCAGTGATTGCAATTGCAGGTCCAGGAACAGGAAAAACGCATATTTTAACGGCTCGAATTGGTCAAATATTATTAACGACAGATACGCAGCCGCATAATATTTTATGTTTGACCTTTACCGATGCCGCTGTAAATGCGATGCGTCAACGCTTGTTGGATTTTATTGGTCCAGATGCGCATCGAGTCCATATTTATACCTTTCATTCTTTTTGTAATAAAGTCATTCAAGAAAATTTAGAAATTTTTGGACGGCATGACTTGGAGCCACTCTCCGACTTAGAGCGCATTGAAATTATCCGAGGGATTATCAACGAGCTTGATGTAGAACATCCCTTGAAGATGAATCAGCGAGATCCTTATTATTACGAACAACATTTAGCGGATTTATTCAAGCAAATGAAAGCCGAACGTTGGTCTTCTGATTTTATCCAATCCAAAATAGCCGCTTATCTAGAAGAACTCCCCCAGCGAGCAGATATGCGCTACAAACGCAATGCAGGGCAATTCAAAAAGGGCGATTTAAAAGAGGCGCAGTTTAATGCGATTCTTACAAAAATGCACCGTTTGGACCAAGCGGTCTTACTCTTTAAACAATATCAGACCATTCTGGACCATCGGCAGCGCTACGATTATGAAGACATGATTTTGTGGGTTTTAGAAGCCTTTGAAAAAGAAGAATTTTTATTGCGGACTTACCAAGAACAGTATTTATATCTTTTGGTAGATGAATTTCAAGATACCAATGGCTCTCAAAGTGCTATTGTACATCAATTGGTGGCGTATTGGGGGGAGAATCCTAATTTGTTTATTGTTGGAGACGACGACCAATCTATCTACGAATTTCAAGGGGCGCGAGTAAAAAACATGACCGATTTTTATGAGCAATATCAGAAAAACTTGTTGTTAATCATGCTGCAAGAAAACTATCGCTCTTCTCAGAATATATTGGATGCTGCAAGAGATTTGATTGAACGCAATGAAATTCGAATTATCAATCAAATAGAGGGCTTGGAATTAAATAAAGTCTTGGTTGGGGCTAATCCTGCGGTTGCGGCAATCCAAACACCTGTTGAGATCATCGCTTATCCGAATCAATTGCAAGAAGAAATTGCGATTGTTCAACGGATCGAGCAACTAAAAAAAGAAGGCGTTGCACTTAAAGAAATTGCCATTATTTATGCCAAGCACAAACAAGCGGATAATTTAATTCAGCTCTTGGAAAAACGACACATTGCCTATCAAGCTAAGCGTAGAATCAATATTCTGGACATGCCTATTGTGCATAATTTGCGCAAGTTGATGGGCTATATTGCCAATGAATATGCAAAACCAGATAGCAATGAAGATGTTTTCTTTGAATTTTTGCACTATGATTTCATTGGGGTATCTAGTAGAGATGCTGCTATTTTGACCGCTTGGATGGCAAGAAGGAAGAAAACCTTATTTAGTAAGGGGGATTTTGAGAATGTTCCGATGTGGCGGGACTGCATTCGAGATGGCGCTTTATTAGAGTCTATTGGGCTGGAAAGCGTTACGCAGTTGACCAATTTTGCGGCATTTTTGGACGAAAGTATTCATTATTATAAAGATTATAGCTTGCCTCAATTGTTTGAGTTGTTGATTAATAGAAGTGGCTTGGTTGCTTTTATTGCGCAACACGAGCAAAAAGCGTGGTTGGTTCAAGTTGTCGGGACCTTATTTGAGTTTGTAAAGCAGGAAACCGCTAAAGATCAAAAACTTAGCTTGGGTACCTTCCTAGTTTTATTGGATCAAATGGAGGCCAATCGGATTGGTATGGGTTTGTTTCAACTCGATCAAGCGGATGATGGGGTTAATTTAATTACAGCGCATTCGGCCAAAGGATTAGAGTTTGAGTATGTTTTTATTATTAATGGGCTAAAAGATTATTGGGAGCCTAGAAATACGGCTGGCAAACGGTTTACGTTTCCTGACACGATTACGTATTCCAATGAAACAGATGCCCAGGAAGCTGCTCGTCGATTGTTTTATGTGGCAATGACGCGGGCTAAAAAATCCCTTCAAATATCGTATTATCAATACAATACCAAGCATAAAATACAAACAAAAGCCGCTTTTGTGGATGAGTTATTACAAGCACACAACCCTTCTATTCGATTCAGTGAGCAGGAAGCGTTTCTTTCGGATGAATGGCAATTATTACAACTAGAAAAAGCGCCAGAGAAGCCTAAAATCAACTTATTAAGTGCTCCTATGTTGGATGCTTTGTTGGAAGGCTTCCGTTTGAGTATTTCGGCGATGAACAATTATATTCATTGCCCTTTGAGTTTTTATTATGAATATATTTTGCGGGTGCCTTCTTTATCTAGTGTCGAAGCGGCTTATGGGACTGCGGTACACAATTCCTTGAATCGAATTTTTAATTTAGCGCTTAAAAATGAAAATCAACTTCCTGCTGTAGATACCTTGTTAGAAATTTTTGGTTTCGAAATGAAAAATCAACGTATTTTCTTGACGCATAGAGTGTATAAGGAGCGTTTGGAGTTAGGGAATCGGCATCTTCGGGCTTATTACAAAGCTCGTAAAGCGGACTGGAATCAATTGTTACAAAAAGCTACCGTTATGACCGAAAAGCCGCTGAAAAACGTAGAATGGAATGGGGTTCCGATGACGGGTACGATTGACAAACTCTTATACTTGCCACATACGTCGGGTAGAAAAGTCCATGTGGTCGATTATAAAACAGGAAAACTACAAGATCGACGGCTCTCCTTGCCTTCTAATTCTAATCCTTATGGTGGAATTTATTGGCGGCAATTGATTTTTTATAAAATCTTGATCGAAAACTCAAGCCTTACGTCTTATCCTGTTCTTTCTGCTGAAATAGATTATTTAACGCCGAATGAAAAAGGTGTTTTTCCAAGTAAATCGATTCCTTTCAAAGTCAAAGAAGTGAATCTTGTCAAAAAAATGATTGAGCAAGTCTATCAGAATATTATGTCTCATAATTTTGCTGAAGGTTGCGGAGAAAAATATTGTAAGTGGTGTAATTTTGCACAGCGGAACTTAGCTCCAAATCAATTTTCTAATGCGGAGATTGAGCTACTAGATGACTAAATCGAAGCAGGGCGTAAGTATAGATTCAAGCGTCCGATAAGTTGCTTGATAAGAACTTATCGGACGGCTGAACAACAAGCATTTACCAGACGTCAAAGTATATAATTACGTAGGTAAAAACAAACGGAATTACAAAAACAAAGGCATCAAAACGATCTAAAAACCCGCCATGCCCAGGCAATAACGTCCCTGAGTCCTTAATTCCTAAACTTCGCTTGAACATAGACTCTACCAAATCGCCTAGAATCCCAAACAAGGTACAAATACAAGCCATTCCAATCCAAAAAGGCATTGGAAAGCTAAGTGAGGTAAAGACTAGAGAACACAAATAACCTGTCAAAATTGCCCCTGCTACGCCACTAAAAGTCCCTTCCCAAGTCTTGTTAGGTGAAATACGTGGAAACATCTTATTCTTGCCAATTTTAGAGCCTAAAAGGTAAGCAAATACGTCGCTTGCCCAAACCATAAACAGCATGGCTAGTATAAATTGATTGCCGACCCCTCCAAACTGAGGAATTGGCGAACTACACATCCAAATTAACAAAGAAAAGGGTAGTCCTATGTAGAGCACGCCTAAAGCTAGAAATCCTAGATTGTGAAAGGGTTTCAATGATTTGCCAAACAACTCAAATAAGAACATAAAAAAAGCAAGGGCAGGGAATAAATAAGCCAATTTCGTAGCGTCTTCATACTTGCCAATGTATATGAGCGCAACTAATAAAGGGAAATAAGCCCCAATAAAAATAAACCCTATTGTTCTAGCCCAATTAACTGTTGCCGTTCCGTCTTGTGCCAAGAGATGCCCACCTAATTCCCAAAGGCAGAGAACCGTGATCAATAAAAATAATATAGTACAACTGACTGGATCTAACAGACAGCCTCCTATCATTACAGCGCCAAAGGCAAGTCCTGTAACTGTTCTAGTTTTTAAACTCATTAAAATTATTATTATTTGTTTTTATTTTAATATACTTATACTCCTTGTTTACCTCTCTAAAAATAGTTAAAAATAGAAGAAATACAAAACAGCTTGCTACAGCGACTAAAGGCGCTACAGATTCAACTTCGCTGATATTTCCAGCCAAATTGGGGTAAAAATAGGGTATTAGGACTTGAACACTGTTAAAAAAGACGTGTACAATGACAGTTATCCACAAATTTCCAGTAAAAATCAATAAATAACAGAATAAAACGCCTAAAATGAATCTAGGGAAGAATCCTTCTAATTGAAAATGCATTAAAGAGAAAATTAAACCCGTTAAAATTGCCCCAAAATGGATATTTTTAGTCCAAAGTGTTAATAAACGCTGTAAAATGCCCCTAAATAAAAATTCTTCTCCAATTCCAGCAGCTAAACCCAACAAAAGTAAATTTAGAATAAGGTCCTTGGGGGAATTCATTTCAAGGAACACCTTCTGTATATCTAGTTTATCCTGAGAAATAGCTCCATCAGGCAACAATTGAGTGTTCCAATAATAAACAAAGGATATAAATGGATAGATCGAAAGAATTAATAAGATGCTCCAAACTATATTTTTGATGCTCGGTTTCTGATCTGCATATACTTTTTTCAACGCCGTTTTTTTATGATACAGAAATAGAAAAACCAATGCTGGAATTATATACTGGAATAGATGTAAAACAAGTTGCAAAACCTTAAGCGTGTCTAAATATTCTAAATACTCCCCTTTGGTAATTCCATTCAAAATCAAAGCAAAATCTGGCAAGCCAAATAGTGCTGCCATAATTTGGATGAAAATCATCCCAATTATATAAAATCCAAACCAAACAAATAAGAAGTAAAAAGTCTCCGTTTTGAGTTCTTCTCGATCTACTAGATTATTTTTTTCTACGTTCATCTTTATATACTTTATCAATCGCGGCTAATAGAATTGTACAAGACTTCAAAATTTCAGCTTCCGTTATGTTTAATGGTGGTGCAATTCGTACAGCTTCTGCATTAAATAAAAACCAGTCTGTGACTAAGCCCGTCTTCAAACATTCGTGAATTACGCCTAGAACTTGGTCGTAAGATGCTAATTGAATCGCCATTAATAAACCTGCATTTCGAACCTCCAAAATAGCTTCATGCTTTAATTGTTCCTTGAACAACATTGCTTTTGAAGCAACGCCCTCAATGATTTCTTTTTGTTCGGTCAAAATCTTTAACGAAGCCAAGCCTGCTGCACAGCAAACTGGGTGTCCGCCAAAAGTAGTAATGTGTCCCAAAAATGGATTATTCGTAAAAGAATCCATCATTTTTTTAGAGGCAACAAAAGCGCCCAAAGGCATTCCCCCACCAAAGGCTTTTGCTAAGAGTAAAATATCTGGTGCAATTCCGTATTGCTCAAAGGCAAATAAAGTTCCTGTTCGTCCGCAGCCTACTTGAATTTCATCTAAGATTAATAAAGCGCCAACTTCATCACATCTTTCTCTAACTTTTTTTAGATAGTTATTAGAAGGTGGCATCACTCCTATTTCAGCTCGAACGGTTTCCATAATAACACAAGCTGTTTCCTCATCTATCTTTTCTAAATCATCGGCATTATTAAACTCGATATGATGTACTTCTGGCAATAAAGGTCTAAATGGAGCTGTAAAAAAGGACTCACTCATTAAACTTATAGAACCATGTGTAGAGCCATGATAAGATTTATTACAAGATATAATCTTGCGTCGCCCCGTATATCTTTTGGCTAACTTTAAGGCTCCTTCAGTTGCTTCTGTCCCTGAGTTTACAAAGTACGTGCAATCTAAATGATCGGGTAAATTTTCTTGCAACAAATTAGCTAATTGAACTTGTGGCGACAAAATGAACTCTCCATAAACTAAGGTATGTAAGTACTGATTGGTTTGTTTCTGTATCGCTGCTATAATATCAGGATGGCTATGTCCGAGGCTACTGACACTAATTCCTGCTATTAAATCTATGTATGATTTACCTTCTTTGTCATATAAATAAACCCCTTCTGCCCTTTCGATTTCTAAAGCTAAAGGGGCATCATTTGTTTGTGCGACGTGATTTAAGAACAATTGACGTTGTGTTATCATTTTTTTATTTTAAATTTGTGGTATATTCTTGATTAGATACAAGAACAAATTTAAACAAAATAATTCTACATACCTGTAATATTATATATTCCTTATAAAGATTATGAAATTCAAATCAAATTTTAAAGTTATAGCTCCTGCTACGATCGCCAATTTAGGCTGTGGATTAGATGCCTTAGGTCTTGCACTAGAAAGCCCTGGTGATGAGGTATTTGTAAAGCCTAGCAACAAAACAGGCATACATATTTCGTCTATACTGAATAACAAGACAAAAATACCTTTAGAAACCGACAAAAATGCTGCTGGAGTATCCGCTAAATTGGTCTTAGAACACTTAAAAACCAACTTTGATTTAGACCCCAAGGCAGGCTTAGACTTAGGATTAAACAAAAAAGTAGCCGTTGGACATGGCTTAGGTTCGAGTACGGCAAGTGCTGTTGCGGGTGCTTTTGCGGTCAATGAAGCCTTTGGTTGTCACCTAACAAAAAGGGACTTAATCCCTTTTATTATGAAGGGAGAAGAGCTTGCAAAAGGGCAACTGAGAGTCAACAGCCTACTTCCCTCGCTATTGGGTGGCATCATCTTAACACGAGATCATCAGGCCTTAGACTTCCATCGTTTGCCATTAGTTAAGGGTTTACAAATGGTTGTAATCTATGCTCAAAAACAGGTTTTAGACAAGACGCAGCTAAGAAACAACCTAACAAGTAAAACAGATGTAGCCAACGCCATACAACAATCTGCCAATCTGGGGGCCTTTGTCCAAGCCTTGTATACTTCAAATTTAGACTTATTATCTAGTACATTGACAGATCACATAGCAGAGAAACATTGGAGTGCTCTTATACCGTTTTTCAAAGAATTAAAAGCAACTGCTTTGAATAATGGAGCCTTGGGCTGTGGCTTAGCGGGGGCTGGACCTGGTGTTTTTGCCTTATGTAAAAACAGCTTAGAAGCAGAGAAAGTCGCCAAAGCAATGGAGTTAATTTACACTTCTAACAACATAGAGAATACTGTAATTAGATCAAAAATAGATCACGAAGGCGTAAGACTTGCGTAGATGTTCCACGTGGAACATTAGCAAAAGACAAGCTAATCAAAACAAAAAAAAGAGATGTTCCACGTGGAACATCTCTTTTTTTTACTTCAAAACAGCTTCTTCATATCCTTTCGAAGTCACCTTCCGAATGTAGCTTCCGCCTCCAGCATCTCTAAATTTAATGTGGTTTTGTTGACCATTATTGAAGTCTAACAATATATCATTTTCTAAAACAAGTGACTTTAGTTTACTAATCCGAGGGACTTGCACCAACACCCACATAGCAAAAAAATCATCTTTTATTAGCTTCCTATTCACGTACTCAAAGGCTACTTTTTTCCCATTCACCTCCAACTTAAAATGCGCTCGAAGGTACTCAGTAATATACTCTGTTGCTTTGGGATGTTCTCGATTTGTCCCAATTTCAACCACCTCTCCTTTCGTTGCACTAAGCACTTCTTCTAAGTCATCGCTAAATATTTTGATGGCGATTTCAAGTACCTTACCTTCTTTATTGTAATCAATTTCTGACGTAGAAACATAGATAGGATGTTTCACAAAGGACATCAAAAGTAGAGCAAGTAAAACTAAAAAGCTATTTTTTTTCATTATAAATTACATTTCATAAAAACCTAAAGAGTTGATTCATCTTATTAACGTTCCTCTAAAGGTCTTTTTTTTTTCGTACAAGAAAGACTCCATCCATCTTTTTTAACAATTTTACTTTGTACTTTTGAGTACAAATTTAAGTCAAAATATATAAACAAAGGTATAAAGATGGACGATTTTATTTTTTTCTTTAAGCAAGGACTGAGCCATATTTCTGATTTGGGCGCTTATGACCACATACTTTTTATAGCTGCCTTAGCTGCTGCTTACCATATCAAGAATGGGAAAAAGCTTATTCTATTAGTCAGCGCATTTACGATTGGGCATTCTATTGCCTTGGCATTAGCAACACTAAAAATCGTAAAAGTAAATAGTTCCTTAATTGAATTCTTGATTCCTGTTACAATAATTGCAACTTGCTTGACAACTATTTTACGGCAACTAAAGTACAAGTCGCCTCCCCTTCAATTCAAAAAGGCATTAGATCATTCAAAAAAAACAGGGTTCCACATGGAACAAAACGGGGCTACTTATTTAATCATTATAGGTTTTGGGATTGTTCATGGATTGGGCTTTTCTAATTATTTACGCTTCATTTTATCCGAGAATGAATCTCTGTTCACCCCCCTATTCGCTTTTAATCTAGGGTTAGAAGTTGGTCAAATTTTCATACTCACTATTGCATTAATAATAAATTTTGTACTTTTGAGCTATGTCAAAATATCACAAAAACATTTACCAATAATTATCTCCATACTAATTACGATAATCAGCATTCCTATTTTATTAGATACAGGAAATGCTTTATTTTTCGAACGTTAATTTTATAATCACAATCAGATAAAACAATAAATCATGCTAAAAAAATTTCTTTTTGTATTGCTTTGCATGGGTATTCTGTTTAGCAGTAATGCGCAGAACTCCGATCAAGGCGCAACGAAGTTTCAGCAATTGTATCAAGAATTACCCACTCCGAATACCTATAGAAATGCAGCGGGCGCACCTGGCCATCAGTACTGGCAACAACGTGCGGACTATGATATGAAAATTGAAATTGATGATGAGAAGCAACGCATCTTAGGAGAAGAAACGATTACTTATTACAACAATTCACCAGATGTGCTAACTTACATTTGGGTACAATTAGATCAAAACGTTCGTTCAAAAGATTCTGATTCTCACAAAATCCGTCCAGGGAAAGTTTATTCTGAAATGGGTTTTAAAGAAATGAAATCAGCTTGGCACAATGATTTTGATGGTGGTTTCAAAATAGAAAAAGTAACGGATAAAAAAGGAAGTAAACTAAAATATATCATCAACAAAACAATGATGCGTATAGACTTGGCACAACCTTTAAAACCCAAAGGCAACATTTCATTTAACATCAAGTGGTGGTATAATATAAATGATGGTGGTAATTATGGGGGACGTTCAGGCTACGAACATTTTCCAGAAGAAGACAATTACATGTATCACATTGCTCAGTTCTATCCTAGAATGTGTGCTTACAATGAAACTGATGGATGGCAAAATAAACAGTTTTTGGGACGGGGAGAATTCACGCTTTCTTTTGGAGATTTCAAAGTAGCGATTACAGCTCCCGCAGATCACACGGTTGGTGCAACTGGTGTTTTGCAAAACAGTAAAGAGGTCCTTACTGCGACACAACTAAAACGGTTGGAAGCTTCTAAAAAATCGGATCAACCTTTAATGATTACGAATCAAGAAGAGGCGGAGAAAATTGAAAAGGGGAAAGTAAAAGAAAAGAAAACTTGGATCTTTAAAGCAGAGAATGTTCGTGACTTTGGCTTCTGTTCTTCTCGTAAATTTATCTGGGATGCACAAGGTGTCCCATTTGGTGACCGCACAGTCATGGCAATGTCTTATTATCCTAAAGAAGGAAATCCTTTGTGGGAAAAATATTCAACTCGTGCAATTGTACATACACTAAAAGTTTACTCTAGACATACTTTTGACTACCCATACCCTACTGCTATTTCTACGCATGCAAATTTCACAGGAATGGAATATCCTATGATTTCATTTAACTTCGGTAGACCACGTGCAGATGGCACTTACTCTGAGCGTTTGAAATATCGTATGATTGGTGTGATTATTCACGAAGTAGGACACAACTACTTTCCGATGATTGTAAATTCTGATGAGCGCCAGTGGACTTGGATGGACGAAGGCTTAAATTCGTTTTTAGAATATATCGCAGAAACAGAATGGGAACGTGACTTCCCAGCAAGAAGAGGACCTCCAGCAAACATTGTAGATTATATGCGTGGAGATAAGAACAACATTGTTCCTATCATGTCTAACTCTGAATCTATTTTGCAATTTGGAAACAATGCTTATGGCAAACCTGCTACGGCTCTAAATATTTTGAGAGAAACGATTATGGGCAGAGAATTGTTTGACCATGCGTTCAAAGAATATTCAAATCGCTGGAAATTTAAACACCCCTCGCCTGCTGATTTTTTCCGTACAATGGAAGATGCTTCTGGTGTCGATTTAGATTGGTTCTGGAGGGGTTGGTTCTATACGACAGATCATGTTGATATTTCTATTGATAATGTAAAATGGTTTCAACTCAACAGCCATAATATAGGTAAAGAGATCCTGGTCCAGAAAAAATTGGATGCACAGGCGCCTCGTAGTATTACCGATATTAGAAACAATGAACAAAAGGCTGTTAAAGAAACTCTTATGGAGAAACATCCTGAGTTGAGAGACCAATACAATGACCGTACGAAATATAAGGTCTCTGATTTTGATAAAAAAGCGAACGAAGAATACCTTGCTAGTTTGAGTAAAGAGGAAAAAGCATTGATTGATGGAGCGTATAACTATTATGAGGTTGCTTTTAGTAATGTTGGCGGTTTGGTGATGCCTATTATTTTGGAGATGAAATATACAGACGGGACTTCTGAAGTCATTTATATTCCTGCTGAAATATGGAGACAACGTGCAGATAAAATTTCTAAAGTTTTTGTGAGTAAAAAAGAACTTAAAGAAATCGTCTTAGATCCTTATCTAGAAACTGCGGATACTGATCGTAACAACAACTACTATCCTACTCGCAACGAACCGACACGTTTTGATCTATACAAAAGATAAGCGTTCAGAATAGAGTCTCATACAAACAAAAAAAGTCTGTTCCACGAGGAACAGACTTTTTTGTTTAAAGAGCCGATGGAGGGACTCGAACCCACGACCTGCTGATTACAAATCAGCTGCTCTAGCCAGCTGAGCTACATCGGCAACTTGCTAAAATTAAATCACTTGACTATTTCAGCGGTTGCAAATTTACAATCTTTTTTTTTATTTCCAAATAAAAGGAAATAATTTTATTACTAAAAATAAAAAATAAACATAATCAACTGATTACCAACAAACTAAAGTCGATAAATTGTTTTTTATTATAAAAAGAGACTAGTAGAATTACAAATACAGCAAGATAAATATTAGAGCATTTACCACCAGTCCTAATACGGTAGGAATTAAGACCTTTAAAGCCAAGGCATTAGCCTGTTCTATCTTTCCATAGCGATCTAGCTTAGGCGCTGCTCCCATTGCATCGTACACTAAATTAAGTCTTGGGTCAGCTTTGCTGTAGAGTATCTTTTCTGTTTCCTCGTCTTCTATTTTATCTGTTAAATGTGTTTTGCATTCGGCTGTATACATTTTATTGCTCGCCTGAAATTCAAATTTGTACGCATAAACGGTTTGATGGTTAATCCTTGTATTGGTTGCCTCGTAGTGAAGCATCTTCCCTCTAGTGAAGCTACCGTTGATCAACAAGCTAAGTGCTTTCTTATTCTCTTTCAAGCCTAGTATTAAAAAAACTAAACCCATGATAGGAAAGATAAGCACAATAAATACGACCCAACCAGGAAAAACTTCAGACCTCATTCCTAGTATTCTAGATCGAATTGGATTTTCAGCCTTGTATTCTATTTGAATAAGCGTATTTTCCTCCTCTCCTCTAAACAGTCCATTTGATTTCCCTGTAAACGACTGCCCATTGGCACTATAAGTAAATACGTACTCGTAGATAGGTTCATCATTAACGAATCCATTTCCATCGTTAATTTCTAACAACAACCCTTCTGTCTCTTTCCATTCTCCATCCATACTAAACCAATGAATAGCGTCTGATTGTCCTACAAAAATCAGTACAAACACCATCCCGAACCAAAAAAAAAGAGATCCAAAAAGCACATTAAACCCTCCAAATAGAACCTGAATCTGTGTAAAGATATTCAAATGACGAGGCGGTACTTCTCTAAAAGTGTCTTGATTTAGTATTTTATTCATTCTAATGGTAGTTTATTAAATAATACTCTGTTGATTAAGTAGATGCGCTGCTAGTGCGTGTTTTTTTTACAAAAAAACATAAAACCTATTGTTTTTGACAACACGAACTTGTATCAATGCCACATCCAATAAAACGCAGAAGAAGCATTTTTTTATTTTAGAAAATTTTATTGACAATAAATCGTTTATAAGAATAGCCAATTGGAATGTATTTATCGCCAATCGCTAGTTGATTTCCAAACATATTCGAAACCTTGTTTTTATGTACAATATAAGACTTATGGACTCTTAAAAAAGCATCTTGGGGCAATCGAATTTCCAAGGATTTTAAAGAAGCATGAATGACTAATTTTTGTTTGGTCGTATAGAACACAACATACTCTTTCATGCCTTCTATATACAGAATGTTATTTAACTGTACTCTATAAAGCTTTTGATTTACTTTCAGTACTATGTAATTTTTTTCTGTCGTAGATTCCTTAGAAGGTACATTTTGACGCTTATACTCCATCCATTGTTTGTGCTCCAATACTTTTTGAATCCCTTTGAGAAAACGATCAAAGCTAACAGGTTTTAACATATAATCGATCACATTTAGCTCATAGTCCTCTATCGCATATTCTTGGTAGGCAGTCGTAAAAATAACCAAAGGCTGTTTTCCTGTAATGCATTGCAGCAACTCGGTCCCATTCTGTACCGTTCCCCAATTGTCGTGAGCAATTGAGAACAACAGCAGAAAATAAGCCAGCCAAACCAAAATTTATTTATACCTTAATTTTATAAACCTCATCTAAACTCTAGTGTATTCAGTCGTTTGTCATTTAAAAAAAAGCACCTACCTCGCTCCTTCAAACAGCTATTCATCAGTAAATTAAATCATCAAAAAGGCTTATTGTTTTACTTTTTATAAAAAATAAAACAAAATTCGTAAAAAGAGCCTTATCCGTTAATGTTGAGGAAAATAGCCTATTAATAGATAAAAAAAGCTAAGACATAGAAATTATTTGTTTAAGGACTAAAAAAGTAAGACTTTTGTAGCAAACCTATTTTAGGTTTAGTTTGTTTAGGCAACAGATCACTGTGCATGAGCATCTTAAATAATACATTACAATCTCTATTCGTCAAATTAAAATTACTATGAAAATCTGGTTAATAATAATATTATGCAGTATGATTGGCTTCGGGCAACTTTCTGCACAAGAAGGCAAAGCGACCCTCAGTGGTTATGTCAAAGATGCTGATTCAGGAGAAGAACTCATCGGAGCAACCATTGTTGTAGACAGTACCAATATTGGAGCAGCAGCCAATATTTATGGCTTTTACTCTTTAACCTTGGACAAAGGGAAATATAGACTGATTGTCAGTTATATTGGTTACCAATCTCAAGTAATTGAAATTGACTTGCAAGAAAATGAAACCATGACCTTGGAATTGGGTACAGGTGCCAGTGATATGAATGAAATTGTCGTCAAATCAGACAAAGACGACGATGTTATGATGCAAGACGCAGGGGTTGGTACGACTAAGATCAATATTAAGAAATTAGAAACCTTGCCTGTCTTTTTTGGAGAAAAAGACATTCTTAAAAGTATTCAGTTGTTGCCCGGTATTAGCGCAGCGAGTGAAGGAAGTACGGGTTTAACGGTTCGTGGTGGTAAGCCCGATCAAAATTTGATCCTACTAGATGAGGCGGTTGTGTATAACCCTTCTCATTTTTTGGGTTTTTTCTCTGTTTTTAACTCGGATGCCTTAAAAGATTTGACGATTTATAAAGGTGGAATTCCTGCTCAATATGGTGGTCGTGCTTCTTCTGTTTTGGATATTTATATGAAGAACGGAAACAAGAAACGATTTAGCCTCTCAGGTGGTTTGGGCTTGATTTCCTCTCGCCTAACCTTCGAAGGACCAATCGTAAAGGATAAAGGTTCTTTTATTCTTTCTGGTCGTGCGACCTACTTAGACTTATTGTTAAAAGTAGTTGATAACGAGCGTTTTGGTGAATTGGGTTTAGGTTTTTGGGATTTAAACTTAAAAGCGAATTACAGCTTTGGCAAAAAAGATCGAGTATTTATTTCTGGATATGCAGGACGTGATAATTTTAGTTTTGGGAACTTTGGTCTTAATTATGGGAACTACACGGCTACCGTTCGTTGGAACCATACTTTTACTGAAAAGCTGTTTGCCAATACGTCGTTTTTCTTTAGTGATTATTATTATGGCTACAAGATTGGTCGTTCTGGGGATGACTTTACCATTGAAGCAGGAATTAGAGATTACGCTTTAAAACAAGATTACAGTTATTACTTGAATCCTAAAAACACGATTCGTTTTGGATTTAATGCGACTTATCACGAATTTCAGCCCAGTCAATTGCGTTCTTCAAATGATAATATCAATAGTTTAATTGCGGATAAAAAACAGGCTATAGAAAGCGGTATTTATGTTGGTCATGAAATTAAATTGACCGATAAGCTCAAAGCGGTTTATGGATTAAGACTTTCCTTGTTTAATCAAGTTGGCCCTGGTGATATTTATACCTATGACGAATCGAATAGAGCGGTAGACACCACCACTTACAAAGCAATGGAAAACGTTCAAACCTACTGGGGTTTAGAGCCTCGTTTGGCACTGACCTATCAATTATATCCAAATACTGCTTTAGAGTTAGGCTATCACAGAATACACCAGTATGTGCATTTGTTAAGCAACAGTACTTCGGCTGCTCCGAATGATATGTGGATTCCAAGTACCAACAATGTAAAACCTCAAATTGCAGATCAAATCAGTTTGGGTGTCAAACAAAGTTTGTTCAAAGATAAATTAACCATTGGTTTAGAAGGTTATTATAAACACCTACAAAACCAAGTGGATTATGAAAATGGGGCTGATATTTTGTTGAATACTAGAATTGAAAGCCAAATCTTAAATGGTGTTGGTTGGTCTTATGGAGGAGAGTTATTGGTTCAAGGAAAAATTGGCGATTTCAACGGTTGGGTGAGTTATACCTTATCTAGAACCGCTTATCAATTTGATCAAATTAACCGTGGCAAGCCATACGCAGCCAAACAAGATCGTACACACGATATAGCAATTGTAGGAACTTATGAATTAAAAAAACGTTGGGTTTTCTCTCTTTCTTGGATTTATCAGACAGGAAATGCCGTCACGTTCCCTAGTGCAAAGTATGAGATCAATGGTCAAAAAATAAGTTACTTTACAGAACGAAATGGTTATAGAATTCCAGCAGCACATCGCTTAGATGTTGCCGTAACGTTTAAAAACAAACCGTCAAAAAAATTCCAGTCTAGCTTTACTGTTGGAATTTACAACGTCTATAACCAATACAATCCATTTTCTATTGATTTTAGACCCAATGAAGCCGATCCAACTAGAACGGATGCAGTACAGTTAAGTTTGTTTGGAATTATACCTACTGTGACTTGGAATTTTTCTTTCTAAAGCACGTTTATAATTCCTTTAATATTAACACTCCTTGGCTAGATTGGCTAAGGAAGTATTAATTACTACTAAAAAAACAAAACAATGAAATTTAATATAATCATCCGCTTATTAGCACTTTACCTCTTAACTACAAGTTGTGAAAAAATTATTGATGTCGATTTAAACGAAGCAAATCCTGTTCC
>CACVAQ010000079.1:5262-8289 GCA_902727865.1 uncultured Aureispira sp. | reverse complement strand
GGACACGAGCACGCTCCTAAGAAAACGAAAATATTACCACCTATTTCTAAAGAAGGAAAAGAGGTTACAGCTTATTTAGTGCAATATAAAAAAGATGGTCAAGGAAATACTTCTATGCGTGCCGTTGTCGAGGCCGCTCAAATTATAGAAGACAATAGCGAAAGTATCGGTTGTGCAAAGCCTGCGATTCAATTACAACGTTTGTTAGAAATGACAGGACTTGGAATGGGCTTTTTGACGGCTTTGGCCTTTATAATTATCATTATTTCTGCCTTTAGCATGTTTATTTCGCTGTATAGTTCTTTAAAAGAGCGTCGGTACGAAATGGCATTGATGCGCGTAATGGGCGCAACTCCTTTCAAGTTATTTGTCATCATTGTTTTGGAAGGTGTTTTGGTTGCAGCGGCGGGTCTGATCTTGGGTTTGTTAATAAGTCACCTTGGTGTACAAGTCATGGCTGCGGATCTAGAGGAGACCTATAAATATAATTTTTCAGGCTTTATCTTTTTAATGGAAGAAGTATATTTGGTATTTGGAGCCTTATTTATTGGCTTTTTGGCTGCGATTATTCCTGGCATGCAAGCGTATAAGGCGGATATTTCGGAAACGCTTTCGAATTCTTAATTTCATAGATGATTCTAGACCCTATTTAAGGAATGCACCTACAAGAACTCAAACTAAGTAATTTTAAAAATTACGAAAATCAGGCATTAGTACTTTCAACAAAGCTCAATTGTTTTGTTGGAGAGAATGGTATGGGCAAAACCAACCTCTTGGATGCCATTCATTACTTGTGTATGTGCAAGAGCCATTTTAGTTTGCCCGATCGGCAAGTTGTTCGACATGGGGAGGTTTTTTTTAGAATAGAAGGCGTGTTGCAGCGGTTAGAAAAAAAAGAACGGGTTGTCTGTAAGTTTGCGCCTAAAATTAAGAAAGTTATTGAGCGAAATAAGGTGCCGTATAAGCGCCTAGCCGATCATATTGGTTTGTTTCCGATGATTATGATAACGCCAGACGATACCTTGCTGATTACGGAAGGTAGTGAAAATCGTCGCCAATTTATAGATGTTTTGCTGGTACAACTAGACAGCAATTACCTCAATTGTTTAATGGCATATAACAAGATTTTGCAGCAGCGAAATGCTTTTTTGAAAAGCTTTAAACATCCTTTGGATGTTAATTTTGAATTGCTAGAAATTTATAACCAACAACTCCTAGCGCCTGCCAACTATATTCATCAAGAACGGCAGGAAATTATTACTAAGTTAAAGCCTATTTTTCAGACGTATTATAAAATTATTTCTGGAGACAAAGAGCAGGTCGATTTAACCTATATTTCGCAACTGACGGAACAAACATTAGAAGATTTATTAGTACAAAGTCAAGAAAAAGATACTTGGTTACAGCGCACAACCAAGGGAGTACACAAGGATGATTTAAAATTGCTCATCAACGATTATCCTGTTAAGAAGTTTGCTTCTCAAGGGCAACTAAAGTCTTATTTATTGGCGCTAAAACTAGCACAGTACGAATTGTTGCGTCAAGAATCTAACGTCGCTCCACTGGTTTTACTGGACGATATTTTTGATAAGTTAGATAAAAAAAGAGTCCAACAATTGTTAGAATTACTCCTAGAACGTGATTTTGGACAAATCTTTATTACGGACACGCACGAGAATCGAATTGCACAAATTGTCACTGGTTTGGGAACTGATTTTAAGCAATTTCAAGTCTCCAATGGCGTCGCATCGGAAGTGGTGAACTTGTAAAGCAATTAGCCCTATCATTTACCCTCTAAGACCGAAGAAGCTTGCCAAGATTTTCAGAAAGCAAAAGAATTGGGCTACCCTGAAATGGGAGATGTGTTAGAGAATTATTGTAAATAAAGGAAGATTCCAGAACCTACTCTTCCGTAGGCTTTTCTAGGGTTTCCATCCATTTAAAAACTAAGGCATCAATATTGCCTGTTTTGGGATGAAAAGCCGATACATTGGATAAGAGCACCAGGCCTTTTTTGTGGTCAACATCCATTGCCATAGAAGCGGTATAACCGCCTGTTCCGCCATTGTGCCAGTGTAGTTTCTTGCCTGTTTTTGTTGTGATAATATGCCAAGCTAAAGCAACATCCATGTTGGTATGAAGGCTCATTGTTTTGCTTTGTTGCAATTGATACACTGGGTTTTTTGTATCAAAATTGGCGAGTATAAACTTAGACAAATCGTCAACAGAAGAGAGGATATTGCCCGCAGGAGCCAAGGCTTCCAAATCCCAATTGCTAGTAATTTGACCATCAGGACTCAAGCCCCGAACCAATTTTCCTTCCACTAAGCTTCGATTGGTCGTTGATTGGTGCATTTCTAAGGGAATAAAAATGAATTCCTGCAACAAGGTTTCGTAACTTTTTTTTGTCTTTTGAGCAATGGCATATCCCAACAAACCTGCTCCTAGATTAGAATAGTCAGACCGTTCTCCAACCGCAGATTGTAAGCTTAATTGTTTGGTACAATATTCTTTTAATTTCGCTACATCATATCCTTTGTAAGGATTATCTGGATTGTTGACCATCATCGGAAAGAGGTTGTCGGGAAGGCGAGGCAGCCCAGAAGTATGATTGGACAGCGATTTTAAGGTGATTTTTGGATTGCCTTTTAGTTTAAATGGAAGGTGTTTTTTGACCAGCTGATCGAGTTTCATTTTTTTGTTCACCACTTGATGCGCTAAAAGGGTAGAGGTGAATACTTTGGTAATTGATCCAATTTCAAATATAGCGCTGGCATTTTTTTTTGCTTCAAAGCTGCTGTCTTTTTTGATAAAACCATAGTAGGAGACTTTGTCGCCTTCGATTACGGCAATGGCTAGTTCGGTTTGTTTAGGAAAGGCTTTGCCATATTCTTGCACCAATTCAGCAGGTGTTTGGGCGGTGCTTGTCTGTAAGGTAAAAAGGGCTACTAAAAAGGGAATAAGTTGTTTCATAATAGCTGTGGTTGGATGGCGTAATGTATAGAATAGGGCATTTGCTTTTTTTTA
>CACVAQ010000079.1:1573-5162 GCA_902727865.1 uncultured Aureispira sp. | reverse complement strand
TTTTTAGTTCAATTGGGTAGGCTAGAACCGACAAAATAGGACTTTTATTAGATGAATCTAAAAGATAGGGCAGCGAAACCGATAAAATATAGGTTTTTAAACTAAGTAGCAGCCATAGTTTTACCCTATAATTGTATTGAGGTGCTATGAATGACGCATTAAGACAATGGAAAATCACTTTCTATTGTCTTTTTTTGATAAATTCAAACGAACGTTTGGTAGAAAAGTAGTTCTAAATTTGGAATTCAAACGAACGTTTGGTAAATTGGGGCAAAACAAGAGATATTATGCCAGTTCAAAAGACAACAAAGGACGAAATTATTACAAAATCAATTGAGGTATTCCGTAAGCAAGGATACCACAAAACGTCTATGAGTGATTTGGCAACCGCTTGTGGTTTGCAGAAAGGGAGTTTTTACTATCATTTTAAGAGCAAAGAAGAATTGATGCAGGCTGTTTTGCAGATGGTACATGGTTATTATAATAAAAAGGTGTTTTCTATTGCCTACGAAAAAGGCCTATCGGCAGAAGATCGTTTTGTGAAGTTGTTTAAAAAACAAGAACCGATTATCACACAAGACATTGCAGGTTGTTTGTTTGGAAATATGACCTTGGAAAGTATTGGAAATAAAAAGGAGTTTAAGAATTTTTTGAAAGCTTTTTTCTCCGATTGGATTGCTGCGTTTCAACATTTGTATCAAGAAAATCACTCGGAAGAAAGTGCCTTTGAATTATCACAACAAAGCGTCATGGAGATTGAAGGTGCCTTAATGATGATGCGTTTGTACGATGACAAAAACTTGTTAAAATCTGCTTGCTTGCGTGTTTTGGATCGCTTGAAAAAGGAGCCCTAAAATTAAGCCTACTAAATGTCAACAAGATCCGTCATTTGTTGTTTGCTAAATAGAGAATATACCGATTAAAACAAATCAAACAAAGGTTTGATGAAACATAATTTATCATAATTTAAGATAGACAAAGAAGCGATTAGAAGTATAATTTCTTTGTCTGCCGTAGTTCGTGAACATCTTAGTACAATTAATTCTCAAGCTTTTGCTTGAGCGTATACAAGCGTTTAAAAGCTTGATAATTAATTGAACATAGGATGGTTTTGCTTTATCTATTAGAAAGAAGCAGTGTATGAAGAACGAACTATTATTTTTTAACACCATTCTAAAATTATTAAAACAAGGATGAGTAGAAGAATCAAAAAAGTAGCCGTTTTAGGATCTGGAGTAATGGGCTCTGGAATTGCGGCCCATTTTTCTAACATTGGTCTTGAAGTACTGTTGCTAGACATCGTACCATTTGACCTAAAGGAAGAAGAAAAAGACAACCCAGCAGCACGCAACCGTATCGTTAATGCTGCATTGAAGACTTGTATCAAAAATCGCAAGCCTGTATCTGCCTTTTATGACACCAAAACAGCCGCCTTAATTACAACAGGTAATTTTACGGATGACTTTGAGAAAATCAGCGATTGCGATTGGATCATTGAGGTTGTTATTGAGCGTTTGGACATCAAGCAACAGATTTTTGAGAAAGTAGATAAATATCGTAAGGCGGGTTCTTTGATAACATCGAACACCTCAGGTATTCCAATTCATATGATGTCGGAAGGCCGTAGTGAAGATTTTCAAAAGCACTTCTGTGGAACGCATTTCTTTAATCCTCCACGTATTTTACGTTTGTTCGAGGTCATTCCTGGCCCAAAAACAGATCCTTCTGTGTTGGACTTCTTTATGATGTATGCAGATCGCTACTTAGGTAAGCGTGCTGTTATGTGTAAAGATACGCCTGCTTTTATCGCCAACCGTGTTGGGGTATATGCAATGGCTAAAATTTTCCAATTAACGGAAGAATTAAATTTACCAATTGAAGTCGTCGATAAATTGACGGGTGACGCTATTGGACGCCCTCGTACAGGGACGTTTGCTTTAGGTGATTTGGTGGGTTTGGATACTGCGGAAAAAGTAATCAAAGGGATTGTAGACAATTGTCCTAATGATGAGCAAGCGGCCGCCTTTGAGATGCCAGCTTACTTGAACTTTATGCTAGAAAATAAATTCTTAGGAAACAAAACTAGGAAAGGATTTTATGAGCGTACCAAAGAAAAAGATGCTAGTGGTCGTAAGATTAAGCTAGGTTTGAATCTTAAAACCTTAGAATATACTCCAACGCAGCGCGTGAAATTGCCTGTATTGGATGCTGTGAAGCAAGTAGATTCTCTAAAAGGAAAGATACGTACGTTCTGTAGTGATAAATTTAAGGACGATGCAGGCGCACAATTAGTGAAACGCTCTTTGGTTGGATTGTTTGCTTATGTATCGAACAGAATTCCAGAAATTGCAAATCACTTATATTCTATTGACGATGGTTTGCGTTCAGGTTTTGCTTGGAATGTAGGGCCATTTGAATATTGGGACATGGTTGGTATCAAAGAAGGTATCGAAATGGCTGAAGCAGATGGTCAAACGGTGGCACAGTGGGTCAAAGACATGGTTGCTGCTGGACACGAAACGTTCTACAAGTTGGAAAATAATGTTCAAAAATATTATGACATTGACTCTAAGTCTTACCAAGTAGTTCCTGGTACAGAGGAGTTTGTTATTTTGGATAACATCCGTTCTTCTTCTATCGTTTGGGAGAATTCTGATTCTGCTTTGCATGATTTAGGAGATGGCGTGCTTTGTTTTGAATTCCGTTCTAAAATGAACTCTCTAGGTGAAGGCGTTATTAAAGGCGTTCACAAAGCGATTGAAATTGCGGAAGATGGTGACTGGAAAGGTTTGGTTATTGGTAATAACGCAGAACATTTCTCTGTTGGTGCTAACTTGATGGCAATTGCTATGATGGCGTACGAGCAAGATTGGGATGAGCTAAATATGGCGATTGACGTTTTCCAAAAAACTAGTATGCGCATTCGCTACTCTTCTATTCCTGTTGTAATTGCTACACAAGGATATGTGTTTGGTGGTGGTTGTGAATTCTCTATGCACTCGGATGCTGTTGTCGCTTCTGCGGAATCTTACATTGGCTTGGTCGAAGTTGGTGTTGGTTTGATTCCTGGTGGTGGTGGAACAAAGGAGTTTGCTTTGCGTGCCAGCCAAGGTTTTGGTCCTGGGGACGTTCAAATTCCTACCTTGATTGAGAAATTCAAAACGATTGCGATGGCTTCTGTTGCAACGTCTGCTGGCGAAGCCTTCAACATGGGGTACTTGCGTCCAGGTATTGATGAGGTAAGTGTCAATGTTTCTAGAACAATTGGTGAAGCTAAAAACAAAGTCTTAGCATTGGCTCCAGGCTATACACAACCTGCTCCTAAAAACGACATCTTAGTCTTAGGTCGTGGTGGATTGGGTGCTTTGTATGTGGCTGCTGAAAGTCTACGTTTGGGTAAATATGCTTCGGATCATGATATTTTGATTGCTAAAAAAGTAGCTAGCGTATTGTGTGGTGGTGATTTAACTAGTGCACAAAAAGTATCTGAACAGTATTTGTTGGATATTGAGCGTCAAGAGTTCTTGAGCTTGTGTGGTGAGCAAAAAACATTGCAACGTATTCAACACATGTTGGAGAAGAATAAACC
>CACVAQ010000079.1:0-1473 GCA_902727865.1 uncultured Aureispira sp. | reverse complement strand
AAAAATGGAAGCATATATTGTTGCAGGCTATCGTTCTGCAGTAGGAAGAGCTAAAAAAGGTGGTTTCCGTTTCTTTCGCTCAGATGACCTGGCGGTAGAAGTCGTGAAGCACTTGGCAGATAAAGTGGATTTTGACCCACATACAGTAGACGATATGTTTGTAGGTTGTGCGAACCCAGAAGGGGAGCAAGGCTTACAAATTGGACGTCAAATTTCTTTGCGTGGATTGGGGAAACCCGTTGCAGGAGTAACCGTAAATCGTTACTGTGCTTCTGGTCTAGAGACCATCTCTATGGCTGTCGCAAAAATCAAAGCAGGAATGGGACATTGTTATGTTGCAGGAGGTGCGGAGAGCATGAGTTTAATTCCAATGACAGGATACAAATTATCTCCAAGTTACGAGGTAGGTTTGAATAATCCTGATTACATCGTAGGAATGGGTTTAACAGCAGAAGCTGTTGCCACGAAATACGGTATTGGAAGAGACGCTCAAGATGAGTTTGCGTACAATTCTCATGTAAAAGCTGCCGCTGCTATTGATGCAGGTAAGTTTAAGGATGAAATCGTGCCTGTAAACGTCAAAGAAGTAAGCGTCGTAGACGGTAAACGAGTAGAGAACGAGTGGACAGTTGATACGGACGAAGGTGTTCGTAGAGGGACTACGGTGGAAGGACTAGGCAAATTGCGCCCTGTGTTTGCACAAGGTGGATCGGTTACGGCTGGTAATTCTTCTCCAATGTCGGACGGAGCGGCTTTTGTATTGGTGATGAGTGAGCAAATGGTCAAAGACCTAAACTTAACGCCAATCGCTCGTATGGCATCTTGTTCTGTGGCTGGTGTGGATCCTTTGTACATGGGCATTGGTCCTTGTGCAGCGATTCCTAAAGCCTTAAGTTATGCTGGCTTGAAAATAGGAGATATTGACCAAATTGAGTTGAACGAAGCGTTTGCAGCGCAATCATTGGCCGTTATTCAAGAGATGGGCTTAAACCCTGACATTATTAATGTGAATGGTGGTGCGATTGCTTTGGGACATCCGCTTGGTTGTACAGGAGCTAAATTGAGCATTCAATTGTTCAATGAAATGCGTCGTCGCAATCAAAAGTATGGTATGGTTACTGCCTGTGTTGGTGGTGGTCAAGGTATTGCAGGAATCTACGAAATGTTGTAATAAGCACGTTTCGTTTCGAGATACAATATATAGAGCTGCTTCTTCGGAAGTGGCTCTTTTTTTGTTTTGTGCTACTGCTTTTTTTTTAATAAAAAAGGTATTGTGTTCCTGCTTGCTAGTGACTGGTTTAGGGTTGTGTAGAGAAGTGTGCTTTTATAAGTAATTTTTTTTGAGGTAACAAGTTTGTTGATTTGTGCATGAATGTAAAGAAATTATAAACAAACCCTAAAAGAAACATCTTATAGATGGCAGAAAAAGAAACCGAGTTGACTTTTGCAGCTCTATCCAACATGAAAAAAAGT
>CACVAQ010000078.1 GCA_902727865.1 uncultured Aureispira sp. | reverse complement strand
TAAGTAGCATCATAGCAAGTTTTAAAACGATGAGTAGAATAGAATCCATCTTAGTTGCATTCGTGTCAATCTTATTTTTATTGGCTGGCAAGACCACCAAGGCACAGGTATTACAGAATATGGTTAAAAATCCTAGTTTCGAACAATACCGAAAAGTTCCGACCGATTTAGGGGAGTGGGGAATGGTCAATTATTGGTCGTCACCAACAGAAGCTAGTCCCGATTATTTTCACAAAAGAGCAGGCGGAAAGAATGTAGATATCCCTTACAATAAGATGGGGCGCAGCACGGCTCGGTCTGGTTATGCTTATGCAGGCATTTATGCCTATGCAAGCCGTTATTTGAAGCGAAATTTTCGAGAATACGTGCAATTAGAACTCAAGCAGCCTTTGTTGTCTGGGAATGTTTATTGTGTGAAAGCACATGTCTTTTTAGCGCAATCGTCGAATCGTGCGGTAGGAGCCTTGGGGGTGAATGCCTCCAAAATTAGATGGAATCAAAAAAATGAATTGCCAATTGAGTCTAAGAATATGACCTATATGCTACAAGAAGACCGTTCGCCACTAGATGAACGTGCTTGGGTAGAAATAAGTTGCCAGTATAAAGCACAGGGAGGAGAGCGTTACTTGATTTTGGGTAATTTTGACGATGACAAAAAAACAAAAGTTTCTGGCGCAATCGTGAACGATACGTTTAAGAATCCGCATGTAGATTTTGCCTACTATTATATTGATGATGTTTGTGTAACAAATTCGAGTACAAATTTTACTTGTGATTGTGGTTCTTTTGACTTCATTCGAACAAGGGGAGAAGAGCACATTGTCTTGGATGTGAAAATAGAAAAAAAAGAATATTATCTAGGGCAAGTCATTATTATGCAAAATTTAGATTTTGAAAAAGGAAAAATAACGATGTTACCAGGTTCTGAAGGAGCTTTGAAGGATTTGGTGGGTACTTTGCGACTCCACCCTAATTATAATGTAGAACTGTCGGGACATACTGATGACAGAGGCGATCCTCAGAAGAATCAAATTTTATCTAAAAACCGAGCAGAGGTCGTTTACAATTATTTATTGTCCTCTGGAATCAAAAAAGAGCGCTTGACTTTTAGAGGATATGGGCAATCTCGACCAATTGCATTAAATAAAACTATAGAAGACCGTCAAAAAAATGAACGCATTCAATTTAGGATTACAAAAAAATAGCGTACATTTGTATTATCAAGGTGGTATAAACCACTAAAAAAAGAAACTTCGATCTTTATAATTAAAGACTAAAATAAATATGAAAAAGACGGTTGAAAAAGACGTACTTAATTCTATCAAAGAAATTGTCAAAGAATTAATTGCAGCGTACAAAACAGACAAGAAAATAACGCCAGAAATGATTGAGCAAATGAAGGCAATGAGAGAGTTGTTCAAAGAGTTGAAACAACCGACCATTGTTAAATCTGTTCGTTTGGCTTATGAACACCTTGGCAATCACGGAAGTTTAGACAACCTGACTTATTGGGAAGATGAAGAAATTGAATTGGACGAGGAAAGTTCAAGCTTTGAGTATTACTTGGGCTTATTGACCAATCCAACGAATAAATATAATAGAGAAGAAATTAAAGAGCTCAATGTACTGCTAAAAGGTGTACCAGAAGCTTAAATTTTTACTTGAACTAAAAAAAATGCTGTTGAAATTAATTTTCAACAGCATTTTTTTTTCAAAAAAGATAGTTCGCTTATAAAAAATGGTTCCTAAACAAGAGGAGTAATGTATCGGGCGTTGATCTTAATCTTCCTCAGAAGTTTGTTTATCCTTGATTTTTCTGCCTTTGTCAGAATCTTCCATTTCTTTGTCTATAATTGAAACGGTACCAGAAGAACTGTTACCAATATTTTTCTTGTTAGAAACGGCAAATTGCTCTAACAGACGTTTTAGATTAGATGGGTTGATGTACCCAGTATGTTTGCCAACCATTTTTCCGTCGTGTACAAATACAATTGCAGGCACTTCATTGACACCAAAGCTTTTGTGCAAGGAGTGGCTACCATCCACTTGTATTTGCTCAAACTTAACTTTGTGGTAGGAATTAGAAAACTGCTTGACAACAGGCGTTGTTTTTTTACAGATACCACACCAAGAAGCCTCAAAATAAAAGAGTAAATGCTCTCCCATATTGTACAATTCCTTTTGATTAACGGACTTCATGTCTGTAATAGACTTAACACTAGTACTATCAGAGAAATTAGAACCCGTCATTAGAACACCTACCTTTTGTTGTAAAGCAGAGATGCTCAAATACCCTTCGTGTTTAGCAACCGTTTTGGTTCCTCTTTTGAACAAAACGGTAGGGAAGCTTTCGAGGCCCAATTCTTGGGTTGCCTTATCTTCGTCTTCAATTAAGTGCAATTCGATGTTTAGCAAACCATTGTATTCTTCTTCTGCAATTTCAACATTCTTACGCATCTTTCTAGAATGTTTGCTTTTTGAGCCATAAAAGACAAGAGACATACTATCTTCATCCAGTGTTTTTGGAGCTGAAATCAATTTTTTAGCTTGTTCATGAACACTTGCCATCAAACTAGCTATGCTACTATCTTGAGAGGAGTCAGAAAACTTACCATACCAAGTAGCGGTTAGTTTCTTTAATTCAATAGCAACAAGGGTTG
The DNA here is from genome assembly GCA_902727865.1 of uncultured Aureispira sp. Classification (GTDB taxonomy): domain Bacteria; phylum Bacteroidota; class Bacteroidia; order Chitinophagales; family Saprospiraceae; genus Aureispira. The sequence goes on along the minus strand of CACVAQ010000078.1, from coordinate 5,683 downwards.
TTTCTTTAGAAACAGGCGCTTTGTTATCAAAAGGTGTTTGTGTATCTCCAAAGCAAGAAGCAAAGGCTACACAGCTTCTGGCTAGTTTGTCGATTTTTTCTTCTAAATCACCAGCATCCAAATCATCTCCAGCTTCACCAGATTGCTTTTCGATGAGTTGCTCCGTTTTTGCTTGGAGCTTTAGCATTTCTTGATACTGCTTTTTTAGCTTAGCGCTGTGCTTTCCAATATCGTTTTTGGTATAATCCTCAATCCAACTATTGGCTAGTTTATAGAGCTGCATTACATCCTTATATTCCTCTAGTGTCATAATATTATTTGATAATAGGCTTTGTCCTCAGAAAATAATTTCAAGTGTTAAATGTACAAAAAAAAAACGAATAAAACAAACGAATTTTCTTTTTGTCGTATTGTACTGTGTAGAGGACAACGGTTTTTTTATCCAATAAAATATCGAATCTACTTAGCATTTTATTAAATTTTAGATCGCTCTGCTTTTAGATATTAGATTTTAGACCCAATTAGAGCTCAATAGGGTCTAAAATCTAACAAGATGAACGTAGTGAACGAGCAGGCTTGGTGCTGTGCACCAAAAGATAAGCACAATCTAATCCTAATTTTGGGTAGATTTAAGCTGTAAATATTAATTAATTAATATTTAGTTCGCTTCGTTCATGAGCATTGCACTTTAGTTGTCCTGTACTCAGCGTATTGTATTTGAATACAAAAAAAAAGCTGCTTGAAATGAATTCAAGCAGCTCATAATATATTTTGATTGAAATTAAGCGTTCGCCTCTTCAATCCATTTGTCTCTATCGTCAGGCGAAAATGCCCAAGGAGCACCGTTATTTTCTATTGTATTAAACATATTGTTCCATTCTTCAGGAGAATCAGATTGCTCTAAAATTTGATTTCTACGCAAGTCTAGAATAATGTCTACTGGACTAATCATAATTGGACAAGCTTCCATACAAGCGTTACAAGTAGTACAAGCACGCAATTCTTCGGTAGAAATATAGTCAAATAAACTTTTCTTATCGTCGTAATTTTCAGCAGTCAAAACACTCGTACTTTCCTTTTTGTCATCTGCAATAAACTCTGTTTTGTTGGCTGCAATGTTTTTACCAATTTCATCGGCACGATCACGAACATCCATCATGATTTTTCGTGGCGACAACTTTTTCCCTGTCAAATTCGCAGGACAAACAGAGGTACAACGACCACATTCGGTACAAGTATAAGCGGCTAAAACATCGGTCCAAGGCATATCAAACACATCAGCAACACCAAATTTAGGCATTGGAGCATCTGGGTCTGGCTCGTCAAAAGCGGCATTCGGATCAAACATAGAAGCAACTTCTGCTTGAATGTCTGGCATGTTTTTCATTTCTCCTTTTGGTGTCAAACGAGCATAATAAGTATTGGGGAAGGCCAACATAATGTGCAAATGCTTTGAATAAGGCAAGTAATTCAAAAAAGCAAAAACCACTAAAATATGCCCCCACCAACCAATGCGCTCTGCAATTAGCAAACTAGTCGGTGAAATAGTATCTCCCCAGAGTGGTGCAAGTTGCCCACTAATTAAGAAGTTTAGCTCAGGGTGGGAGTGCATGTCGGCACTGTTCATCATAAAAATGAAGGTGACTAAAAGAAACTCCGCATATAAAATTAAATTTCCATCTAGTTTAGGCCAGCCTTCCATTTCTGGTTTTACAAAACGAGGGAGCTTTAATAAGTTCCTACGTGCCAAAAATACAAAGGTCGCTACTAAAGCACCCAATGATAAAATTTCGATAAAGCTAATTAATATCGTATAAACAAGCCCAAGATAATGGCTAAAGAAACGATGAGAGCCAGTTAGGCCATCTACGAAAATTTCAATTAACTCGATTTGAGTGAATAAAAAAGCAACATAGATAAACAAATGCATAACGGCAGCCAAAGGACGTTTGAACATCTTTTTTTGACCTAAAGCAATCATTAAAACATTCTTGATGCGCTGCGAACGATCGCCTTCAATTTTGTCTTTTTTACCCAACATGATGTTGTTGTAGACAAATTTGTATTTTCGGAAGGCAACTCCAAAAGTTATCAATAAAATAACTGCAAATATGGCTTGTTGCATATTCTATATTTATTTTTGTAAGTTTATTAGTAACAAAAGTAGAGCAAATCCCTATATAAATTGTTACCTTAATATGGATTGATGATGGATTGGTGTTTAACGTACTTTGGTAAAGAAGCGGCTAAACTAGCCCAAAAGTTAGGAAAAATGTTAAAAACGCCCAAATAATTGGAATTTTAATGTCAATATAAAAGAGTTCTAAATTAGAACTAGACTAAATTTTGATAAACTAGACGATCGGAAGGCTGTTCTAGAATAGGCTTGTGCGTTGTGTAAATAAATGAATAATAAGAACTTAATATGAAATATTGGATACTTTTACTCTCTTTTTGGTCTTTCCAGACATTGGCACAACAGTCTTCAAAATTAAGTATTGATTTATACCTACAATTGAAGGAAACGCCTGCGGTCGATTATACGAAAAAAAACCTTCCGATCCTAGTCAAAGGAAATTTAGAAGCGATCAAACAATTGGTAAAAAAAGAAGGCGGACAGTATAAATATGGCGTGAAAAATATTGCGTCTGTTCGTGTTTCTTTGGCAACGGTGGAGAAATTATTAAGCCATCCCAAAATTCAACGCTTGGAATATCGAGCAGCAAGGGGGCATAATTTGACGTATCCAGAAGATACGATTATGTTGACGAACAACAATGCGAGAGCGGCACATGCTGGAGCGGGTTTGTTGCCACATGGTTTTCAAGGAGAAGGTGTTTTGTTAGGTGTTATTGACGATGGATTTGAATGGGAGCATCCAGATTTTTTTTATCCAGATTCTAGTACTAGGATACTTTATTTGTGGGATCAAGTGTCGATGAACAGCGCCTATCACAATGCCTATTATGGTTACGGGGCGGTTTGGACGAAGGCGGATATTGATAACAATGAATGTACCCATAGTCCTGGCGAGCATGGTTCTCATGTGATGGGAACGGCTGCTGGAAATGCGCTTGCTTCTGGAAAATATTTAGGGATTGCACCCAAGGCAAATTTAGCTTGTGTAAGTGTCGTTCGAGACTATACCTTTTTGAATAGTTTTGTCGATGGGGTGCATTATTTGTTTAGTAAGGCAGATAGCTTGGGACAAGCCTGTTCGATCAATTCAAGTGTTGGGAGCTATTCGAGTGGACACGATGGCAAGGATTTGTACAGCCAATTGATTGATAATATGCTGACTGAAAAGGGGGGACGTGCTTTAATTCAAGCAGGCGGAAACGCCAGAGCTTTTCCGATTCACTTGGGCGTGACGCTTCAAAACAACAGCTCTAAAACCCAATTTAAGTATCAAGCGACTAGCGAAAGCGTCCGTTTTCGCTTGTATGCAGATACGATAGATTTTTCTAATATAGATTTTTCGTTTCAGTTAGTTGATCCACAAAGCCAACAAGTAATCGCTCAAACGAGTCTTTACAATGTATGGCGCGATTTTACCTTTTCGGGCTCTATTGCCAATCATTCCCAAGTCTTGTTTAGAGATGCCAACAATGATCCTGTTGTGTTAGAAATAAACATAGATCAGTACGAAGATGCTTACGAAGTAGCGATCAGTATTCGTTCTACCTCCAATTTAGGACATTGGCAACTAACAACAACAGGGACGGGCGCCTATGATATTTGGAGCGGAGAGACCTTGTTGGGAACATCCAACATGCATAGCAATGCAGGCATACCGAATTATACAGAACCAGACAACAAACAAACCATTGTTGGCTATTGGACTTGTTCTGATAAAGTGATAACGGTTGGTTCTTATCAAAATAGAACTCGTGGGGTTACTTGGCTAGGAGATACCGTAGCGGTCGGGACGGCTGGTTATCCTCAATTTGGCATTTCGGCATTCTCTAGTTTGGGGCCCGCTCGGACGGGGATACAAAAACCCAATATAACAGCCCCTGGAGGACAGGTCATGTCTGCATCCACTTTGGGAACCTTAAATTATTACAAAACAATTACGACGAATCGTTTGGATCAAGATGGCTGGCACATCTTTAATCGTGGAACGTCAATGGCTGCGCCTATGGTAGCAGGAGCGGTAGCCTTGTATTTTCAGTGCAAACCGTATGCAAATCATGCCGATGTTTTACAAGCTCTAGAAAGCACTGCCAAAGTAGATTCTTTTGTCTTCAGAGAAAGCCTTGCCTTGCCTAATGTTCATTGGGGTTATGGAAAATTGGATGTCTATCAATTATTGGAGAGTTGTTTGATTTATGGTTGTATGGATCCATTGGCTTTGAATTATAATTCTTTTGCAACCTATCAAGATAGTATGGCGTGTTTTTATACCCCAACAGGCTTGAATAGGCTTGAAAATGGGACGGATTTAAGCTGTTTGCCGAATCCCTTTTCTACGCAAACAACCATTCATTACGCCTTGCCTGCGAGTGATGAAATCAAGAAAGGTACGCTGTTTGTTTATAATAGCTTAGGACAAGTAGTTTTGAGTACAGACTTAAGTCAGAATGAAGGAACATGGACTTTGAACAGAGACAATTTGGCGGTGGGAGCTTATTGGGTTGTTTTGAATGCTAAGGGTAAAAAATATGCCCATCAACAGCTAATTGTTCAACCATAGAATTTTTTTTATCTTATTTTTTATATTTTTTTATCATTTTTTTTGCTGTTTTTTGAATAAATGTTTAACTTAATAACTACTTACTAAATACGTCTTATAGTTTTGACTATCAGTAAAGTAAATTTTACGAATCCAACTATTCCTAATACTTAATATTCCCTTTTGTAATAAATTTATCTCATTCGCACCCCAAAATAATAATCATGAAAAGCTTATTCCTTTTAGTCTTGATTAATTTGTTTTTTGTCATTCTTCCCAATACATCAAACGCACAAATAGAAAAACCTAATTTAGATTTTGAAGTAGAATTTAACGATTTAGAAGAGCAATTAGAAGTTTTCTGGGCAACTCGCTTAGAGAATAGCGTTGTCAAGTTGTTGGACAATAATTTGAATCCAATCAAAACCCAAATATTGTGTAAGGACATGCAAGGGGTTATTGATGTTTCGGACTTACCGAGTGATTTATATTATGTACAAGTAGAACATTATACTGGCGTAGGCATTCAGCCTATTGTGAAAGTAGCCACTAAAGCACATTCCTCTGTTAGTGACAAGCCTTTAAAAGAAGATTTTGAGTTTAGTATTTTCCCAAACCCTACTCAGGATCAAGTGACCATTAAAAGTAAAGATTTTACGGCCAAAAGTACAGTGACAATCTTAGATTTGAAAGGTCGTCAAGTTCAATCTAGTACCTTGAACAGTGCAAAATCTATTGTTGATATTTCTAATTTAGCCCAAGGAGTTTATTTTGTTCGTATCGAGGATGCGTATCGAGTTGGCGTACAGCAATTGGTTAAAAAATAGTTTGATTGGCTAGTCAACAACATTTAAGTAGGATTAATTTTTTCTCCTTCCCTCCATATAAATGAGCTTATGCTGCTACTTATTCCCTTCGGTCAGGAGCGTTTCACTTATTGTTCGTGGTGGAGACTTGTCAACAAGTAAATGGGGAATCCTAGATTTACTTATTTAAATACTGTTTAAA
>CACVAQ010000077.1 GCA_902727865.1 uncultured Aureispira sp. | reverse complement strand
AAGTAAAAGGGTATTTTTGTCTTATTTATTTCCGCCCTATTCTAACGCAAGCTTACATATGATAAAATTCGTCCTATTTCTTATTTTCTCTTTCAGCATACCTTTCGACGCCTTTTCTCAAAACTTGGAGGAAAGAACACTTTCAGAACTAGACAGTCTAGTTGTATCCGCAGACCAACAAGGCGATTTTAATACAATGCTCCAATATGCTGAACAGGGCAGTCAATTAGCCTTAAGGCAGAATGACAATGTTCCTGATACCTTGTATACAAGCTATCTTCAATCGATTGGTCTGAGTTACGAAATGTTAGGCAACTATGATAAAGCTTATTCCAATTACAAAAAAGCAGCCGATATTTTAGAAAAAATCGTCGGTACCCAACACCCCCTATATGCAACCGCATTAGCCAATATTGCAGCCTATTATTGGGTCGTCGGAAATTATCAAAAATCCGAAACGCTCTACCTAAGCGCTCAGAAAATTTGCCGAAATAGTATTGGTGAAAACAATCAAACCTTTACCTATATTCAAAACGATCTAGCGCTCTTATATGAAAGTATGGGCGCATATGAAGAAGCGGAAATTTTGTACTTAAAAAATATTGAATATGAAAAAAGAAACCTAACGAAGGGTTCTTATAGTTATGCCTCGTCCTTGAACAATTTGGCTTCTATTTATTACTTAATGAACCAACTGGAAAAGGCTGAACCCTTGTTTTTGCAAACAAAAGAAATTTGGGCTGACTTACTAGGAAAAGAAAGCCCAGACTATGCCCTTGTTACGAATAATCTAGCGCTGCTGTACACCCAAAAAGGACAATTCTACAAATCTGCTAAACTGTATTCTGAAGCCGTCAACCTCAACAAAATAATCTACGGCGAAGAACACCCCTCTTACACCCTAACGCTCAATAATTTAGCTGGCTGTTATTCCAAACTTCGCGAATATGCTAAAGCAGAAAAAACGTACTTATTGGTTCAAGAAATTTGGTCAAAAAAGTATGCCCCAAAACACCCTAAACAAGTCTTTTCACTCAATAATTTAGGTTTTTTATACCTAGAGATGAAAGATTATGACAAAGCAAAACGAGTCTTTAATAAAGCCTTTAAAATTTTGCAAGAAGGGCAACCGAACTATAATTTATTTACCTTGGTTCTTCGAAATGCTTCTAATTTATATTATCACTCCAAACAAGAAGAAATTGCATTGGTTTACGGAATAGCTAGTCTAGTTTATGGGACAAAGAACAAGCGGCCTATCTTTGACATCTTCCCTGAAAACATCCAAGATTTTCGATTAACAGAGGACTTAATTCAGTTTTGTCAAACCTTAAGTCCAAAAGACATACAGCGATTCGGAAAATTGGATTATCAAGATCCATCGGCATCAAATCAGACCTTCAAATATTTGCTAGCCATTACAAAAGCACAGTATCAGAAAGCGGTCGAAGTAGGTTCCACCGACGCAGCTAAAAAACACTTGCTCTATAATTATCACCTCGCACAAGCGGCCGTACAGAGTAATGAAACCACCTTAATGCACTTTTCGGAGAACAAGGACAAACTAAATGCGCTCCGTCATAATGTCATTTTTTCTACTTTTGGAATGAATGCGGCAAAATTATTAGGCGAAGAAAAATACATTCGAGCGGCTTTTTGTTTTATAGAACAAAACAAATCTATTTTATTAACCAGCGCATTTCAAGGCGACAAAGCACAAGCAATCATGGGCTTACCCGATTCGATTGCTCAGCAAGAAGCCGAGTTAAAAGCACAAAAAGCCATTTTACAAAAAGAACAATACGGAACGAGTGACATTGAGGCCTCCAATGCCTTGCGGGCCAAACAAAATCAATTGAATCTAAACATTGATGACTTCCTAAAAGTAATTGAAAAGGAGTATCCCAAATACCATACCCTTAAGTACAAAAACATCATTTCTACGACGGAAGAAATACAACAATCACTCGATTCTAAAACAGCCCTATTAGAATATTTTATAACCGATTCAAGCACCTTTCTATTTACAATTACAAGCAATCAAGTTAATATTATTCCAATTGAATTTTCAAAAAAAATAATTAATCAAAAAGCAAAAGAGCTAAGAAAAGCCTTAACCAGCTATCAATTTTTGATCGAGGAACCTTCGGTTGCCTATGAAAACTATACCTCGGTTGCTCATTGGTTTTACAAAAACTTAGTCGCTCCAGCACTTCAAGATCCCTCTTTAGAAAACCTAATTATCATTACAGATGGTGCTTTAGGACACCTTCCTTTTGAAGCTTTTTTGACCGAATACAATCAACGAAAAACCGATTACAATAAATTAAATTACCTCATCAATCAATACAATATTAGCTATAGTTACTCGGCAACACTTTGGAAAGAGAATTTAAAAATGCCTAAAAAAGTGAACAACCAACAACTCTTGGCTTGTGCCTCCAGTTATTCCAGTCCAGACTCTAGTTTGTTAGCTATTCGTAGTTTGTATGAGTTCAAAATTCGATCAAATCTAGAGGCACTTTCTGCTGCTAAAGAAGAGGTCCAAGTCTTGTCCAACGACTTCAAAGGGCTATTTCTAACAGGTGCAAACAGCACCGAAGCCAATTTTAAAAAAAATGCACCAAATTATAGTGTCATCCATTTAGCGATGCATGGTATTTTGCATCGCCGCCAACCGATTTTATCGAGTTTGGCCTTTACAGAGGATAAGGATACTTTAGAAAACAACTTTTTGCAAGCTTATGAGATTGCACACTTAAAACTCAATGCCGATTTAGTTGTTTTGTCTTCTTGTGAAACAGGTTATGGGAAGTTTGAGCAAGGAGAAGGGATTTTATCCTTAGCTCGTTCGTTTATGTATGCTGGTACGCCTTCTCTAATTGTCTCGCTTTGGCAAGTCAACGATCAATCGACCGCTTTTATCATGCAAGGTTTGTACACATACTTGTCCCAAGGCTACTCTAAGGACCGTGCCTTATCTCAAGCCAAGTTAGATTATATAAAAAAGGCAAAAGATTTTGCCGCACACCCTGCGTTTTGGTCTCCTTTCATTCAATTGGGGGATGCCAGTCCAATAGAATTAAAAACCAATTTGCGACCACATTGGTTCTTTCCAGCGCTCTTAGGGCTTATTAGCTTGATGATTGCTCTGTTTTGGTTTTTCTTCAAAAAGCGTAAAAAGTAGTATTATTATGAATTTTTATCGGTTTCCTATATCTTGTATGCTTTCATCGTCATTTCTATTTATTAATCAGCCCTGTTGTCTATGAACATCTCTAAAAAGAAACCTAGTTTTCCTATTTCTGAAAACCTAAAAAAGTACTTAGACGATTACGAGCGAACCAAAGATTTGCCGATTTCGTACAATGACTTAACGAATTGGTTTGAATCGGCTGCCATTTACGATAGCAAGGGCAACGATACGTTATGGGAATCTGTCCTGTATCATCCAACTTTTCAAGATGAAATTGAGGCGGCTTTGACCTTCATTTATGGGACGCTGAAGACCGATGGAAATATGGAGGTGATTGAGCATCTTCGAGTCAGCCGTGTAGATTATTGTCTTTTTGGTAATTCCAAGCCCTTCCGCATTCGTATTGTAAATACCTTAAATGATAACCACGATTATTTTTACATCAAAAAAGCAGATGCTTCGAGAGTCTACGGTTTGGAATTAGAACACATTCTTAGCCCCAACCGATTGGAGTTTATTGTTGATTCCAACACCTTGGTTGAGGAACATATTCCTGGCATTCCTGGCGATTCATTTTTGGATTATTACATAGAAACGCCTACCTTTTTGAAGGCTTATGCTGCAAAAGAATTTGTCAAATTCAACGAACGTTGTTTTGTGATGTTATTGGGCGATATGCGTTCTTATAATTACGTCGTTGATGTGACGCCTGATTTTGACAGAGAGCAATATCGAGTCCGAGCAATTGATTTTGACCAAGTTTGTTACGAGGGGCGTAAGAATCACTATTTGCCGCAGTTTTATAAAGAGAATTATAAAATTGTCAAGTTTTGCATGGAAGCCCTACATCCAACGACCGTCAATCAGTACAAATACGAAGAACGTACCTTGATGAAAAAAAGGTATCAGGTTGCTCAAAAGCGGATGAAACGCCTGTTAACCAGTATGTCAAAAGACACCTTATCAACCAAAGAAAAGCGCCGTTCCTTGAGCAAAGAATTGAATGGCTATCACAATACCAACAAATTCACTAGAATGAATTCTATGGGGAAAATCTTGCGCTTACACATGACCTTGATGCTCGGAAAACCGAAGCCGAAGAAATTCAAGGGGCTTACGTATAAAAAACTGTAGCCATTTTACGTTCCTTTATTAAAAAAAGGGAACAGCTGCTTTATACAAAAAGGGAATGTTGAGTAAAACTCAGCATTCCCTTTTTACAAAACAGTTTAAATCTTTACTTATCTATGGATCACAATTTTCTTAGTTGTAACAGATGCGCCATTCGATATTTTTACCAAATACGTCCCATTGTATAAGGTCTTTACATCAAAATAAGCCAAGGTTTGTCCTTTGTTAATTTGACTTTCTTTGACGGTTCTTCCTGTCATATCCAACAAGGCTACTTGCAAATTTTCTTTGACCAAACCGCCGATTTGTATGGCGACAAGGTTTGACGCAGGACTTGGAAATACATTAATATTCAAATCATCCAAAGAGGCCATTTGAGTAAGACTTGTATGGGTCGGCACATACGTTGTCACTGTTTCTGTAATTGAAGCAATAGACCGATTTGCAGATACGCCATAAAACGTAGGTCCAACGACATAAGGATAAGCAGACGTCCAATCACTATTCACTGTAGCAAAGTAAGCGTAGGTTCCATTTGGATACTCTGGTGTTACACAAAAACGACCGTTGTGTTCGTCCAAATAGTCTTCTCCCGCATTAGAAACCCACTCATAATCTTCTCTAAAATAACCTAAATAGTAAGTTGCACTCACTGCTGGTCCATCGTCTACATCCGTTCCATCTGCGTGGTGCGTTCTTACGCTTATATTTCTAAGTGCATACCCTGATTTAATTCGAGTAATTCCACCTGTGCCATTTGCATTTGCATACCCATAAGCACCATAGATCGGAAAGCCGTCGTAAGCAAATCCAATCAAAGGAGCATGTGCCATACTGTCAATCGCATACAAACCATCTGCATCGTATAAGTTACAAATACTTGAAGTCGAATTTTGATCTAATTTAAACGCAGATGGGTTTTGGTGATGGTGATAATTGCCCATTGCTGGATGCCCTTTTGAACAATCAAAGCCTGGCAATTCATTTGGCACCGCATCTCTACTCCAATCCGTTTCAGCCCTTGGCCCTCCTGGGCAAGGTGGATTTCCTGGTCCTCCACACAAAGCATTCGTATTGCTATTCCAACCCACGCCATCACGGAAATCAAATAAGGCAACTCCATTGATAAAAATTCCAATATTGCCCCCATTCGTCGCTATTGGCGTTCCTGTATTTTGTACTGGACTTAAAGGAATTTGAAAAATGGCTCCTCTAGCAGTTGCTTGAAAAGGATTACCATCTAAAAAAGGGCCTGTAGGATAAGCTGGGATTCCTTCTGTGGTAACATAAACATAGGTAGCAGAATAATCTACTTGTTGGCAATTTACTAGCGTTCCATTACTAATAGCGGTAGAATTCCCCGATACATAATAGGTCCCTGTTTGGGTCGTGTTCTGAAGAAATCCAGTTATCGCTGGATTTAGTTGTGCTTCTACTTGATTCAAGCAACAGAAGCCTAAAAGAATGGGTAAAAATAATTTGGTCATACTGATCTGTTTTTAGTGCGTTCATAGCTTAGACGATGTTTATCGGTTTATCCCTCGTTTTTTTTGGGGTCTTTGACAACTCAAAGACTGCCCATAGCTAATTTTTGCCACAGCGGATGCTTTTTCTTTTTCATAACAGTAGGTATTTGGTCGTAAGTCGCTAATTAACATCACTCTAACTTATAAATTCTTACTTACAACTTACGACTAAAATAGTAAAGCCTAAGTTATTTTTTATGGGCTGGCAAAAAGGGTCAAAGAACCATTTTTTTTTAATAACTCCTGTTACGCAAAAAATAAAATGGTTTCCTTTTGTAATAGCTAAGGAATGGTCAATTGTACACTTTGGTCGAAATAGAATTAAAATTTGGTATTTAGTTTGTATCTTGGGTAAGTAAGTTTACCGTCAAACAATAGCACTGCTCAAGAACTGAAACGTATCAAACAATCGTTTCCAAGTCTGTTCTAAGAGTCAAATTATTTCAACAAGAAAATTTATACCATGAAAAATAGTTTTTTCATACTTACCTTTTTAAGCATTTGTTCTACCGCTTCTGCGCAATTAAAGGACATTAATCTCCCTCAAATTTGGGAGGATTATAAGTTTTATCCTAAAATGGTTCCTGGGTTTAACTTCATGGAAGATGGCAAGCATTATTCCGTGCAAAAAAGCAGCGAAATCGTTCAATACGACTTAACTTCTGGCGCACAAACGAGTATTATTTATAGTGCAAAGGATATTAACTTTTCGAGCTATACCTTTAGTGCCGATGAGAATAAGATTGTTTTAGAAACCGATAGAGAGCAAATCTATCGCCGTTCGTCTAAAGCTAATTTTTATGTTTGGGATCGCAAATCAGAAAAATTAACGCCTGTTTCTAAAGATGGAAAACAACGTTATGCCACTTTGGATACCAAAGGAAACAAGATTGCTTTTGTTCGTGGCAACAACCTTTTCTACAAAGAAGTAAACAGTGCAAAAGAAGTGCAGGTTACAAAAGATGGCGTACAAAATAAAATCATCAACGGGGCGACCGACTGGGTGTACGAAGAAGAGTTTGCCATGTCTAGCGCTTTTGTCTGGTCTCCAGAAGGTACTAAAATTGCCTTTTTGAGATTTGACGAAACAGCCGTAAAAGAATTTACCTATACAACTTATGATAATGAGCTGTATCCGATTTACAATACCTTCAAGTACCCAAAAGCAGGAGAAGTAAACTCTGATGTGAGTGTACACATTTATGATTTGGCGACTAAAAAAACCACGCAAGTACAAGTAAAAGGCGACAAAGACCAATACATTCCTAGAATCAAATGGATTAACGACGACCAACTTTGTGTCACTCGTCTAAATCGTCATCAAAATGATTTAACTCTATTAATTGCCAATCCTAAAAATGGAAAAACAACGGTTTTACTACACGAAGAAAATAAATACTTCATTGATGTTCACGATAATTTAACTTTTTTAGAAAAGGACGAATTTATCTGGACGAGTGACGACGATGGCTACAACCACATTTATGTGTATAACATGAAAGGTAAAAAGGTACGTCAATTAACCAAAGGAAACTTTGATGTCATTCGTTTTTATGGTTTGAACAAAAAGACCAAAGAACTTTATTTCCAAGCAGCCGCAGAAAGTGCGATGCATAGAGGTATTTATAGTACGTCTTTGGCTGGAGGTGAAATGAAAGCCTTGCACACAGAAACAGGCGTCAACAAAGCACAATTTAGTAGCACGTTTGAGTATTATGTCAATACCTATTCGAATGCCACAACGCCTCCTAGTTATAAGGTCTACGAGACGAAGAAAAATAAATTGGTTCGCACCATAGAGGACAACAAAGGCTTAAATAATCAATTGAAGGAATACAATATGGGAAACCATACGTTCTTTGAGTTTATGAATCCAGATTCTATTGTATTGAATGGTTGGATGATTAAGCCAGCTGATTTTGACCCGAATAAAAAATACCCTGTCTTTATGTATGTCTATGGTGGTCCTGGTCGCCAAACGGTGATGGACGAATGGGGGGGACAAAACTATATGTGGTTCCAAATGTTGGCTCAAAAAGGATACATTGTTGTTTCTGTTGATAATAGAGGAACCGACGCTCGTGGCGAAGCCTTTCGCAAATCTACTTACATGAATTTAGGCGGTTTGGAAACGCAAGATCAAATTGATGTGGCAAAATATTTTGCCAGCAAACCTTTTGTCGATTCAGAACGCATTGGAATTTTTGGTTGGAGTTTTGGTGGCTATTTGTCTACGTCTTGTTTGGCTAAGGCGGCGGATGTTTTCAAAATGGCGATTGCGGTCGCTCCTGTTATTAACTGGAAATGGTACGACACGATCTATACCGAGCGTTTCATGCGAACCCCAAGCGAAAACAACAAAGGGTACGAGGATAATTCTCCGATCAATTTTGCTGGGCAGATTCGTGGCAAGTATTTGTTAGTACATGGTATGGCAGATGATAATGTGCATTTCCAAAATGCGGCTGAAATGGCTAGAGCCTTAATTGCTAAAAATATTCCCTTTGAGGAGGCCTATTATCCGAACAAAAATCATGGTATTTATGGGGGCTATACTCGCTCTCATTTGTATAATAAAATGACGAATTTTGTGTTGGATAATTTGTAGGAA
>CACVAQ010000076.1:6577-8480 GCA_902727865.1 uncultured Aureispira sp. | reverse complement strand
CTTAAGCGAGCCTTTTTGAAGAAAGAAAACGGACTAGATTTTCTTTTAGGGGCATAAGAACCGTTGATTAACGCACGACAAATTTCCCTGTATGAACAGCAATGTTGTCTCCTATCAGGCGATAAAAATAAACACCAGGACTCATGTCTTTTCTATGTATCGTAATATCTTGTTCTTCGTTTACCTGTAACGACTGGATGGATTTACCAGAAAGGTCTATAATTTCTACTGTTGTTTGTTGATACTTGGGACCATCTATCGTAATGCTTGCACTTTCGCTAAAAGGATTCGGAGACAAACGAACCGCTACTTTTTTGTTTTTATATGTATCAATATTTGTTTTTATTGTACCTGCTGTCGAAGCAGTTTGATTGTTATCTACGGTTGTCCCTGAGACCCTTCGATCTCCTACCGCAAGATTTGTTACTTGACTAAGTGTATTTCCTAGAACAACCGTACTTCCTGCACGACTAGAACACAATTCAGCGGAAGCTAGTGCAGCGATATCATTTAGGGTATTCATGGTAACTGCTGTAGGTACAATAGTTGTACTAGGCAAGACTCCTGAATGTGTTAAAACGGACAACAAGCTGTCCCAAGTCGGTATATGGTTCAAAAACACATGGTCTTCAAACACAGCGTTTGTTCCACCTTGCCCCAATAATGGAGGACCGACAGCAGAACGCTGCATCTGCTCCGTAAACGTAACTGATATTGTATGTGTATCCTCAACATTCGCATCGTCGGTATCCCCTGTAATGTGCAGAGCATATCGATCAACCATTCCTTGGCAAGGGTCGTTTGGAAAAATTTGAACATTGGTGCAATGTATTTTATCCTCAACATTAGGGATTTCAATATAAAATGCCCCACAGTCCGAACTGTTTACATCTCCAAGGTGAAAAGTATAGGTTTGACCTACGACAGATGATACAGGGAGGGTTGTTTGCGTGATTGGCAAACCATTGGTGACTTCTATTTCAACAGAAGCCCCAATTGCTGTTGTATTCCCATGATTGCAATAAGATACTTCAAGAATCCCACTATAGTTATTTGAACTAATACTCACCTCCATTAAGGGGCAATTATCATAATTTTGGTTCTCTTGACTACTGCTTGTACCTAGTATCTGAGCAGCAGATACATGCCAGAAAACAATGCAAACGAAAGAAAGTATAGTTGATTTCATAATGAGGTGCTTTAATTTAGTATTGCTAATAGTCCTTGGGGCTTTTACAAAGCTATAACATTATGTATTTATAGTCTAATACAAAAAAATCCATTTATCAGAAAAATAATCTACCTAATCTCACCCAAAACACCGCTAAAGCTTCTTTAAATAACATTTTTAACCTTTTTTAAATTTACTTTATCAGATTAATACTTCGTGGGATTTTTAGTTTTTTTACCAAAAAACATAAAAACCATTTCATATTAGTTTGATTATCAACAATTTAGCTAAACTAACAATTCAAAGCTATCTTATTGATAATCAAACTAATATAATTTCTCCACGAAGTAATGCAGATATTACTCCTTGTTAATTTTGTTTTCATTCTTAATAATACTTAGCTGCGCTGCTACTCCGTGGTCAGCGCAGCTAATTTTTGCCACAGCAGACTCTTTTTCTTTTTCATAACAGCAGGTATTTGATCGTAAGTAATAAAGCCTAAGCTATTTTTTATGGGCTGGCAAAAAGGGTCAAAGAACCTAAAGAAACAAGGAGTCCTCTGCCTACTTCATAAAGTAAGGATCAAGCTATTCGTCACATGAATAATGCCATACAAAGGTTCTATAATTCTTTTATTATCAGCCTCCTAGTATAATAATTAGGTGTTTTTTTGATTTTTTAAACGAAACACGATTTGTCAAAGAACGAAAAACTTAAGGTGTAGCCATTTTA
>CACVAQ010000076.1:1559-6477 GCA_902727865.1 uncultured Aureispira sp. | reverse complement strand
ACTGTATTTAATTTATCAGAAAAAAATGATACATTACTTTATACCGAAAATAATTAACACCAGCTAAATAGCAATTTCTAACCATCATTATCATGTATAAAAGTAAATTAATAAGGTTATATCAAACATTAGATGATGCAGAAATTCGGCAATTAAAAAAATGGGTAAAATCTCCTATACACAACAAACACAGTGATGTACAAATCTTATTTGAATACCTGTTTTCAAAAAAAGGAATTAGCAGTATTACCACAGACCGAGAACGTGTTTATCAACATTTGTATCCTAACAAAAAAATGAATATGCCTCGGTTGCGGCATGTAATGTCTTTTGCGACGGAGGTATTAGAAAATTTTATCAGATATATTGAATACATTTCGGATAAAAAAAATGGAGAAATTCTTTTGTTAAGAAGTTTTCGGAAACGAGATTTAAGAAAAGAGGCCGAAAAACAAGAACAAGTTTTGTTGAATGCCCTAGAGGCAGAGTCCATTCAAAATGAAGAGTATTATTGGACAAAATATGAATTGGAATTAGAATCATTTCGTTTACAAACGGATACCGACCAGCCAAGCTCTACCAATTTTCATTTGCAAGAGGTTATGAATAGCTCGTCGGTTGTTTTTGTGCTTAGTATCTTGCGCTATGCTTGCATCAGTATCACACACCAAAACCTATTTAAAACGAAGTACGAAATTCCTTTTATAGAAGCAATTTTGTCCGCAATAGAAGCTGGAAACTATGCCTCTATTGATAGCATACAGTTTTATCATGCTTGTTATACCGCTTTGACAAAGCCAGAGGTTGACGAGAACTACAAACGCTTAAAGCATTACCTTGTAAAACATCCCCATATTTTGCCCAAGGACGAATTTCGAGAGCTCTATGAAATGGCGATTAATTATTGCATTAAACGACTCAACAAAGGAAACCTTTACTATCTAGAAGAAGCCTTTGAATGGTATATGAATGGTATTAACAAGGAAGTGCTTTTAGAAAATGGCTACTTGAGTCATATAGCCTATAAGAATACGGTAGCGATTGGTTTACACTTAGAAAAATTTGAGGAAGTGAAAGCCTTAATTCCGAGAGGAGCATATTTATTACATTTGGAACATCGAGCGAGTTATGTTCATTATAATACCGCTAATTTTTATTTTGCAACCAAGGAGTATGACAAAGCAATACAACTTTTGAGTTCAATGGAATACGATGATTTGTTTATGACCATTGGAGCCAAATTATTGCTACTTAAAATTTATGCCCTGGAAGAAAACTTCGACCTCCTAGAGTCTTTTTTGCACAGTTTTGCACAATTTGTTCGCAGAAAAACAGAGCTAAGTTCTACACACAAGCAAAGCTTTTTAAACACCATTCGGTTTACTCAAAAAGTTGTTTATGCGTATACCAAAGAGCAAAAATCAGCCTTAAAAGAAGAAATAACCGCAACGAATCCCCTTCCCGAAAAACGTTGGCTGTTGAAACAATTGGGCGACGTTTAATCAAAAAATTACTAGTACTACTGCCCTAATTGAAGCGTTCGACCATAGGAGACCTGCTCCTCCGAAATACAGGTTACGTTGTCTTTAGAAGGAATGCAATTGGCATGTACTTGTTCTTCTGGATTAAGCGATAGGTTTAAATCAAAGTATTTCAGATGATTCGCCATAGAAGCATCACAGGGAACAGAATCATTCATTACTTTAAAAGAATTATTTCCTTCATAAATTAATACGTCCGAACAGCCCTCCTGTAGCAGTAAATCCTGCGGTGTATATTCTGATAAAAAATGTTTAGCAGTCCAAATTTCGGAAACAGTTACAGATGGAGGAAGTGCATAATAATTTAATTTAAAAGTATCCGTAGCGTACGTTTCTATATGAAAGACACCTATGGCTAAAGGCTCTTCTGGTGTCGCTAGAGCATACCAAGCCATCGCAAACCAATGCTTTTCTTTTTTTTCATTCCAAATAGGTACACTCCGCAATATTTCTCCTTTTAGAAAAGAAGAAGAATTCTCTACTTCATTTTTATTAAAAAAAGTCCCCAAGAAACTATAATATGCCTTATCTATTTGAGAGGATAGATTTCCTATTTCAACTGCCGTTTGAGGATACGCATTTTTAGCCTTCTGTGGCGTTCTTATAATTGTGGTACAACTTATTAAGCTGCATAGTAGGATGACTAAACTTACTTCAAAAGATAAACGCATTATCTATTAGGTTTTATAATTATGGGGTTATTTGACAAGCTTTACCAAAGTGGGCTCTTTTTCACAGCAGTAATATTTTGGTCGTAAGTTTTCTAGAGAGCGTAAAAGCTACTAAAATGAACTCACTTCGCTTTCAGACAGAATAATAGCATGTCCTTTTTTTAAAAAATTTCTTCTTTCTTTGTCTTTAACAACTACTTTTTTAGTTCGTTTATTATTTTCATTGACAACAACACCACCTTCATTCACCCATTCGATGATTGATCCGTATAAATTCTGAACATTTTTGAAGCCCATTTCAGTAAGAAATTTTCCAACCTGCTCACTCTTGTACCCTAATGTACAATAGACAACAATCTTAGCATCTCTTGGAATCGTCCAAACTCTTTCTATAGAAAAATCATCATAACCAACTCTTTTAGACGAAGGAATATGGCTTACATTATACGCAACTTCACTCCTTGTATCCAATAATACAATTGGAGCCTTACTTTCTCTTAAGGCCTTAAATTCTTCCACAGAAATAATCGGTACCGAAAAATCTAACTTTGCTTGAAGGAACGCATCAAACTTAAGGTACTTTATCATTTTTTTCTTCTCTACCGCTTCTTCTACAACTTCTTCTTCTACTTCTTCTTCTACTTCTTCTGCAACGTCTTCTTTTACGACAACTTGTGTTTTTGTTGCAACCTCTGCCTTTACCTCTACCGCTTCTGTTTTGTATGTTGAAGCAAATGGGTCTTTTTGTGCTTGCGTAATAACTGTTACTAGAATAAATAAAAAGCTTAAAATATAAGTTCTGTAAGACATTCCTCTTAATTTATATACATATTAAACAATAGATACCATCTTTTAATTGGGGGGAATTGAAGGTATGAGAGATTTAACTTGACACAAGTTACCTCTATTTATTTTTTAAGAGGGGCAATTCCTGCCAAATAGGTGTTTATTTTTGCCATTTCCTTTCAAAACGCCTTCATACAGTCCGTACTTAGCTGTCCTGTTGCTTATGCCCTTTGATCAGGAGCATTTCACTTGTTGTTCGTGGTCTTGGGGTTTTTAGTTTTTTAATACCTGATCTTACGCAGAAAATTGATGTTGTCGATAAAATACCAAAATTTGTGTCTCAACCTATTCTTAATTTTGAATGCTTAATGTTGAATTTTGAATGCTTTATAGTACAAGGAGCATTAAAAATTAA
The DNA here is from genome assembly GCA_902727865.1 of uncultured Aureispira sp. GTDB lineage: Bacteria > Bacteroidota > Bacteroidia > Chitinophagales > Saprospiraceae > Aureispira. The sequence continues at coordinate 3,064 of CACVAQ010000076.1, read as the reverse complement.
GCCTGCAAAATTAAACATTAAAACATAGCTTAAATAAGTAACAATAGGTTTTAGTAGTAAATAAAAAAATCCTGCATAACATGAGTTAATAAAAAAAACTTTTAGCTCACTTCGCTCATCAGAAGAGTTGTCCTGTACACAAAAAAAGCATCTTGCATTAGTTTGATTATCAGCTTTTTTTACTTTGATAATTAAAAACTCATCTTACTGATAATCAAAGCGAAGCATTCATGCAATAAACTAATACGATTTTCAACGGCGTAATGACTTAAATAACATCCGTTTTTTTAAGTTTTTGTATTGCTTTTTGTATTGGAGGGTAGGGACCGTATTTGTGTTCTTTTTCTGTAAACTCATCTACGTAAGGACCAAAAGGAGCATCGAGTGGTTTATTTATTAAATTAGTGGCCCAATCCTCTTTAAATTTTTTAGTAGGGTGAGGTTTTGTGTTCACATAAGCGGCAATATCCCAAGCTTCTTCGTCTGACAGAACAATGTTTTTAAAAGAAGTACCATAGGGCATATTTGTTTTTATAAATCGAGCAAATTTTCCAACTCTATATAAACCAGCACTTATGTTATAACTATTCGCCCCCCATAATGGAGGATATTTATAACTTATTCCAGCTGCTTTTAGCAGACCTTCCCCATTGCTTCCATGACAGCGTTCACAGTGTTTGAGGTAGACGACTTTCCCTTTTTCAGGGCTAGCGGCTCTGTTCAAATAAGCAATCTTGTACAAGCCAGCTCCTTTGGGTTTGATTCCTTTCGGAACCCCTTTTCCTAACCATTTCATGTAGGCAACCATCGCTTTTAGCTCTGTACTATTTAAGGGTAGCGGCGACCCATTTAAACTACGTTGAAAACAAGCATTGATCCGCTCTGGTATATCAACTATTTTCCCAGGGCGATGTCTAAGTTTAGGGTAAGTAGAGGCGACACCACCATAATTATTACCAAAAGGCTGCGTGCCTCCTGCTAAATGACAATTCTGACAATTCAAGCCATTGCTAATTGGTTTCACGGAGCCCTTCGGACCTAAGTATTTTGCCGTATTAACAATCAATTCTTTTCCATATAGAATCATTTCTTTATTTTTTTGAATTGACTTTACAGAAGGCGCTTTCCATAGATTCTGACCGACGATTCCCCTTGGCTTAGAATAAGCCTTAAAAGGCGCATCTTTCGATGCGCTATCTCTTGCCCTTGGGGATTTATAAGTGACCATATTATTAATCATCCCGCATCCTAAAACACCCAACAATGCTATAACAAGAGTAATTGACAAATTTGAAACAGTATTAAATCCTTTTGACAAAACCGATGGAAGTACATTTTTATTCAGCATAATTTAGAATTCATTTAAGCAGGCACACCATAAGATACAGCTATATAAATGTGCCTATTTTGCGCTGTCTTACGTTTTTTTAGCTCCTATCTTTATCAAGAAGACAGCAGAATTATGTTCCCAATACGTCTTTGATACTAATACTTCGTGGGATTAG
>CACVAQ010000076.1:0-1459 GCA_902727865.1 uncultured Aureispira sp. | reverse complement strand
AGGACAAAGTTATTAAAACAAAAGAAAGAATCCGCTAGTCCCCAAAAGCAAAATGCCAAACACGTTAAAAGTGCCTGGCATTTTGCTTATTTTTTATAGGGGCGCTCCTATTTTTTATGGTTGGTCTCAACGACCTATTATTAAGACTGTATAGGACCTTTTCCAACTTGATCTTGTAAATATTGGCGACCTTCACAGCAATCGAGTAAATCACTTTCTATAAACTCTTTCACCACCTCCTTAATTGCATCTGGATATAACAAATGCAAATTGGGTCCAGCATCTAAGCTAAAATAGAGTTGATTCCCTGTCGCTTTTCGCCAAGCTTGCACCCGCTTGATGAGTTCAATAGAATTGCCTTCCATCAAAATATAAGACGGTTCTGAGGTCATCATCAAAGCGTGTAATTGCAAAGCTTCTTGCTCTGTAATTGCGCCAAACGTTTCTAAATCACCTTCTTTTAAAGCAAGCAATAGTTTTTCTAAATTTTGATGTGCTTGTTGATAACGAATTTCAGCAAAAGGATTGCCGTCCATTAAGGCATGTCCAGCTGTACTAGAAACGCTCTTTTCTTTTTTGCTAACCATTAAAATGTCATCGTGGAAGCTGTGAAATACTTCATGGACCTGTTGTCCAAAAGGAATCGCATATTCATTCGAAGAACCTTCTGCCAAAGGTGTTTCGCCCCACAAGGCTAAGGAAGCATAAACCGAGCGGCTCGCAGAACCAGAGCCTAAACGAGCAATGTCAGAGGCTTTACGAAAGAAGAGTTCTTCGTTCGGCATCGTAATGCTCACTTGCCGTTCCATGCTACACAAGCAAAGTGCCAAGGCGCTCATACTAGAAGCCGAAGAGGCAATACCCGCTGAATGTGGAAAAGAATTGTGAGATTCAAGGTTCAATTTGTAAGCGGTCAAAAAGGGGAAATATTCTGTTATGCTATCCAAAAATCGAACAATTTTGCTTTTAAAAGCTTCATTTTCTTTGCCTTCAAATAAAAAATCGACTGCTATTTTACCGTCGTCCTCTTTTTCTTCATAAGAAAGGGACGTTTCGGAATAGGCATTCTGAAGGGTGAAACTAATGGATGCATTCTTAGGTAATTGACGACCATATTTGCCCCAATATTTAATAAGAGCTAGGTTCGAAGGACTACGCCATGTAATTTTCATAAAAATTATATTAGGTTTTACAATTTGAGGTTTTAAGACAACTAGTACTTCGATTTTTTTGGGGATTTAATTCCTTTCAAAGCACAGCTTAATATACTAATAATAACGATTTTCGTGCCTATTTTTGTTGGGCTACAATTAAAAAAATCTTAAAATTTAGAACGTCTATATCTTTTCGCCATTCTATTTACGAGAATCAAAGCCAAATAAAAGCGATGTTAACCAAATAATCATTAAACCAATTTAGATTGCTAACTAGTACTTTTTCTTTTGTAACTTATCTTTTA
>CACVAQ010000075.1 GCA_902727865.1 uncultured Aureispira sp. | reverse complement strand
TTAAGATAAGATTTTATATTTAAAACAATAGATCACCCTTTTAAAAATAAATAACGAACATACACACCCTATTTTATCACAAGTCATGCATATTCCCAATTTTGCAGGACACAAAAAGTAAGCGTATGAAATATTTACCCCTAACAATACTGTTTATCTTAGGATGCTCCTTTGGAGCATATGCCCAAGTTCAAAAAAATATCGTAAAGTCCTTCCAATATAATGGTGCCCAAGTTGTTACTTTAGCTGTAACAGGCAACGTAGAAATCGAAGAGTGGGACGAAGAAATCGTTCGTTTAGTGACGACTATTGATGCCGTCAATTTTAACGAGCCAACCTTAAAAGCCTTAACAGAAGCAGGGCGCTACACGTCTATTTCCAAAGACGTAGATGGTGCTATGATTTTGACCATGCTAAAAGCACAAAAAGAATTAAAAATTAGAGGTACCATTATTGAAGAAAAATATACCTTCAAAATTTTTGTTCCTCGTGGTGTTACTGTTGAACAGGTTCAACACAAGGACATTGCTTCTTTATTCTAAAAGAAGGGAGACTATCTAATTTAAAAGCGCATCGAACTCTAGCTTCCATGCGTTTTTTTTGTTTTTGTGCTTTAACAACTCTTCTCACGCAGTAAATCGTGTGATAATAGTTTAAACCACTTTTTTTATTAGACGGTATGCCTCGTACCTTTTAAGTAGAAAGTAGAAAATCGTCTATTTTATTTGATAATAAACGACTTTCTACTTTCTTTTTTCTACTTAAAAGGTTCCTTTCCGCTCTACTTGCCTAGTTTTCTCTATTCTAGACTAAGAAGTTGTTTAGAATTAAAAAACAATCAAATATGAAAGCGCTTAATCGTTGCAGGAGCTATTGTTTATATATTTTCTTAATCGTAGTGCCTATTTGCAAAAAATACACTCCAGTATTTAAGCCCTTTAGCTTAAGCCTTAATTCATTATTAGAACGAGCTTTCACTTCCAAGTAATTTGACATATTCTCACCTGCAAGAGAATAGAGTCTAACTTTTTCATCGAGTAGGTTGTCCCCTTTAATCGTTATTTCAGAAGAAAAAGGGTTTGGATAAATAACAAGAGCTGAATTTGATTCTGTTTCTTCTAGTGGTAAGATTGGATTATAACTTAAAACTTCATTAAGAATTTCATTCGGCGTTCCAAACAATTGATGCGCTTCCAATTGAAACGCTTCATAAATATTAGGATCGCCATCACATGGAGCGATTAAGCCTTCGTTTCTTACATATAAATTCATTCGACACCAATTCGTTTTTCTCCAATCCGCCCTTATTGTAATAGAAGTTCTTCGGTCAGTGCTATACATAACATTCTTATTCACCCTACTTTTTCCTAAAGTACTATTGCTGTTAAAATTGCTTTCAGGATAAAACCAAGATACGGCGCCCGAATCATTTGGATTAGATGAAGTAGAAAAGACTAAAAAACGGTTTTCTAATGCGGTATTCATATCAATTCTAATTTGTTTAGAATCGCCAACAGTATCGACATAAAAAGATTGCCATGTATTACTGCTATCTCTCCATAAAATCCACTCATAGCCCAAGTCTTTGTTTAACCTAAACTCAAACTTATGCCTCATTTCTCCCATGTCATTATTTGTTCCAGAAACACCTTGAAACCGAGGTCGTTGATTTTCTGCTACTTCATGAAATTGAAGAATGAAAGAAGGATGTCTAATGTATTCCCATTCCGCAACATGCCTTACCGTTGAGATTTCATTCGGTCGAGTAATATTTTCAATAGAGGTGTTAAAATCTAGTTCACACATCAGTTCATGTCTCATATCAAGCCCAAATTCATCGTACACATCATCATCAAAAATAAGTGGATGGTTGTGATCCTTTAAAGTATCATTGGAAGGATACACTAGAGGAGTGTTTTCGGTAAAGTCATTTTGAAGGTAAGAATGCAAAGGAAAGCTTTCTACTTCTACTTTATTTGCAGTAGAAATAACATTCACTAAATGTCCGCCTGATGTCGAGGAAACGCCAGCTTGTACAGGGTTAAAATTGCTTGTATGAAAATAACCTCTAAGTGTTTTTGTTCCTCCAGAACCAAATTTTGGAAAAGGGTCTAGATTGGGTCCTCCAGGACTTAATTCGGTGTGGGTGATATATCCCCCTGCGTTCTCATTTACCCCAATTGTTTCTCCATTGGGCAAGGATAAAAAGTGCTGTCGGTCTCCTGTCGTACCTGTATATCCAGCAGGTGTATCGTCTACAAATGGGGTAGAATGTTCGATCCACCACTTTATCGGATTGCTATAAATGAAAAGATGATCAATTTCAGCGGAAAAAGAACTAACTCCAGTTGTTGTTGCGGCAAGGTTTATATTTTGTGCCGTAGTATTATTGGGCAAATTTAAAGAGTATATGTTTGCCGTATCATTTTCTAACATTAAGGTTCCACTACCACCACAGCTATCTAAAGCAATCGAATAAGTTACCCATTGATTGGCGGCTGGAATAGGTCTTATTAGTTGTAAATTATTGGCACTATTTATATAGTATATACCATTTGAAGTAAATTCAAGCTGTACTTTTTTAGCTCCAGTAAATAAAGTAAACCTTAAGGTATCGTTATTTCCAGAATAGTGATTTATTTTAGCTCGTAAATTTATTTTAAACGAACAAGGGTTTAAATCCATGTACCCTGAGTCCCTATAATTGATGCTTAGGGTTTCGTTTGTAGCGTTTAATTCAAGGGCGTAATTATTTAGGCTATCTTGTTTATAAATATGAAACTTCGTCGTGTCGTTAAGATTATTTCCCGTCCAGTTTTTTAGTCCTTCATTGTACCTATCGTTTATAAAATTAAATCCATAAGAAGAATAATCTGCTCCAAATTGAGAAAAACAATTCATAGAGAAGCCTAATAATGTGATTAGAGTTAAGCTTAATTTTTTCATTTTTATACAATTAGTATTGGTTTCAATGCCCTATCATAGCATTCTTATAAAAATAGTTGATACTACAAGCCGAAAAAAAAATCGTACATTAGTATTTTAAATACGTTAAAACGAATGTTTTTTCTCACAAAATAAGCCCTTAAGGTACAATACTTTACAAACAAAATAGAGTTTTGGGTATGATGAAATAAAATAACAAAACATACATTCCGTAAAAGTCCTATTCGATAAACTGAATCTTAATTATCTATAATTGAGCATAGAATAGCTTAACTTTAGAGCGAACTCCTGCAAATCGACAGCTTCTTATTGGCTTATTATTAAAAACAACCTCCATGAACACTTCAACTTACTATAGTTTCCTGTTTTTGTTCCTTCCATTTTGCACGATCGCCCAAAACGTAGGCATCGGCACCGCTTCTCCAGATCATAAATTAGTGGTAGAAGGCGACCGTATTAAGTTACAGAATCCAGCAGGAACAAAGTTTCTTCACGTTCGGACAGATGGAAGTGAGATTGATATTACGACCGTCGGAAGTGATTTTTGGATTACAGCGGCCAAAAACAAACACATCATCCTAAACCCCAATCGCTCTTCTAGTGGCAACATTGGAATTGGCACCGACAACCCGACCGAGAAACTAGATGTCGCTGGTGGCGCTCGATTTCAATCGCTGACAGGCGAAGGCAATCGAATTCTTTACACCACTTCTACTGGAATTTTAGCAGCAAGTACGCTCAATATTTCAGCCTTGGAAGAGAGCAATCAAAAACTTCAAAGTCAAGTAGCCGAGCAAGCTGTTTTGATTCAAGCTTTATTAGAACGTTTAGATAAACTAGAGCAATCACTGGAAGAGTAATTTTTTTTAATTTCCCTTGTATCCTTTTTCAAGATCTGTATTAAGAGCTAAAAGAATCTTTTTAGTAAAAAAACAGATACTGATGACAACCTCCATCACTACTTATAGTAAAAAAATAGTCTTAACCTTTGTTATTATATTCCATGCTGCGCTCTTATTTGCGACCGATCAAATTCCTGATTTAATCATTTGTAGTGGCAGTACGCTTTATATTTCACACACCTTCGACGAAGAGTTTCCTTTGTATCCACTACTGCAAGACGAAACGTACAATAGCAAAATGGAAAAATATGATAACCAAGTTCTAAAATTAAGTGCCTGTAGTTCGACAGGCTTTTATAGAGGTTATCAAGCAATATGGGAGCTACACAATGGCACTGTTTACTTAAGGGAGGTACTTGACTGCTGCACGAAGGAACCTCTATTTGATCTTAAAAAAATATTTGGGGAAAAGAACGTTAAAGAAAAAGGCGTTCGAGCTTTCTGGCTTAATGGACCACTCCTTATCAGCTCCAAACCATTTGGTCTTTCTTCGCTTCTTGAAGAGATAAAAACGGTTGTATTACACCTCGTAAAGGGGCAAGTACCCAAAAAAAAATAAGCTCTAGTAGCTTGAAGTCGCTTCAAACTAGAGCTTATTTTTCCTGCTTTGATGACTCTTGTCACGATTTTTTTTTCCACAACGGACGTTTTCACTTTTTCATAACAGTAGGTTTCTGGTTCTATTTATAAGTAGAAGACCCTACGGTTTTGACCTATACCGCTTTAGAATCACGCAAAGTACAGGGCTAAGGATTAGGAAGGTGGGGCGGTGATTTTTTTCAATTCTTCCAAAGCTGCTACCCCACCCATTTTCTTCAGCTCAAAACGATGCTTTTTAGTTCCTTTAATAGTGGCGACATCCAATTTTTCAAAGGCGTCATTTTCAAAGATAGCAATTTCATTGTTTGGTAAAATAGCAACTAGTTTATTATAATAATCGGTATTAAAACTGAACTTATCAAACGTTTTTTTGGTGTACTGAATGACCGCATTTTTTTCTGCGCCTGTAATCAAAAACACCGTAATATCATTGTACTCGGTACTTAGATTAAAACTTGCTTCACAACGCACTAAAGTCTCACTTTCATCTTTGTAAAAACGGTCCCAATTATAAATACCAAAAGATTGAACCTCAAAGCTTCTTTTTAGCTTCATTTCAACATCTTTTCGAGCAAACTCTTGTATTTTTAAGCGTTCTTGTTCTGCGGTATAGGCATCTACGATTCGTTTCGTTGCGCCATCCAAATAGACAAAGGTCGTAAACTTTTTTTTATCTTGATAGAAGGTCACTTGATAGATATTTGGATCGTCAGGAAGCCGTTCTTTTTTAGCAAAAAAGTGTTCCTCTTCAAAATAAGAATCCCCGCCTATTATAATATTATCGTCTAAGGTTTTGCCTCTTATTGCATTGTAAGAGCTATTGACATAGGTACTATAATCGACTAACAATTCTCCTTCTAAGCTATACTCTTTATTCACCTTGCCTGTTACTAAAATAGAAGAATCGCCTATCAGTAAGTCGCCTGGATCTGCCACCATTTCATTGACTTCCGTTTCCCATTGTAATTTTCCCTCCAAATCCCAACAAGTAACCAAGCCATCCAAGGTATACGCATAAATCAAGCGCTCGTCTGCATTAAAAAAGGAGTAAAAAAACGACTTATTATACGCTGTAAAATCCTTAATAAGCTTCCCCTTCGCATCATACAACCTGTTTTCCCCTTTAGGAATAGAAATCAGAATCAACTGTTCTTCCTGCGCATAACTTATAAGGCGAGGCCCCTCCCCTATGTACATTGCATCTTTGTAGCTCAATATTTTTTTTCCTGCATAAGTCGTTATTTTTCCTGAGAAAGTCCCTGTTCTTTCATTTTGTCCTGCTTCCGTCACAACGTTCACAAACTTCCCCATTGGCGAAACATCCCGATAAGGTTGATTGAAATCATTTTCAACAATCCGATCTTCCTCCCAATACCAAGTTTTTGTATAACTTGCTCCATCTTCACGAAACGTCACAAAAGGGTAATTATAATTGTCCTGAAAACTTAAATGATAGTGATTTTCTTCTTTTTTTTCTCGAACATCCACCCCTTTGGTCGTATATTTTTTATCTTTTTTCCAATCCCAGATCGTCAAACTCCCATCTTTGTTGATAATAGTCACCACATCGTTTTTACTAGGTTTTGGATAGTTTTTTATATGAAAATAATTCCAATTATAATGATTAAACCTAGTATTACTAAAATTATAATAGATCGTTTCATAAGCTTCCTTTCGCTCCAAAAAAGCAACTCGTTTGCCTTCTAAGTCTATCATTTCAATCCCTTCTTTGACATTCAAATAAAGATGTTGTTGGTCATTGGTCATAAACATCTTATTCCTTAGGCTATAGTGTCCGTCATTCAAAGTCAATTTTTTATTCACTATTGTCTGCTGCCCTTTTGCATCCATAAAGGCTAGAGACATAGATTTAGAATCCTCCTTATTTCTCAACAAATAATACAAGCGTTTTTTGTCTTCTTGATAGGCGAGACAATAGGGATTTTCGATGATTCCAATAGTTCTCAGATGCTTATTCGTAAGCACCAAATTCTGCTCCTTATTAGAATACGTAAACACGTCCTTAGAGATAAAATTCACGATGGAATACGCATGAACATTACTGGTGGAGGCTAATAATTGACCATCCATACTATACGATTCTACGCCAGATTCGTTGTCCGCTATGAAAAAAGTTCGATTAGGAGCATAAGAAATCGTTGATTTTTGACCTCCAAGGATTTTTTTTGTTTTTTTCAAGGCCATCCTAGGTTGAGAAAATTCCATTCGGTTCCATTCCGTTTCCAAAATATCCTTGTTTGCATTTGATTTTGGGTTCCAAGTCGTGTTATCTTGCCACAACTTCCATTCAAGCCCTTCAAAAGGGATTAAACTAGGATAATCTTTAAGGTTGTAGTTTAGTTGAAAAGAATCGGGTGCTTGAAAGGTAGACCTAGGAATGTCATCCACGATATTCGTTAATTTTTTCCATTGAGAATTATCGCTTGTTTCAACAGCTCCATCCGATTCTAATTGATAAAAATCATACGTCCCCGCCACAGAGGATGCTAAGGTCGTTTTGATCGACTTCCCTGGAGCAACAAATACAGGTTCGCCAGCAACAGAACCCCGCAATTCAAACATTCCGCCCGATTCTAATTGCTCTGTCGCTCCGTCTTTGCTCTTAAAAGTCATCGGAATTCCACTGGCAATAATATCCGCAGGATCGTCAAACTGGCGATAGCCTAAGTCCATTTCCCCCCTTACTTTCTTTCCATTCGCATCGACAAAAGCGTCTTTAGGAATTTGGATCGAGCTGCCATTTTCCAACCGAACGAGTTGTGCCGATTCTGCTTGTATTTTACGCGTTTCAAAGGTAATTTCTACTTCTTTCAAGGGCGAGGCAAAGCCTGTTTTGGTAAAAGAAGGCGTGTTTTGGCAAGCTTGGAATGCCAGACTACTTATTGTGAGTAATGATAAGGTGAGAAGGTCTTGTCGTTTCATGTTTAGTTTTTTGTTTTATTAAAAATCAAGTTGCCTTAATACAGCTTAATTATGTTCTCTTTTCAAATCTTTTTGAAGATTTCGGAAGACATATTCGTGCTCTTGCTGCACGCCCACCCGTTCCAAAGGCTCCCAATATACCCGTGGATAAAGCTCCGAAGTATAGCTTGTAATTCTTGCCATTTTACAAGTTCCATCTTCTAATGCTTCAAAGGTATAAATAGCTTCTCGAAAGCCCAACCAAGTTCGTCCAGTCAGTTGATAATCCAAGACATCCATCCTCAACACCTTGCCCTTTTCCAACTCCGTTACTTGCTCTGTAATCGTCCCACCGCCTTTAAAATAACAGGTTCGAAGCGCACCGACCTCCTCTGCTTCCAAAATACACTTCTGAGGAAGAGGTAAATCTAGTTGCATCAAAAATGGCTTTTCTGCATCCAAGGTATCGACCGTTTTAATCGCATCGTAGACTTGCATGGGCGTATAAGGCAAGATAATTTCGGAGCGTACTTCAACGACTTCGTTGGCATTTTTTGTCAATTGCTGTTCGGCAAAACCGACCATAGATAGAATACAAAAAGGCAAAATAGAGCTTTTTAAAATGTCGTCATCTAACACAGAGTCGTCTTGCTCTTTTTTCTTAACAAAGCCAATTAAGTCAGAAAAAATCATCTTCAAAAGCATCCCGATTCCAACACTAATCAGAATCAAAGGCATTGCCATTAGGATACAAACCATCCCTTCTAAGCCTCCTTCTATTAATAAAAAACAAGCGATCACAAAAGAAAACGCAAAGCCTAACAAACTTCTTTTTTTTGTCTTAGAACCGCCCAATAAATAACCTAAAATAAATGGTAGGAAGACAAAAAAGGAAATTCCATAGCCAAATAGACCGTTGTGTAGCAACAAAAATCCTAAGCTTAAGAAGCTAAAGGTGAGTATCGCTGCAATGGTGAAATTTTTATCCATTTTTTATTTTTTTTGTAATAAATGAAGTATGGTATCAGATACTTTCAAAGTGTCTGATACCATACTTGCCCACTATTTAATAACTTTTTACACACTGTAATAAATGAACGTACAAAATAGCGTTTTAAAGTGCTTACGCCCATCAATAGTCGGTCAAAAAGCAATGCATCTTTGATTATTATTTAATTCCAAACAACTTTAATA
>CACVAQ010000074.1:2761-8614 GCA_902727865.1 uncultured Aureispira sp. | reverse complement strand
TAATTTTTTTAATGTTTATATTCTCAACGATTTTCTCCTATTTTGAACACGTCCCCAATGAAGTGAGGATAGGTGCATTTGTCTTTATATTTCTCTTGTACGATCCAATATTTACTAGTTATTTAGGAGGAACAATAGGACACATGATTATTGGTATTCGAGTTAAACAGAGTAAAAATAAAGAAAAAAATATAAATTTTTTTGCTGCTTTATGGAGGTTTCTGTGCAAATCGGGCTTGGGTTGGATTTCTCTGTTAACCGTTTCTGGGCACAAAGAAAAGAAGTCTATTCACGATTCTTTGGCGGGGTCGATCGTTATTTATAGCTAAGTACAGTGTAAAAAAAAAATCTAAATAAGCCTCAATTCCATGAAAACAGGAGCTTTAATAAGTGCTGCCTTCTCTTTTTAAGCACTATTTTTTTTACCACACACCAAAATAATTGATAACCTTCATCTATTATAAGTATAAACCTTAAGAAAATAGAACGTGCTTGTACTTTCTATAATTCATCGAACTAATACAGTGTGTAATAAGTTATTAAATAGTGGGCAAGTATGGTATCAGACACTTTCTAAGTCTCTGATACCATACTTCAAGCAGCCTAAGGATTCTTTAGGTATAATTATTTAATTTTTGATCTATTGAAACTTTTTACACACCTAACTAAACGCTTATTTATGAAACTATCCTACTATTTATCCTGGTTGCTTCTATTTGTTGTTGTGTCTATGCAAGGACAAGATTTAAAACAATCCATTTATTTTGAATCCGCAGATTATCAATTAAAGACAGAAGAAATACAAATTTTAGATGCTTTTCTAAAATCCTTGCCCTTGAATTGGTCGAGTTACGATTTTTTGTTGGTTGGACATACTGATAATATAGGAAAGGCAGATTATAATCAAAAACTGTCTCAGAATCGCTGTAAAACCATCAAAGATTATTTGCTACAAAAAGGGTTTGCTCCGAGTCAGATTGGATACGAAGGCAAAGGTTATGAAAGCCCGATTGCTTCTAATGAGACCAATAAAGGAAAAGCCAAAAACCGACGTGTGGAGTTAATTACGATGAAGCGAGGGACGTTTTCTGAAGCGCCTTTTCAAGTGCCTACAGAATTGGTTGAGTTTGAGGCTAAAGAAGGACTTACGTATACCTACGAGCGTTCTGGGACGGTGATTAGAATCGCCAAAGATGCCTTGGTCTATGCGGATGGAAGCCCTGTAGAAGGAATCGTAGATTTTTCTTATCGAGAATTTCGAGATGCCGCAGATTTTATTGCAACAGATATTCCCATGTTATACGATCATCAACATCAATTTGAATCGGCAGGAATGTTTGAAATGTTGGCTTCGCAGGACGGAATAGAAGTTTTTGTAAAAGAAGCGGCTTATGTAGATGTCGATTTTAATTTGACGAATGATAAGCTAGAAGGGCTTAGCTTTTTTGAGTATCAGAATAATAAATGGTCTAATTTAGGTGTTTTGGATCGGACGACACAAGAGAATACTTTTGAGGTGAATAATCCCTGTAGACCAATTTATCGCTACAAAATGCCTCCTCTTCAAGATACCTTTCAAATGTTTTTGAATGCGATGAATGCAGGCTACCAACTCGCCCAAGAAGCCAATTTTGAACAGTTTTATCGCTTAGGTTTCAAAACACTACAGGAACGGTTTGAAGATATTCATTATGCAGAGACACAATTTTTGCATCATAAAGTAGATAAAATTGATTGGAATGCTGTTGCGGAGTCGGATAAATCTATGGGCGTACAGTTTAGTTATAATAAGGATTATAAGCAGTTGGACCCTAGAATGATTCACATCAAGCTGCCAGAAGGGCTTTGGATGAAATTTAGAAAGACAAACTTGATGCGACGATTGCCTGAAATGCAAGATTTGATAAAACGGGCTTGGATGGTGTTGCCTAAAGGGAAACAACGCCCATTGGCAAGAGTAAAAGCCTTACAACTATTGGAAGGGGAGTACATGGATATTCGAATTAGTTATATCGGGGAGCATAATTTTCAATTTATACTCAAAGGAATTGGCGTTTACGATACCTTGGTCGTCCAACCTGTTTTTGTTGGTCAAGAGAAAAAGAAGAAAGAGGCTACTTGTATCGCTTTAATTGAAGCCTACGATCAGAAATTTAAAAAACGCAGCAAGCGTTTCGATGAAAAAATTGCGTTTTATGAAGCAAATTGGAACTATTTTTTGGCATTTTCTAAGTCTATTATGCCAGTAAAAGAACAGTGTAAAGGAATTAATAACTGGTTGAAATTTTTTGGAAAAAACCAGCACATCATGAAAGCACGTTATTACCCTTACACGGGTTTAGCTGGAAATACAGATTCCTTACAAACCTTAATGACAAAAGCAGTTGCAGGAACGCCTATTCGATTGCAAAATTTTGCTTTTAAAGAACCGCCTTCTATCTTACACCGCTTAAAATTAAGCGGCTTTGGAACCTTTAATTGCGATGCCATTCAACGTTTAGGACCAGAACGTATTAGCGTAGAGGCAGAGTTTTTGGCAGAAGATGGTTCTTCCATTGATGCAAAAGTTATTAATATAATTGACTGCAAGATCAATAGTATATTGAGACTGGTAGGCGGTAATAAAATCAGGTACAATCCTACAAGAGAAACAAAAATTGTTATTGTGGATTATTTTGGCGATTCTTATTTTATTAACGCAAAAGAGCTACAAGTAAATTATGGTCAAAAGCCAGATAAGTTCAGGCTGAACGCAGTTCTTATTCAACAAAAAAATACCGATGCCATTCGTGGCGCAATTGCTGGGCGGTAAGTAATTCCGTAGAACAACGAGCAATAAAAAAATGGTGTTAGACACGTTCAATGTGTCTAACACCATTTTATTTTAAGAACAAGGGCATCTACTCAATCAATGCGTTCTATTTTTGTTGCATAAACAAGTTGTCAATCTCTTGCTCATAAGTATTGTTCAGTTGGTCCAATTCGGTAAATAAGTTAGCACAAAGGTCCATGATAGGAGTAATATCATCTTTTGTTGGAGTGTCGCAGCGTTTTTCAATCACATCCCATAAGGTTTTTACCTTTTTTAATTCAGCATTAATTTGAGGACTATTAACCGAAGACGTAAGCATGTCTTGCATGTTCTTGTTATAAGAAGCAATGGTGCTTTTCATGCGCTGTAAGGACAAATGAGCGTCAATTTCTAGTGCATTCATAACATAATAAATGGCAATTCTTTGGGAGTAAACTCTTTGCAAACCAGCTAAATGCATTTGATGTGCAATGTTTTCTTGCGTGTTGGTTGCTTCCCCATTTTCTTTGACAAAAAAGGCTTTGTATTCAGGAATTGTTTTGGCAAGTACTTCTATTTCTTGCGCTACCCGATCACAAGTCGCCATCATAACATGCCCTTTTTCAAGCACTTTGATAACGCTAATTTCATCTATTTTATCCCAACTAGTCACTAGTTTTTTATAATTTTTCCACATCGTTTTAACAACTCCAACTGTAGCTTTAAAATCTTCGGTTGCTCCAGAAGAGCGAATCATAGAAAGCATATGCTCTTCAAACAGATCAATAGATTCTGTAATTTCACGCTTGTATTTAGCAGGAGCATAACCATAAGCAAGGGCAACATAGGCTTTAGCGATACGCTGCGTCAACATATTTTGGTAAGAAGAAACATTAATTGCTTTACTAATCGTCAATTTAACCCCCAAGACTTCGTATAAGACAGAAATTTTATCGGCCTCTTTACAAATATTATCAGCCAAAGACATCATCTCATTTACTTGATCTATATCATTGTCTAAGTTATTCAACAATGTATTTAACTTTGTCCAATCTTGTTGAATGACTTTTAGTTCTGTTCGGATGTCTTGAGAGTGTAAATCGGCATTTTCAAGTTGCTTTAACGTATTTTTGTATTTTTCAACTTCGAGGGCTAATTTTTGTTGAGAGTTAGCTAGGTCAATGTTCTGCTTGGCTGCCAAATAAAACAACATCATACGTTGCGTTAACATTCGTTGCGTTCCTGTTGTTTCTATTAGTTTAATGATATTAAGGGTCTCTATATGATTAAATGTCCCTTCATTTAACTCTTGGGCATACTCTTGATAGGCCATAGATAAGAGGTCAGAAGCAAATAGAATGGCATCACAAAGTTGCAATACTTTTACGGCGCCTTCTTCATTGATAGACCAATTGGCTACAGCCTTGTAATCTTTCCAAAGTAGCTGAACGTGTTTTAAGGAAGCC
Source organism: uncultured Aureispira sp. (assembly GCA_902727865.1). Taxonomy (GTDB): domain Bacteria; phylum Bacteroidota; class Bacteroidia; order Chitinophagales; family Saprospiraceae; genus Aureispira. The sequence continues at coordinate 4,357 of CACVAQ010000074.1, read as the reverse complement.
TTCGTTTTATCTGTTGGTGCATATAACTTTAGTTCATCTAATTGACTTTGAAAGAGCTCAATAGCGGCATCTCTTTCTTGATAAAGCTTTGGGTCATATAAGTTGTTGTTGATCGCTAAATAGACTTTAGCAATACGTTGTGTCAAGGTTTGTTGACGTGTAGCTTTGTTGATTGCTTCTCTAATGGTAAGTTTTTCCGAAGCCATCAATTTTCCTCCAAAACATAATAATAGGAATAGGAATAAGATTCTAAGTTGCATGGTTTGATTGTTGAATGAAGGTAGTAAATAGTGTATTGTACCAAATATTTTAGTGCAATAATGCTTAATCTCTATTTTTTGATATACGACTATTGTACCAAAAATTGAAATTCACTTTTGAACAATACAATTAATAATTTGTTAATTTTTTTGTTTATGAACCTGCAAATGAAAAGTTATGCGGGCTTTTTTTTTAAAAATAGCCCTTTAATACTGATTGATTGCTATTTTTGGATACAAAATTATTCTACTGGACGAAGCCTGATTTTAGAAAAAAGGACGACTATAGATAAAAAAAAATTAAAAATTTATTACTTATTTGATTGTAGGTCTCTATTATAATGAGGGCAGAAGTAGGATTTTAAGTTGAAACGAACAAAGTGATCCCACTTTTAACACACTCTAAATGAATGGATAAAAGACCTATTACAATAATTAAGATAATATAATTTTGTTGGTTAGAGGTAAAAATGTTTTAAAATATATATAAATTAGAAGAAATAATGCAACAAGGAGTTGTGTAGGAACCTATTGGGGTTGATAGATACTTATTTTTCTAATTGATCAATAATTATTTTAATTTGTTGTTCGAATTTTTTTTCTACGTCTTGATCAAAAGGGTTTTCATATTTTTTGTTCAATTCAATGTACTGGCGAAGGCATTCTTCTTGGTGTTCTAATTCCTCACGAATATCATTGACCATTAACTGATTATAAATAGCTTGCTCTTCTAGCTTATTCTTACCTTCTAATTCAGCTAACTTATTTTTATGTAAAGATACTTTTTTGACTTGAATATTTTGATTTTTTACGCCATAAATTCGATCTATATTTTCTTTGTGAGAAATAATTAGCTGTTTGAATAGTTCTTGTTGTGTGGTTATCAGAGATATATGGTTGCTATATTTTTGAATAATTTTTTTTGTACTGTCTAGAATATCAAGAGCCATTTTTGGGGATAAGTCACGTTGATAGTAGAAATGACGCTCTAGTGTTGTCGGATTATAATACTCAAAAAATAAGGGCTTATTCTTAACCTCAACATAAGACTTTTTGCCGACTTCTTTAAGAAGGTCTAATTGATCTTGGCAGATGGTATTGATTTGATCTTTACAGGCAGAAACATTGCGTTCACAATCATAAATCGCATCACGTAGTTTTTTTTCTAAGAAAATAGTATCGTCTTTTTCCGAAAAAGAAGGCGCATCCAAGACCGTTTCTTCTTGCAAGGGCGTTTGTTTTTTGGTCGCCCAAACGCCTACGGCTATAGAGGCGATTGTACCTATAATTAATCCGATAAAAATTTCCATGCTTTATATTTTTATGTATGTCCAAT
>CACVAQ010000074.1:0-2661 GCA_902727865.1 uncultured Aureispira sp. | reverse complement strand
ATGTCCAATGAAACTTGCCACAAAGATACCCAAGTAAGTCCCAATAATCAACCCCAAAACACCTAATGCCATGCCAGGAGCCAACAATTCTTTATTTTTAATTGCACTGCATACTTGACCAATAAAAGGAGGCCCAAAAACACAGGCAGCAGCGGTTACAATAAACGTATCGGTATCAATTTTAAAAATCATGGCAAAAATTAAGTGCAAGACAACTAAACTGATGACCAGAACGGCATTAAAAGCTAAATAAGTAGGAGCGGCCGCTGCTAAGGCTGAGAAATTAGCCATAAAACCAACGGCTACGGCAAAAATAAGCAACAAATATTGTGCAAATTCATAGACTCCTTTCAAGGATTGAACGTTTGTTGAAAATGAAAACAAAATACTAGTCGTTGACAAGACAATCATCAAAAGCAGTTCATTTAAGTTGCCATCTGCTCCAGGAAAAAATAAGGACATCGCTACCGAAAAAAGAATACAAAGTATTGCTAAAGTAAGGGCTTTAACGATTGGGAATAGTTGCGCTTTCGTAAACGAATCTGGCGGGAATTTAGTTTCATCTAGCATATGCTTAGAATGCATTGGAGGAGGCGCTAAAATATCATTTAATAGAGGTTGATTTGTTGTTGGTGTTTCGAGTGTCGAAGGAACAAAAGTAGGTAAAAACAAGCCATAGAAACGCTTGGCTATAGACGTTATAAATAAAAATAACATACCAGAACAAAATAGGTCGGTAGAGTTTAGTATCACAAATAAGCTGTGTGGTGCACTTAGAGCGTAACTAATCGCAACCATATTGGGCGTGCCTCCTACATAAACGCCAACCATACATCCTGCGGTTTGTGCTAAATTGGGCAAATCAGGAAACAAATAAACAGATAAAATGGTTGCGAATAAAACAGCAACAATGCACAAAATAAAAGACAATAAAAACTTAGGGGCATAACGAGCCGCACGCCTTATGTCACTGGTCATGAGCAACATCGGGATGGCAAACAATACCGAAACGGCTGTAGTCGTTTCTGCAATCGAGAAGGCAAGCTGTTGCCTTGCGGCATCAGGCAGCCACCATTGTTGGGTGTTCCCCAAAAGTATTCCAACTAGAAAACAAATAACGACATCGCTTAAAATAGTAGTCAGCTGAATTTTGTCACCTAGTTTTCGCAAGTAGTGTGGCACAATTATAAAAAAAAGTACTAAAGATATGAATAAGAAGAGGTGCATAAGTAGGTTGAAGGGAATGTTTTTTTTAAGAACGAATAAGATGAAAATGTCGTATTTGAATCATTTTTTTTATCAAAGTATCAAATTGTATTTAATAATACAGATAATTCTAGTCAAAAGCTTATTTTAGGGACACTTAATCTTTCATAGAAAAAATCGAATACTGACAATCAAATCACTTTTTTGGTGGTCGATCGGCTAAATATAAAAACTATATGGAACATCCAAAGGGCTCAACTGAATTGGGCGTTGACAACAAGTCGGAGAGAAAAAAACGCGTTTATATTGATATGGATAATACCCTTTGCGATTTTTCGTCCAAATCAGAAGAAATGAAAGCCTTGAGTAGAGGAACCTTGTTGTACCCACAATCAAAGTATGGGTTTTTTACCAGTTTAGAACCCTTGCCTGGTGCTTTGAGTGCCTACCGAGTGTTGGAAGCACACTTCGAGGTGTACATTCTTACAGCACCCTCGCATCTTAATCCTTTGTGTTATACCGAAAAGCGAGTTTGGGTCGAACAACATTTGGGTTTAGAAACGACCAAGAATTTGATTATTTGTAAACGGAAAGGCTTGCTAAAAGGAGATTATTTAATTGACGATCATCTTTATCCTGAGTTTGAAGGCGAGCAAATTCAAATTGGTACGGCTCCTTTTCAAACCTGGAAAGAAGTCCTAGATTATATCTTGAAATTAGCCTAATTATTTAAGCAAAAACATTTATAGCCAAACAGCTGTCCTTAAATAGATGTCAGAAGTATGAAAAAAATTGCCCCTATTGCAGGTTTTGCAACCTGTATTGTTTTGTATGCCGTTATTATCATTGCCGCTATTCCATATATTGGTCAACAAGGAGAAAGTTATTCTATTTTTAATCATTTTATATCAGAATTGGGCAGCACCAAATTTTCAGTACAACACTTTATTTATAATAATGGAATTATTCTTTCCTCTGTAGGCTTTGGTTTGTTCACGTTGGGGCTTGCGTATTATGCCGATACAAAAACAAGTCGAATCGCAGTTCGGCTAGGGCTGCTCTCTTCTGTCTTGTGTATTGGTGTTGGCTTGGTTCCCGAAGACAATCGAATTCCACATCTAATATTAGCCTTGAGTTTTTTTTCTTTAATGGCTTTGTCAACCACAATTTTCTCTTGGAGCATCTGGAAAGAGGAAGCCAATCCGTTTCCTAAGTTTACCGCATTACATGGTTTTACCATTCCAATTGCATTTGTCCTATTTATGTGTATGCCTAAGGGCTTAATGGCAATCAAACGAGCGGCAGGCCCATTGTTTGAGCGTCCAGAAATTTGGTGGCTCCCTTTTTTAGAATGGGTTATTTTTGTTGCCTTAACTTCTTGGATTTTAGTTATTTCTGTCAATATGTTTTTGTTAGAACGAGCCAAGACGAATGTATCTGAAAACAAGGCCTAAA
>CACVAQ010000073.1 GCA_902727865.1 uncultured Aureispira sp. | reverse complement strand
AAATCATAAAAAAGCATCTTGCATTAGTTTATAGATGAGCGCTTTGCTTTGATTATCAGCTTTTTAGTGCTTTGATTGCTGGAATCGCATCCTGCTGATAATCAAACGGATAGGATTTTTAAAGGGAGGAATGAAGTTACATAGGGAATTATTAAAAAGTTGAAATCCGTTTTTGTACCTTTATTCGATGTATTAAGCTATTATTTGCATAGTAGTGATAATAAATACATTATTCATTATAGTAGTTTGTCAGAGCCGAATAGGGCGTTTTTTTATTTTTATAATAAAAAAATGTGTTGTATGGCCTTTAAAACGAAAGTGTATTATATTTTTAATACTCCGTTGATTTTTTAGTTTTTACTTCGTGAGCCTTTGGGTTCTATAAAAAACATAAAAAAGCATCTTGCATTAGTTTGATTATCAGCTTTTTAACACTTTGATAGCTAGAAACTCATCTTGCTGATAATTAAACTAATACGATTTTTCAACGGAGTAATGATATTTTGAAGAACTATTTTTATCAAAGAACCAATAAAATTACTCAGTAGAGCCAGCCAATGTTAAAAGACAACAAAGTTCAAAGCTTGATTAAGCAAGAGTGGAATCGCCAAAGTGCAGGAATTGAATTAATTGCTTCTGAAAATATTGTTAGCAAGCAAGTTATGGAAACGATGGGAACCTGCTTAACTAATAAATATGCCGAAGGATATCCTGGGAAGCGTTATTATGGAGGTTGTGAAGTGGTCGATAAAATTGAACAATTAGCGATTGATAGAGCTTGTGAACTTTATGGGGCAGAATATGCCAATGTACAACCACATTCAGGAGCACAAGCGAATGCAGCTGTTTATCTGATGGCTTTGAAACCTGGAGATAAAGTATTAGGATTTGATTTGTCCCACGGAGGACATTTGACACATGGATCACCTGCTAATTTTTCGGGTAAAATTTACAAGCCTTGCTTTTATGGAGTAGAAGAGGAGACTGGGCGTATTAATATGGATCGAGTTGCTGAAATTGCTAAAATAGAGCAACCTCAGATGATTGTTTGTGGAGCATCGGCTTATTCTAGAGAATGGGAATACGAGCGGTTTAGAGAAATTGCAGAGGAAGTGGGGGCTTTGTTATGGTGCGATATGGCACATCCAGCAGGATTGATTGCGGCAGGTTTGCTAAAAAATCCATTGGAGTATTGTCACGTTGTTACCACCACGACGCACAAAACGTTGAGAGGACCTAGAGGAGGAATGATCTTGGCAGGGAAGAATATTGAGAATCCATTTGGTTTGCGTTGGAAAAAGAGCGGTAATCTTAAAAAGATTAGCACGCTGTTAAATAGCGCTGTATTTCCAGGGATACAGGGAGGCCCGTTGGAACACGTGATTGCTGCTAAGGCAATTGCTTTTCACGAGGCATTGCAACCGTCTTTTATTGATTATCAAAAACAAGTGATCGCCAATGCTCAAGCTATGTCGGCTGCTTTTGTAAATAAAGGATACAAAGTCATTTCAGGCGGAACGGATAATCACTTAATGTTGTTGGATTTGAGAGCGAAGGGCGTAACTGGAATGGATGCAGAGAACACCTTAATCAAAGCAGATATTACGGTGAATAAAAATATGGTTCCTTTTGATACGGAATCTCCTTTTGTCACGTCGGGCATGCGTGTCGGAACTTCTGCGGCAACAACGCGTGGTTTTAAAGAAGCAGATTGTCTAAAAACAGTGGATTGGATTGATCGTGTATTGACGGATATTCACAATGACGATGCGATCAGTCAAGTGCGTTCAGAAATCAATGAATATATGTCTAATTTTCCTTTGTTTGCTTCTGAAGAAGCAGAACTAGTGGTTGAAAATATCATGTAAACTAACTTGTAATCGGCTATGTTGTCTACTCAGATAAGGTAGCCGATTTTATATAGATAAAGCGTCTTTATTGGATAAAAAATACAGCGTTCATCTAAACAACGTCTCTGTTAAATAAAAAAAATTATGATTAAAAAGCACATCCCAAATACCGTTACTCTAGCCAATTTGCTATGTGGTTGTTTGGCTTTGATTAGTATTTTTACCAATCAATTAGAGATGGTTCCTTTCTTTATTGGAATTAGTTTGTTGGCGGATTATTTTGATGGGCTTTTGGCTCGCTTGCTAAAAGTTAATTCTCCAATGGGAAGAGAACTAGATTCTTTGGCAGACATGGTTTCTTTTGGCGTGGTTCCTGGAGCGATGCTGTATTATTTGATGAACCAGACTAGAGGAATTGCTGGGGTAGATTTTGGAGATCCATCTACGTTACTTGGTTTAGTCGGCTTTTTGGTGACCTTATTTTCTTGTGTCCGATTGGCAAAATTTAATTTAGATACCAGACAAACGGAAGGTTTTGTTGGACTCAACACGCCTGCCTGTACTATATTTGTACTTGGTTTGTTGTTAATTACGTTAGGGGATTTGTATGGAATGAAAACCTTTGTGCTCAATGAGGTCTTTTTATATAGTGTTGCTGTTGTCTTGTCGTATCTTTTAATTGCAGAGATTCCAATGTTTAGTTTTAAGTTTAAATCATTAGAGTTAAAAGGAAACAAGATTAGAGTTTCTTTTATTTTGGTAACGATCTTATGTTTGGGTAGCTTTAAATTTGGAGCTGCACTAAGTTTGATTATTCTATTCTACATTTTAATTTCTATTTTATTGTGGATGGGGGGAATGTTAAAGAGAGAAAAAAGAGCATTTTAATCGCCTAAAGAAACGAATCGCCTAAAGGATACGACGCTCATACCGTCTATAAACGATCACTACACGATTAGCTACGCTGCTACTACGTGCTTACTGCTTGAGAAGCGTTGTCTAAAAACGAAAAACATAAGGAGACTTGTTTCTATTATGTAATACTTCTTTCTAATAGAGTACAAAAAAATCCCTTGCTGTAGTTGATACAGCAAGGGATTTTATATTTTATACGAAGACGAATAACCTGTCTACTTATTGTCTAGTCAACCAGCGATTACGCATTCTCAACTGTTCTTCGGTGGGGTTTTCTGTAAATTTGAAAACGTGTTTTTTATTGATTGGAATTGTGGTCACTTTAAGGTTTAATTCTAGTTCTTCTTCTTCGCCAGCATCATTTTTACGAAGTACCGTAATACTTAAGTCATCACCTGCTTTTACAACGCCCATGTAACTGAATAGAACGGCAGAGGCTGTACTTAAGGTAAATGGTTTTCTGTCCCATTTCAAAATTACATCATCTTGTTTAAAGCCAATCCCTTCTTTTCCAAATTTATCTAATTTTTCATATTGAGAAATGAAAAAGCGTTCTAAAGAATCTTTTTTAAGCACGCCATTTTCAATCCCTCCAAGTGGAGAAACTTCATCTACTGCTGCTTCCTCAAAGTACTCTAAACCAAAAGGTTTTACAAAGTCGTTATAAGCTGGTATATCTGTTCCATCAATATATCTGTCGAAGAAACTTTGTAACTCTTTGAATCCAGTAATTTCAATGATTTTTTGAAACAACTCCTCGTCTTTGAAAGGAGCGTCTTGACCATAAAAGCCAGATAAATCTCTCAATAACATTTGGATATCATACTTACCTTTCGATAGTTTTAATAATTCTAAATCTAGGCACATTGCAACAATAGCTCCTTTGTAGTAGATATTTTGGTATTGCTTAGAATAGGGTTCAATCAAACAGTTTTTACTCATTTCTGTTAACGAAATACCTTGTTTGAAACGAGTAGAGTTTCTTACTTTATCACGTATAGAAACTAAAAAATCTTTATCCGATACTAAACCATATTTTGTTTGCATGTGTTGCGCCATATATTCAATAACCCCTTCGTAGAGCCATAAATGTTTTGACATTTTAGGATTAACAAAATCAAAATCATGAATTTCTTCGGAGTGAATGTATAGCGGTGTTACCATGTGAAAGAACTCATGAGAAGCGATATCAACAATCATTTTTGATATTTTCTCAGGCTTTTCTTCTACCAAGCAAAATAGAGAAGACCGAGCGTGTTCTAAGGCTCCAATTGCTCCAGACTGATATCCAGTAGGAGATAGGTAGATAATAAAAGAGTAACGATCTACTGGAAGAATGTTTCCTAAGTATTGATTTTGAGCTTCTAACATAGGACGTACTTTTTCTGCAACGTCTTTTGCTGTGACGACTCCATTTGGAGAATAAACAGAAATTTGAATGTCTCCGTATCCTAATTTAAAGTTCACCGTATCTGGTTTACAATACATAATAGGAGCATCAACCAATTCGTGGTAATCTTGTGCTTTAAAGATATCTGAATCAAAATCTCCGCCAATACGTTTTAGAGAAGTTGTTGCATAGAAGTTAGAAGGGCGATTGTACGTAACGACATAGGGCAATTTTTCTTTGTTTTCAAAGAAGCCAAAACAACCGTTGGCACTAAGTACATAGTTTTTTAGGGCTTCAATATTCGTTCCTCCTGGTTCAAAAACCGCTTCACGAATTTCTGCATCCCAACTGTCTTGAATTAAGTACGTTATTTTGTAGACTTTTTTGCCATCAATTTTCCATGTATTTTGATCGATTCGTTCTACTTTGAATTCACGACCTTTTTTATCATAAGCTTTTAAGCTACTTACAAATTGACCATAATCTGAAATCTCATAAGTACCGGGTATAATTTTAGGAAATTGAAACGTTAAATCTTTGTCGGATATTGAAGTTGGAATAATTAGTTCAACTAGTAGTTGATCTTCTTGAACCTTATTCAGGTCGATGGTATATTGGTACGCTTCTGTTTGTTCTGCTTGCTGTGCAGTAAGTACCGCATTGAAAATAAATAAGAAAGATAGGAGTAATGCTAAAAACTTCATAGATTGAATTTTAAATTTTCGCAACCTGTTGATCGAAGATGCTTGAAAATCATTGATTGGTATATTGAAGTACCTTTAAAAATGAACTTATTAGAAGTAAATTATACTTAATAATACTTCGTGGGATTTTTAGTTTTTTTACCAAAAAACATAAAAACCATTTCATATTAGTTTGATTATCAGTATTTTAGTTAAATTAATAATTCAAAGCTATCTTGTTGATAATCAAACTAATATAATTTCTCCACGAAGTAATGACTTAACAAAGATAACAAAAAAAATATGGATTGAGTCCCGTTCATTCGCAAACATGATAAAGAGCATAGAATATCAGACAATAGAACTAAAAAAAAGGACAAAATGAATGTTTTATAAAAATAGTGTCTCGAAATAACTGGCCTTAAAATTTATTTGAATGCAGCACCTTTTTAGAGCCATTAAGGAACAAGACAACTGAATTTATCTACATGAGATTATCAATGAAATTTGTTTAAGAATAAAAAAAAGAATCAACTATTCTTACATAGAATTTGAGTCACCATAAACAAGAACTTTGTTAAAGTTAAGGAACACTTCACAAAACAACTAATACAATTAGCAGACCAATTTTGTAAGAAGCAAAAAAGGGAAGGCGTTAAATATAAGCTAAAATAAGCTGCAACTAGAGTAAGATGGTTCTTAAACGAGCTAATAAGCGATAGATTTTATAGTTGATACTAGGGCTGATATTCAGATAAATAGCATTGATTTCTACCCGATCTTTATAATAGGCTAATTTCTGAATTGCCGAATATTCAATTCGAGCAGATTTTTGAAAATAAGCTTTCCAATAAATTGCTTTGGCCGTCATAATACAGCCTTCTTTGCCTGAGCGCAGGAGCGTGTGGTCGATAAAAGCATAAGGGGTTTCTCCTGCTTCGGGTTTAAAAAAGGTTGATCGAGCATTTTTAAGCTTTTTTAGAGGAATGTCAATCGCATTGCTATAAGAAATTAAAGCTTCGTCTTCCAAATGCAAATAATCATTGAGCATTCGATGCAAATTGGTTGTCAAAATGCTTGCTTCTTGATACTGTAAAATTTGTTTGGGCAATTGATGCGGCAACAAGGGATTACAAAAGTCAATAAAAAAGCGCTCTAATAGTGCTGCAAATTGCTTTTCTATCGCTGTTTCAATGCTTTTAAAGGCAGAGATGCCTCGCTCCTCAAAAATAGCTTCAAATTCTTGCGTCATTAGGACGGTAACTTCTTCTAAGTATTGTTGCTTGAAATCGCTTTTGGCGAAAGTTTGCAGAAAAAGGGCCTCTTTTTCCAAGTTGTTTTCGGCATCGAGTGCTAAACTAATCGAAACCTTAAAGGCTTCTGATAATTGCGTGGGTAGGGTTGGGATGTCATTAAAATCCAAGCCATACACAGGCGAAATATTCGGCTTGGGCGTATACTGAATGTTAATTGCTGTTCCGCAGCGAGAACAAAATCTAGCTCCTTTGGGGTTGATGTTATTACACTCAAAACAAACGACGCCATCTCCATCGGATTGCTTGCCACAGCTATGGCAAAACAAGGCATTAGGAAGGAGTGTTGTATTGCAACTTAGGCAGTTTTTCATAGTGTTAAATCTAGTCCAATTTTAGGTTGTGAGCGGTACTGAAAATACTTGTTCTCTTGAACTGTAGCGTGTTTTGAAGCTGCTATTGGTTCGGAGCAATTTCCTAAAATAAAAGATGAATTTTTAGGCATTGTTTTTCAAAGCCTGTTCTAGTTCTTCGATCCGTTTTTTCAAATGCAAATCTTCAATAGAAAGTGTTTTGAGTTCGGCCAACTGAGTTTTAGCTTTTTCCCAGTCTTTTCTTTCAAAGGCAACTCTAGCCAAGTTATAAAGCAAAATACCCTTTTCTTTGACATGAAGATAGCCTAGTTCCAAAGCCGTTTTAGAATGCTTTTCTGCGGCATCAATATCTTGATGATGAGAGGCAACTAAGGCATTGGCAAACTGATAATACGCTTGATATCTAGGACTCAACCATTCTGGACGTTTGACCGTATTGATTAACTGTTCGGCTTGAGGAATGTTCCCTTTGCGTAGCGCAACCAAAATACCTAACATTGGACCATGTCTAAAATGCCCCATTAATAAAATGAAGGCTGTTGCCCAGAAGGCAAAAATTATATAGCTACCCAACTGAGCGAAGGGCGCTATCGTACCGCAAATTATAAATAGTACAATTAGTACTAATCTAAGCTTAGGAGAAATCATTATGGCTAAATAAGGTATTTGATGCGATCAAAAATAGAATTTTATTTTAGTAAGGGGCAACTATTACTAAATCAAAAAATTACCTTCTTTTATTACGGCTGCGACGCATATAACCTTGGTTCATCATAGAGCGCTGCGCTTTCTTTCCCATCATTTTCTTTTGCTCAGCATGTTTGCCTTGTAACATCAAACCAACTTCCTGAATATTTTGTTTAACCATCTCTTGTGTAACAGTCAATTTTTTAGCTTTTTGATACAATTCTTTAACTTTTATACGGTTGTTCTTACTCCCATAAATGTTAATCAATTGCAAGTAAATCATTGCTTTAAAATCATCTTGCAAATCTAAACCCAAGGCAATATTAGATAGGCGTTCTGCGGATTTGAAGTCTTTTCTTTGAAAGGCTAGAGTACTTTTGATCCAATAGTACATCCCGTGATACGTAAAACGCAACCAACTAGGTTTGAAGGTATATTTTAGCAAGCGTTCTGCGCCATCAAAATCTTGTGTTTGCATTTTCATGGCTGCGGCATTGACCGTACCAATCAACAAATGTTTGGCAACAAGGGCTAGCACGATTAGAATCGGAAACCAAGACCCTGCAAAACCTGCCCAATAATGTAGTAGAACAATACCAAGTAGAGAAACAATAAAAAGAACAAATTGACGCTCTATGGTGAAAAGTCGTAAAAAATTAATCATTGTGTACTATAAGATTAACACGTCGTAGGTTTATATTTTTGATAATAAGATCAAAAGCATTTACATCTGTTTGATGAGTAGGTTTTTAGTGCAAGTAATGTTGAACATGCATTTTGCTAGCAATCAAATAAATGCGATTTTACTACGAAGTAGTGATAGATTGTATATTCGAGAATGAATAGGTTTTTTTTATTAATTATTACCGCAAAGATAATGAAAAATAAGTAGTTCTTATCCATGATGCGCAATAAAAAATGTCCTACGACTGATTTTTGGTGTGGACAAAATAACCAGATTCTCTATTTTTTCGGACATCATCCCAGTCAAAACACTCGCCATGCATGGCGATATAAATTCCATTTGGCATAGATTGAGCAAAGGCTAGGGCGGCTCCTAAATTAAAAAAACCGTCTGACGACATTCCAAATTTGTAAGGAATCATTGCGCCTAACAACACAATGGTCTTTCCTTCGATGCCAGATTCTGCTAAATACTTAGCAGTTTCGACCATGGTATCTGTACCATGCGTGATTATAATGTGTTTCGATTCCGTACGCTTGCAGTTTTGGGCGATGATGGAACGATCATTTTCTGTCATTTCCACGCTGTCAATCATCATCAATGTTCGAACGGTAATGTCTAAGGTCGAACGGCCTCGTTGAAAAATTTCGGGAAGATGTGTATCTTTAAAAAAAAGTTCTCCGTTAATCATATTGTATTCCTTGTCAAAAGTACCGCCCGTTACTAGGGCTAGAATTCGCTTTTTCATAGTGAGTGTTTTAACTTTATTTTGGGATAAGTGTTTTAATTTAATCTTGATTCTGTGTA
>CACVAQ010000072.1 GCA_902727865.1 uncultured Aureispira sp. | reverse complement strand
AACAAGTGAAACGCTCCTGACCAAGGAGTATAAGCAGCGGTGTGGCTAAGTATTGATACAAAAACAAGATGAAAAAAAACGGACTCCAATATTACTTTATTTTAGCCTTTTTAGGGGGCTCTATTATGTTGTTATCTTTTTATGAAGAGGAAAAGAGCCTATGGGGGAAAATTGATGCGCCAGACCTAGAATATCAAATTATGCTCTATCAAAAAGATAGAATTATGCACCAAGCTCCTGAGATTTTAGTATATTTTCAAAAGAAGAACAGCCAAAATCTTCGCCCTGTTGGCAATATTTTGTTGCCAGAAGATAATCGGAATGAACTGACCTACGAGTACGAATGGTCTAGAACAGGTGTTTTGATGTTGATGGTGAATTGTGATAAATGCATGATTGAACAACGGAAATACGCTATTGATATAGTTAAAAACCAAGCTGTTTTGAGGGAAGTGATCACTGACGGTAATCGAAGCGTTTAGCCTGTCAAAAAAGTACAATCCTACGGAGGACTGACCAACAAAAGAGCATATATATAAACCTTTAATGAATAAACCAAATGAACAAAACTAAATTAAGCACCTTGTTCTTTGCCCTCGCTTTGTTGCTGGGAGCATGTACCACAGAACAGAAACCAACTCAGGTAATTTATAATAGCTCTTACGATGCGTATTTATCTGCTTTTACCGATGGTGAAATCTCTAAAAAATCAAGCATCAAAGTTGCTTTTCAGGAAGAAGTGACCGAAAATGTCAATGCTCCAATTTACCCCAATCCTTTTTCTTTTGAGCCAAGCTTGAAAGGTGAAGCCGTTTGGAGCGACAAACAAACGATTGAGTTTATTCCCAAAGAAGACTTAATGTCTGGTCAGATTTATACCGCTACCTTGGATTTATCCAAGCTGTTGGCTGAGATACCTGCGGATTTGTCCAATTTTGTCTTTCAGTTCAAAGCAAAAGATCAATTTATCAATGTAAGTCCACTAGCGAGTACGATTACAAAAGATAAAAACAATACTTGGATGGAGTTGCAAGGCGAATTGACAACGCATGATGCCGAGAATGTCGAGCGTATTGAACAAGTTTTAACGGCGTATCATGGCGACACACAACTCGAAATCAATTGGCAACATACCAATAATAAAAACCATCATTTTTCGATTCAAAACTTGCAACAAAAACCAAAGGCCTATCAAGTGACGTTGAAATTGAATGGAGAACCACTCAATTCAACGACTATAGAAGAATATACCTTCTCTATTCCTTCTGAGGGCAAATTTGGGCATGTAAAGACCTATCGTTATAATGAACCAGAACAACATATTGTCTTAGAGTTTTCAGATGTTTTGGAGGCTGGGCAAAATTTGGATGGCTTGGTTCAATTGGGGGGCAAGAACCTAAAGTACGCTATTGAAGATAATAAAATCAAGTTGTTTACCGATGGTAATTTTTCTGGTAAGAAACTGTTGGAAATTTCAGGAGAAATTAAAAGCATCTTAGGCAAAAAACTAGGGGAGCCTTTAACCGAAACGATTACGTTTTCAGAGACAAAACCTCAAGTAGAATGGGTAGGAGATGGCAACATCATTCCAAAGTCTAAAATAATGCCTGTTGTCTTTAAAACCGTGAACCTAAATGCGGTAGATGTTCGGGTAATCAAAGTAAGAGAGCGCAACATTAAACAATTTTTTCAAGTTAATTATATTGGTGGCGATAGTGAATTGAAGCGTGTTGGAACGGTTGTTTTGGAAAAAAGAATTCCATTTGAAAACAAAGGACTGGATTTGGCAGAATGGACGAATCATTCTTTGGATTTGGCAGATTTGATTTCGCCAGAGCCAGGAGCTGTTTATGAAATAGCCTTAGGCTTTAGACAATCTTATTCCTTGTATCCTTGTGAAAGCTCGGATCGTGAAGAGGCGAATTACGAGGGCTTAAATATGATGGAGTTGCCAGAAAATTGGGATAGTCCAACTTACAGCAGCAGCTATTGGGATAATTATGAAGATGATTATAATTATGGAGATTTAGAAAATCCTTGTAGTCGTTATTATTATCGTCCAAATTTAGTGGCGAAACGCAATATTTTGGCATCTGATCTAGGAATCATTGCCAAGCAGGGAGACAATGGAAGTTTGTTTGTGGTGAATAACTTACAAACAACAGCGCCCATTAAGAATGTAGACTTAGAGTTTTACGATTATCATCAAGAACTGATCGGAACAACAAAAACAGACAAGGAAGGAATGGCTCGACCTGAATTAGCCAAAAAACCATTTTTCTTGATTGCAAAATATGGCGATCAAAGAGGGTACTTGCGTTTGGACGATGGTGCTGCATTATCTATGAGTCGGTTTGATGTCGCAGGCAGTACGTATCATAAAGGCTTAAAAGGCTTTATTTATGGAGAACGTGGGGTTTGGAGACCAGGAGACGAGTTGTTTTTAAACTTCATTTTGGAAGACAAAGACAAAACACTTCCTGCCAATCATCCTGTTGTCTTTACCTTAAAAGACTCTAGAGGGTCTATTATTGTTAAGAAAACGACAACCAAAGGGGTTAATGGTGTGTATAATTTTACTTGCCAAACAGATGCAGATGCTCCAACGGGCAATTATCTGGCAATGGTGCGTGTTGGTGGCGCTAAATTTAGCAAGAGCATCAAAATTGAAATGATTAAGCCGAATCGCTTGAAAATGGATTTGGACTTTGGCGTAAAAGAATTATCAGCAGAAAACAAAACGCTCGAAGGAATCTTGACCTCTACTTGGTTGCATGGCGCTGTTGCGAAGCGCTTAAAAGCAAAGGTAGAAGTGACCTTGTCAGAAAGCAAAACAAAGTTTGTGAAGTACAGCGAGTATGTGTTTCACGATCCTGCTAGAAAATTTTCACCAGAAGATAAAGTGATTTTTGAAGCGGCTTTGGACGAAACAGGAAAAGCAAAAGTGAATGCAAATATTGTGGCGTCTAGACAAGGACCAGGGATGCTGAAAGCAAATTTCAGAATGCAGGTATTTGAGCCAGGAGGAGACTTTAGTATCAGCCAGTTTTCTATGCCTTATCACCCTTACAAAACTTATGTAGGTGTGCGAACTCCCAAAGGAGATGAAGCTAGAAATATGTTGTTAACGGATGTCAAACACAAGATTGAAATTGTGACCTTAGACAAGGATGGCGAGCCTGTAGACGAGGAAGATTTGGTCGTTAAATTGTATAAATTAGATTGGAAATGGTGGTTTGATAAAAATAGCGATGCTGTTTCTAGTTATAGAGGAAAGGTCTACGGAACCGAAGTTGCTTCTGGGAAAGTATCGACCAAGAATGGAAAAGGAACTTGGGAACTAGAAGTGAAATACCCTGATTGGGGACGTTATTTGGTGCGTGTTTCTAATGGAAAAAAAGGACACAGTACAGGAAAGGTGTTCTATATTGATTGGCCAGGATGGGCTGGACGTTCCACCGAAAATGATCCAGGAGGGGCTACTGCTTTGAATTTTTCAGCAGACCAGAAGAAATATAAAGTAGGCGACGAAATTACGTTAAATATTCCAACTGGAAATGTAGGGCGTGCCTTGGTTTCTATTGAGAATGGAACAAAAGTAGTGGAGGCGCATTGGGTCAATACCAAAAAAGGAACAACACAGTTTAAGTTTAAAGCCACCAAAGATATGGCACCCAATGCCTATGCAACGGTTTCTTTATTACAACCACATGCACAGACAAAGAACGATTTGCCGATTCGTATGTATGGAGCGATTCCATTGTCTGTAGAAGATCCTAAAACACATATCGTACCTGAAATGGTGGTTCCAGATGAGTTGCGTCCTGGGCAAGAATTTGCGATGACCGTGAAAGAGCGTCGAGGTGGCCCAATGGCCTATACCGTTGCGATTGTAGACGAAGGCTTGTTGGATTTGACGCGTTTTAAAACGCCTAGTCCTTGGAGTACTTTTTATCAAAGAGAAGCCCTCGGAGTCAAGACATGGGATATGTACAACGATGTGTTAGGCGCTTTTGGAGGGGATGTAAAAAGTTTACTAAGTATTGGAGGAGATGCGTTTAATGCGAATAAAGCAGGTAAAAAGCCAGACCGTTTCAAACCAGTCGTGATGTATCTAGGGCCTTTTTATTTGAAGGCAGGAGAGACGGCAAATCACAAATTTACGATGCCTAATTATGTTGGCTCTGTTCGTGCGATGGTGGTTGCTGCAAACGATGGGGCTTATGGTTCTACCGAAAAAGCAATTCCTGTTCGTCAACCTTTGATGGTTTTAGGAACAGTCCCTCGTGTTTTGGGCGTAGACGAAACCTTTCAGTTGCCGGTCACTGTTTTTGCCATGAAAGAAAATGTCAAAAATGTAGAGGTTAAAATCGAATGCAATGGCTTATTAGAAATAAAAGGCAGCAAAAGTAGAAAAATGACCTTCAACGAACCTGGAGATGATTTGGTCTATTTTGAATTAAAAACCAAACCAAGGGTAGGAACGGGGCATGTCAAAATTACGGTCAGCAGTGGTAAAGAATCGGCTGTTTATGAAACCGATGTGAATATTCGAAATGCGAACCCAAGAGAAACCTTGGTCGCACACGAAACGATTGAAAATAATCAATCGTGGAAACAAACCTATAAACCGATTGGTATGATAGGAACGAATAATGGTGTACTAGAAGTGTCGTCCATTCCTGCGATGAATTTGGGCAAACGACTGAAATATTTAATTCGCTATCCTTATGGTTGTGTCGAGCAGACGACTTCTTCTGTTTTTCCACAAGTTTACCTAACTTCTCTAATGGATTTGCCACAAAAGAAAAAGGATGAAATTAATACCAATATAAAAGCAGGGGTAAAACGCTTGTACCGTTATCAAAACCCAAGTGGTGCAATGGCCTATTGGCCTGGTCAGAAAGATGATCTATGGGCAACAAACTATGCGGGACATTTTATGATCGAGGCGAAAAAAGCGGGCTATTCTGTTACGACGGAGTTTATGAACAAGTGGGTGGCTTTTCAAACCAGTGCGGCTCAAAAATGGACGTCTAAAGGAACGGTTAGCGATGATTTGACGCAAGCTTATCGCTTGTATTTGCTGGCTTTGGCTGGGAAACCTGATTTGGGTTCTATGAATAGAATGCGCTTGAAACAAACGACTGCGGATGCGGTTGCTGCCCGTTGGTATTTGGCGGCTTCGTATCATATTGCGGGGCAAAAGGATGTGGCTAAAAATTTGGCTGCAAAAGCGGTCTTGACGGCTTTGCCTTATAAAGGAAATACAGGCTCGTCTACGTTTGGCTCTAAATTCCGTGACCAAGCCTTGATTTTGCAAGCTTTGAGTCTGATGGATTTGCGTAATAATGCTAGTGATTTAGTGAAAGCGATTACAACAAAACTAGCCTCTGATGATTGGTTGAATACACAGGAAACAGCGCAAGCTTTAGTCGCTATGGCAAAGTTTGTTGGGGAAGGCGGTGTCAGTAGAGACTTGGCTTTTGAATATCGTTTGGCAGATGGTGCTTGGCAAAAAATGACGAGCAAGAAACCAATTTGGCAACTGGATTTGGATGGAGAACAAGCGAAGGCGGTTGAGTTTAAAAATACAAGCGGTGCCGTGCTTTTTGCTCGGGTGATTTCAGATGGTATTCCTGCGGCAATGAACGAAACGGAAAGCGCCAAAGGTTTAGAAGTAACGATTGAGTATTTAGATATGGCTGGAACCAAATTAGATCCTACTACAATTAGCCAAGGAACGGATTTTAAAGCGAAGGTAAGCGTGAAAAATACGGGCGGAATGGATTACAACGAATTGGCGATACACCAAGTCTTTCCTTCTGGTTGGGAAATTCACAACACTCGCCTGACGGGAGCTACTGCTGGGGGCGACAAAGCGGATTATTTGGACATTCGGGATGATAGAGTGTATACGTTTTTTGACTTGAAAAAAGGAAAAACCAAAACCTTTAATGTCTTATTGAATGCCAGTTATTTGGGGCGTTATTATTTGCCTGCCTTGTCGGTTGAGGCAATGTATGATAAGACAATCCAAGCGCGTAAACGGGGGCAATGGGTGGCTGTAAATAAAGCTGCTACGAAATAGTTTTTGGGGACGGATGCTTCTTTTGAGCGTCGGACAACTATAGATTAAAGAGACGATCGGAATCCATTTTCGGTCGTCTCTTTTGTGTTTTGATAAGCCTTTAGGTTTTTTGACTAAAACGTTTCTTCTGGACTATGCCAAGACCATAATTTGCCATTTTCATCGAAAGTAGTTTCACATAAGAAGCATTCAAATGTATAGCTGGTTTGACCGCTCCAATTTTTTTTGGAGCTTGGTTTTCCCAAAATCCTTACAACAGTTTCTTTAGTCATTCGCTTTTCCAAGCAGTCCCATTTTTCAAATCGAGTCATTTTTTCAAGCTCACGGTCACTAGGACCAATAGGGGGGCTGTCACAACTTTGGGCTAAAAAAGAGCATAAAAGTAGATAGAGTAGTCGTTTCATTTTTGTGGGTTTTTATAAATTTTAGGAGAAAAATAGCGTATAAAATTAGTACCTCAATTTTGCTCGAATCGAATTCAGAATCCTTGTTTCAATTGTATGTTTATAATTAACTTGCACAAAGCGATAAACAAATTCATTGCCTTGACTCAATTGTTGCGCCAACAAAAGCCCATTGCCCGTTTCTTCTTGATCGGATTGCGCTAATAAGGCTAAATTATGATCAACAATTGCCTCTATTGTATTAAGGCTTGTTTTTTTGTTGTTCCGATAGCAATAAGCGGGATTGTATTCAAATACCTTGCCTTTATATTGACTATAAATTTGATGATTCCACCATAGATCTGCTTGAAACATTTTGGCATACAAATTACAAAAAACGTGTGCCCATTTTTTGGCTTCCGAAGAGGGACAGAGCGCAATTAAAGGACTGCGATTATCAAAAATAGCAAAATGTGCAATGGCAATGGACAAGACTCGGATATCAAGGTCTTGCAGCTGCGTATACATTTGGATGTAATAACGTTTCTTGTAGGCATATGCTGGTTGATAATTGGCTTGTAAGAGGCTGGCAAAAATACCATCTGCAATGAATTGCGCCATTGCTTCGCCAACCATTTTGCCCAAGATATAGGTTTGAAAACTAGTGTCGGGAAGCGGATCGTACAAACAGGTGTGTGCCATGTCGTGAAACATGTAAATCGACTGGTGAATCGCATCTTTTTTAGCAACCACAGGCAAACCCGCATTGAGAGAAGGATACCAGTACAAAAACTGTTCTTTGCTGCTTTTTGCGCTTGTTTTGTAATGCAATAAGCCTTTTTGTAACTTTTGTTGGACGGCTTTTAAGATGCGTTTGGTCAAAGGATGTGCCTTGGCATGGCTTAGAATATGGGGATTTAAAACATCCAATTGGGGCTCTTTTTTAGTTGTTGTTTAATTTCGCTTAAGACTGCTCTTAATTCTTCCTCTAAACCTTCGTCTCTTAAACGAGCATTGAGTAAGAAATTCCAATCTCGCATACCCATTGAAATGACGGCATAACCGCATTTGGCACTTAAGTTAAATAGATTGCTCGATTCTAAATTATGGGTCGTCTGTGCTAAAAAATCTGCTCTTAAAGCTAAGAATTGTTCTAGCCAAATTGGATCTATTTGTTTAGAATACAAGGTTTCAATGGCGGCTTTGGTCTTGCTGCTGGTCAAGCGACAACTTCGATTGACTCGATTAGAAACCAATTCTAAAATACATTCTAAGGAGCAACCTGCAACTAGGACAGCAATCCCGTTCAGATCATAAACGTTTAAATGTCCTAAGGCTTTGAGCTTGTTTCGAAGGTCTACGGCACTGGTTTTGTCATAACTAAGGTAGGTGATTCTAGCCGAAAAATCAACCAATTTATGAAAATCGGTCATTTTTCCTTGGTCAAAATCATCGTTTCGTAGGTTGGCAAAGTGCGCTATGATTTTTGTTCCTTCTGCTGTTAGGTGATAATCGTACAGGATGGAAATGCCTACTTTTTCGACGATTCTGTGCTTAACTTTTCCACCAGCTAGGGTGACGAGTTGTTGGGCAATTTCTAGGTGACTCATATTTGTTTTTGAGTATAAAGGGAAGAAAGTGTTCGTTTTTTACAAAAAAAACTAAAATGATTGTCATTTTTGTTAATACTCCGTTGATTTTTTATCAAAAGCATCAAAAAGTGCGGTGCATAAAGGTACGAGGCATGCCGTCTAACAAAAAAAGTGGTTTAAAGGATTACCACATGATTTATCAAAGAAGGAAGAAAATCAATGACAAAAAAAGAAATTCAAAGTAAAATTCAAAGCCTAGTCGATTCTGGACAAGGAGAGAACACCTATATTGCAGTCTATATGATGGTCAATCACTTGGATATGACCTTGGAAGAAGCCATTGGAAGCTTGAAACCCATTGATTCTGAACGAACGTTCGCCAGTCCCAATGACTTTTACAGCAGTATTCGAATTGCCAATATTTGGGTCGAATACGAATTTATAGAAGGCTATGTTCCTTACATGGGCACTGCTGCAACGGCTTCTAGAATGGTTAGTTACCATGATGCTAAAACCGATCGTACAGAAATTATTGATCGTCTAGCAGAATTTTTGCCTATCCAAGACGAAGATACGCCAGAACGAGTTAGAGCAATTGTTTTAAAGGACTACCAAGACCTTGTACCTGTACTCATTCGCCTGCTAGAAGGAGAGCTGATTTAGCGTCAAGCTTATAACATGACCGATTGCCATTCTTTGATCGCCTCAACAGGATGAATTAGCATAATAACATTAAC